>JAWOHN010000202.1:0-9507 GCA_046485135.1 Anaerolineales bacterium | reverse complement strand
TGCTCCATATCCCTGGCCTTGTGTCTTGGACTGAAAATCTGGTGCAGATTGACCTGCTATCTCAAAACCAATTTTCCGAGGAGTTGGTTATGTGCTTGGTAAAGTACTGTTCAGGCTAACTTGGGCGATTAGAAACCGCCCCTGTTTGCACTAAAAAATAGAAATGCCGTGTATTTGCGCAAAAATAAGGTCAGTATTGTAATATAATAGATGAGAATCTATTAATCTACCACCTCTATGCCAATTACTGTGCATCCCGGTTGGTATCAAGCTGATCTTGACAACAAAGGAGAAAGAAATGAAACAAGCAAAGTTTTTCCTGGTCATCGCAATCCTGCTCATCTTCATCGGTGATATGATGGCTTGGTTGACCCAAACCAATGGGGGAAGCATTACGATCAAGGATGTGCGTTGGGTGGGGACCAATGGCACCATGATGAGCGGTTTGTTGTACATCCCCGATGGGGTGACGGCAGAAAACCCTGCCCCGGGCATCGTCGCCATTCATGGTTATATTAACTCGCGAGAAGTGCAGGATGGCTTTGCGATTGAGTTCGCCCGTCGCGGCTATGTCGTGCTGGCGAGCGACCAGACTGGTCATGGCTATTCTGATCCGGCAGCGTTCGAAAACGCCTTCGGCGGTCCGGATGCGCTGGCTTATTTGCGTACCCTGGATATCGTCGACAAGGACAACATCGGCTTGGAGGGTCACTCCATGGGCGGCTGGGCACTGGGAATTGCGGCTGCGGTTTACCCTGATGACTATAAAGCCATTGTGCTGGAAGGGTCCTCGACCGGCACCTTTGGCGCCCCCGATGGTACGCCCGAGTGGCCGCGCAACCTGGCAGTCGTCTTCTCGGAATTCGATGAGTTCTCCGCCCTGATGTGGCTGACCGAAGTGCCCAAAGATGTCGTTAAAAGCGAAAAATTAATGGCCGTCTTTGGCACGACCGAACCAGTCGTTCCTGAAAAGCTTTATGGCTCGATCGAAGATGGCACCGGACGCATGTTCTTCCAACCCCCCACCATCCACCCTGGCGATCACCTGTCTCAAGTAGCCATCGGCGATGCGATCGAGTGGTTCCAGATGACCCTCGATGGCGGTAACGGCTTGGATCCCTCCAACCAGACCTGGTATTGGAAAGCAGTTGGCAACCTGATCGGGGTGGTGGGCATGATCCTGCTAATGCTGGCGGTGGGTATGCTGCTGCTGCAGGCAAATTACTTCAAAGAGTTAGCCCAGGATCCAGCGCCAATCACGGAATCATCGCCCATCGGCTGGTGGATTTCTGCCTTGATTGTCCTGCTGCTGGGTCCGCTGACATTCTTCAGCTTCAAGGATATCCCTACGAAACTGGAATGGGCAGCCTCGGGGCTGTTCCCGCAGAACATTACCAATACGATCATTGCTTGGACCACCTTACTGGGCTTGATCACCATCGTCTTGTTTGTAGCCTGGCACTTTGCCCTGAACAAGAAGGCGGGCGGCAATGCGGAAGTGTACGGATTGACCTGGAATGCTAAATTCTCCTGGAGCAAGCTGGGTAAATCCTTCCTGCTGGCTACCCTGGTCCTTTTAGCCGGCTACTTCAGCTTGTGGCTGACCGACTTCTTCTTCAAAACCGATTTCCGTTATTGGGTCTTCGCGGTGAAGTTGGTTACTCCATTGCAGTTCCGCATCGCGCTTACCTACGCCATCCCCTTCTTCTTCTACTTTATCATGCTCAACCTGGTGCTCTTCTCCCAGTTGCGCAAGGATACCTGGAGCCTGTGGAAGGAGATTGTCGTCAACGTAGCCATCCTGATCCTGGGCTATGTCGGCGTTTTGCTCTACCATTATATTCCTCTGCTGGCTGGAGGAACGCTCGGTTTTCCAGATGAGTCACTGTACGGCATCATCATGTTCCAGTTCTTGCCATTGATGACCATTGCCGGTGTGCTGATGACTTTCTTCAACCGCAAGACCGGGCGTATCTACGTTGGCTCTTTCCTCTTCTCGATGCTGCTGAGCTGGATCGTGGTCGCCTCGACCGCCATCCACTTCAACTTCTAAACCAATATCAACCAGAATAATCAGGATGCACCCCTAATCTAATCTTTAGGTTTGCATCACATTTACTTCATCTCCCTCCCCCTTCCCGCGCACCGTCTGGCGCATGGGAAGGGGGAGGAAGAGCGCCGTCCCAAACTCCCTCATTTGAAAATAGCGACAATGGGGGAATCTTGAGCCTCCCTTAAATTTCCGAATTTGGGGGAGGTGGGAGGGGATAGACTCCCTCATACGCCACGCCTGATCCTCCAGCAACCGGGGGGAAGATAGCGACCCGGTCACCATCTTTAAGGATCGTGCTCAGGCTTTCTGGCAAATGCCGGCAGTGAACCCCATTGACCAGCACAATGAGCTGCCCCCTGAGTGCCCCTGCTTCGATTGGTTCATCCTCAAAATGCAAGCCAAGATCTCGCTCCAGGAGTGCCAGCAGGTCACGCAAACTGCTTCCGGTAGGCACGGGAAGCTGGCGCGTCCCCACCTGCTGCTTGAGAGTCAGGTATCCCTGAAGGGTGATCGTGATCATCTGGCAAGCCTAATCCCGTGCAGACTGCTTTGCTTTGCTCGCAGGGAATGTCTTCTCAGGATGCCAAAGCCTGAGCGTCAGACTCCCAACCGGGCGCGGAATTGAGCGGCATTCGCGCGGTATTCTTCCACCTGTTGTGGGCTTAGTTCATCCTGGAAGATCAGCTTCACCTGGGTGAGGGCATCGATGAAGGCATCCGCATAAGGCGCCAGTTTCAACACGCCCACCTTACTCCCATACTCCAGCGCGATTCTACCCAGCGTAAAATCGGTCAGGAATTTGTGTTCTTTGCGCAAGATCAGCTTCCATTCGGGGGGAGAAGCCGCCATGATGAATTCCGCTTTTTCCTTGGTCTCGGCTTCATTGAAGAAACGAAGCTCGTGTAATTCGCCTTCCGTGACGATGGCACCAAACACAAAATCTGCGTCGATCCCCCAGGCAGGTAGAGCGGTCACCCGGTAAAAAATCTTCGTGGTCACCCGTTTCAAAGCCTGCTGGAAACGCGGCGTCTCCCGGTAAATCCTGGCGCTTTCTTCTAACCATTCTGGGGTGCAATAAAGGATTTCCATGCTGATCAAACCTCCTTGTGCTTTCTAATTCTCTCAATCACCTGCTCGCGCAGGGCATTCTTGAATACTTTCTCACTGACCGTCAATGGCAGCTCCTCGCGAAACTCGACGATTTTTGGCACTGCATAGGGGGGCAGGTGCTGCCGGCAAAAATCGCGAACTTCCTGTTCTGTTACCGACCCGCGGAATTCTTGTTTAAGTGCGACCACCGCCATCACGCGCTCGCTGCCGGGAACTTCTGTATCCGGGATGCCAAAGGCTGCCGCCACTGCAATGGCAGGGTGCTTGAACAAAACCTCGTCCACTTCGGTGGTATACACCTTCAAGCCCGATACATTGACCATATCCTTGATGCGATCGACGATCTGGAAATAACCCGTCTCATCCATGATGGCAACATCGCCGGTATGCAGCCATCCATCCGCCGTCAAGCCGCTGCCAGGTTCAGGCCAGTACCCAACCATCATCTGGGGACCGCGCAGCAGCAGCTCACCCGGTACCCCCACAGGCACATCCTCACCTGAATCGGCGTCCACCAGGCGACAATCCATATCCGGGACCGGCACGCCAATGCCCGGTTTCTCTTTCGGGACGAAACCGGTGATGCGTGAAAAAGCGGTCAGATTTATATGCGCTGCCGAGGCGGATTCGGTCAGACCATAAGCTTCCGAAATGGGCATGCCCGTTTTGCGCTTGATCTCCTGAGCCACTTCGGCTGGTAAAGGTGCCGAACCGCTAAAAAGCATGCAGTTGGAGCGCTTCAGCCCGGCATCTGCCAGGCGCATGAATTGTGTCGGCACACCAGGGACCAGAAAAGGGCGGTGCTCCATGATCGATGCCAGGATCGCAGCCGAATCCCGCGGATCCGGCAAGATCAGCAGGCGCAGCCCCAGGTTGATCGCAGATATCTGCACAAAATTTCCATAGGCATGAAACATAGGCAGCGAGATCAGTACAGATGTCTTGCCTCGGATGCCACCCAACAAAGGTTTCATAAACCAGGGCAGGGTTTGAAGGATGCTGGCGTAACGGTTAGCATGGCTGATCATCACCCCCTTGGGCAGCCCGGTTGCCCCACCGGTGAATGCCAGCTCGCACAGGTCCTGTGCTGGGTCAATCCTCACCTGGGGCGGGATGGGATCATGACCGGCGATCAGGGCGGCAAGATCATATACGCCCTGAGGGAGTGAAGCACGGACAGGTTCCCCAGCAAATCCCGCCTCAGAAGTAACCAGGATACCTTCTAAATCGCCGCGCACCAAGAGAGCGATCCCACGCTCCAAATGAGCCACCTGGCAAACCAGAAACCGGCTACCCGAGCTGCTCACCTCGTACCACAAGCCATCGTCCGTGCGCAGGATGCTGGTGGGCACCACAACCCCGCCAGATTTAATCACCGCCCAATAGGCTAAAACATATTCAGGGCAATTGGGAAGGTAGAGACACACTCGGTCCCCCTTTTTCAAGCCCAGTTTAGCGAAAGCATTTGCCAGGCTATCCACCTTTTGTTTTAGCTGGCGGTATTTCAGCTCTTTACCCTGGAAGAGGATGGCGGGTTGGTTGGGGTATGAATCTGCTGCCTGGTCGAGAATCACCGACAATGGTTCCAATGGATACGGAGCCAGGCTGTGTGCCAGCTTGTAAGGACCAAGGGAATAACTCTTTAACCAGGGTCGATCGACAGCATTCATCCCTGCTTCCTTTCTGCAACCTATCAGCTCACATCGTACCCCACAACTGGGGGATCAGATCACCCAGACCTAATTGATTCAACTTCGCGGGGGTCGGGATTCCGGTTGTGATATCCCATCCACGCATTTCATAATAGGCGTCTTTCATGCTTTCCAATGAGGCGCGGTCCAGGACCATGCCTTCCGCAGGTCCGTCCGGCAAAGGATCGAGCATCAAGCGCCCCGGGAGCACATCCTGTTCGCGGCGCAGCCCTTCGCGCACACAGTAAGCCCGCGCCATGGTTTGCAAACGGTCACCACAAGTGCGGAATTCTTCCAGATCGAAGTCCCATCCCGTAGCCGCTCGAACCAGGTCGACAATCTCATCTGCGGACAGCAGCACCCCCATAAATTTACACCCCCCCAAAGCATCCAGGACACTTAAAGCATTTTCCATATCTATCAAGATGCGGGCGTCCTGCGGATTGGCGACAAATGGGTCACGGATGCTGCTCTCATCCACAATCAGGAAGGGGATATCAATGAAAGTCGGTCCCTGGATGTAACCGTTCATGTGATCCCCGCCGCGGTTGGCAGTTACATATCCCAAGCCAGTGATCTTTGCGGCGCGCGGGTCGTAGGCTGGCAGCTCCAGACCTTTGACCTGCATGGCGAAGTGCTCGCTGCCCTGCCCCAGCCGCTCCGCCATGCGCAAGGTCCCTTCAGCAAGCAGGTCTCCGATCCCTTCTCTTCGCCCAATCATCCCCACCAGGTCCACCACCAGGTCGGCGTTGCCGAATTCCAGCGGGATGCCTCCGGTTTGATCCAGGCTCAGGAACCCGCGCTGGTAACATTCCATCGCAAAAGCAATGGAAGAACCCGCGCTGATCGTATCCAGCCCATATTCGTTGCACAGGTAATTGGCTTTGGTGATGGCATTCAGATCATCCACCCCACACATCGCTCCCAGAGTGTCAACCGTTTCATACTCCGGACCTTCTCCCTTGGCGCCCTGCCACTTGCCTTCCCGAATCTCCGTCCCCCGACCGCACGCCACCGGGCAGGCAAAACAACGCACCCCTTCGACCAGAACCTGGTCGGTCATTGCCTGCGCATTGACATTCTCGATCTGGTCATAAGTGCCGTACTGCCAGTTGCGCGTCGGATACCCGCCACGGACATTGACCATATCAGCGATCATGTTGGTGCCAAAAGTATCAAAACCGATCTTTAGGATCGACTCATCCATGAACTCGCGCTGCCGCTGTGAGACGCGCTTGAACGCCTCCGCATCCTGCAGCGCGATGTGCTGGTTGCCGCGGCATACGATCGCCTTCAAGCGCTTGGAGCCCATCACCGCGCCCATTCCGGTGCGCCCGGCTGCACGGTGTTTGTTGTTCATGATGCCGGCATAGCGCACCAGCTTCTCACCTGCCGGTCCGATGCAAGCCACCGTGACCGGCTGACCGATCTCGGCTTGGAGCATATCATCACATGCTGGCACCGTCAGACCCCATAAGTGGCTGGCAGGTCGCAGCTCGGCTTCGCCATTCTGGATGTATAAATAAACCGGCTCAGGAGAGACACCTTCAAAGATCACCCCATCAAAACCACTCCATTTCAGCGCAGGACCAAAAAAGCCTCCCGAATTGGACTGCCCCCAGTAACCAGTTTGGGGTGATTTGGCAACCACAGAATAACGGCTGGCGCTGGCAGAGGGTGTACCCGTCAGTGCGCCGGTCATGAAGATCAGCACATTCTCAGGACCCAGAGGGTCGATGCCTGGCGAAGTCAGCTCGAAGAGATACCGTGTCGCCAGACCCGCACCGCCCAGGGTCTGCCGTGCCCATTGGGGATTAAGTTTTTCGGTATGGATGCCCCCTGTTGTGAGATCAACCCGCAAGATGTTGCCCATAAATGCGTTGCTCATGCGAAAGCCTCCTTCTTGGATCAAACCCGAATGCTCAGAATATGAAGATTGTGTGGATAAACAAACAGCCGCTAATCTCAGTCAGCGGCATGGTGTAATTCTACCCCTCTCCAGATAGCAACCTGGCTTCATCTCCTTGATGCGATCCGCGGTATTGAACTAAAAATATTATATCAAATTATAGAGAGGTAAAATAAAGTATGAACAACAGTATAAATTAGATGACCCGGAAAATGATGAGCTTGATGGAGGTTTCAATGGCAGTTCACACAGCGACAATCCAGTTAAGCACAAATGGCAACGCCGATATCAAGGATATCACACAGGCGGTGCAGGATATGGTACGCAAAGCCGGGTTAACGAACGGCTCAGCTCTTGTCTTTTGCCCCTCCTCGACCAGTGCCCTGACGACGATTGAATACGAGCCGGGCGCACTGGCGGATCTGCGCCGCCTGTTCGACCAGATTGTGGATCCCCGCCAGCCTTACCAGCACAACGCCGCCTGGGGAGACGGCAACGGGCACAGCCACGTGCGCGCCGCGCTGCTGGGTGCCTCGCTGACAGTTCCCTTCGTGGACGGGCGCCTGACACTGGGAACCTGGCAGCAGATCATCTACGTGGATTTTGACAACCGCCCCCGCCGCCGGGAGCTGGTGGTACAGGTGATGGGGGAGTGAGAAGCAGGTTCAGGTTGGGGATTTCGAAGCAGAAGACCAGAGGCGAGAGCACGCAGCTCCTGAAAAAGCGGGTTGACGAGTCCACCAAGCTTGCCCAGTAGCTCAAGAAACGTAGCAGAAGGGCAAGCGAGAGGCGGGAAGCAGAACATTGGCATGGCGACACCTCCAACTCCAGGCCCCAGGATTGCGCAGAAACGAGCTCCAAGCGCGTGGGCCTGGCCTGGCAGCCCAAATTTCCGCCAGGCGAGTCAAGCGTGTGTGAGCCCGCTGAGCTTCAGGTGAGGCAGTCAGCCAGTGTTGCTTCCCGCACCAGGCGAGCCAGGGTGGTCAGGGTGTCGAGTGTATCAGCCAGGAAGATCAGCGCCTTGACCCGCAGCAGGCCGTAGACGGGCATGGGCTTCAAGCCCCAATCTTGCAGTCGGGCATTGCGGCCTTCCACAGCGTTGCGCGCCCGGCGGTAGAGGGCCTTCCAGGTCGAGCTGCCCACGGGGACATCCCGCGCCAGGCGGATGGAGGCATCAGCGAAGCGTTCGCCCACAGCCACCACCCGGCCATGTTTGTTTCCTGGGTTCTGGTACGGGCATTCCGGCGGGGGGTAGATCACCTGCTCCAGGCGCACCTGGGGCTCTTGGCCTTTGAGACAGGCCTGGTCGCAACACCATTTGTGGCGTTGGCGTTCTGGATCGAAACCGTAAGATACCAGGCGGTAGCCGAAGTTGCAGAGCGGACGCCCGCGGTCATCGTAGCCCCGCGTCGGCCACAGCGGTTTGTCCGCATCTGTGGGGTGCTGACGCAGATCCACCACCCGCCGGGCAGGCAGGGTGTAGACAGTATGCAAGAAGCAGTCAAAACCGAAACCGGCATCTCCCGCCACAGCCTCCACGTGCAGATCGGGATAGCAGTCTTTCAACTGCCGGAGCAAGGCGGCAGCGGGCAGGTCTTCGTGCTGGTTGGCCGGGCGCACATCATTCAGTAAGGTCACGCTGAAACGCCGGAGCGGATCGGCCAGGCGCAACGGCAGGCTGCGGTAACCAAAGTGGCCTTCGCCGTGTTTGGTCTGACCCTCTTCATCCTGGGTAGAACGGTTGGGGTGATTGGCGGATTGGTTCGAGCCAGTGTACCACACGTAGCGGGCTTCCGGATCGCGTGGGGTGGCGTGGCGGCAAACCTGGGCGCAAGCCAGGCTGTTGCACTCACATCCCCGGCGCTCTTTCTCCTTGGCCGGACAAGCTCGAGGCTGACCGGGGGAGCAGGGTTGGTAGCAGCTTTCCGTGATCGAAATACATTGGCTCTGGGAAGCGGCATCATGCAACTGGCCATCCGGGCACAGCAGGGCTTCTTTCCAGGCCTGCTCACTGAGTACTTGGGCTTCGCACAGCACGCCCACCGCACCCACCAGAAGCAGGTTCAGCTCCTGCACCAACACCTGAACCACCGCTTCCCCCTGCTTGACCGCCACGGTTCCCCCGCCCGCATCTGAATTGTACCCCAGGCGGGTCAAGAAATAACGCACGCCGCCTTCGCTGGGGTAGACCCCGTTGTGAAAGCCGAAACTGCGGGCGTAATCGGCATAGCGGGGATCGGCCAGGTTCCTCAGCGCCTGGCTGCGTGTCCAGCGGTTGGCGATCTGCCAGTTCACCAACAGGAACAGGCAAACGGGGTCAAAGGGCTGCCAGCCCCGGCCCGTTTTCCAACCCAGTAACTGCGCCAGCACGGGCCGCAAGCTGCTGAAATCCACCAGGCGCAGCAGCAGGTCAAAGTCGGATAAGTCTTTCCAGGCCAGCACCTGGGCCAGGTCGGACACGGCTGCCTGGAAGGGGTAGACGTAGTTGGAGCGGTAGCTTTTCTTGGGAGATGGGCGCGTCCCGCCCGGGACGCGCCAGGCCAGGGGCAGATCGGGCTGCAGGCTCGCCAGGCTGCACTGGTGGACAAAGGCCGCCTCTGCCGCCCGGGTTTGTGGGGGAGTGAGTTTAGCGCCGTCCATTGCGTCCCCCTCGCCGTTTGAGCTCGATCTGTGCCAGCCGGTCGGCCAGCTCGTATTGCGCCTGGTTGTGCCGGGCCAGCAGGCTGCGCAACTCCTGGCTGTGA
>JAWOHN010000121.1:0-14232 GCA_046485135.1 Anaerolineales bacterium | reverse complement strand
CGGGAGAAGAAATCATGATCCCACTTTCCTGGTTTTTAATTTTTTCAGCCGCTCTTTTCTGTATCGGCATGTTTGGTGTGCTGGCCCGCCGTAACGCCATTGCAATATTGATGGGTATTGAGCTGATGCTCAACGCGGTCAACGTTAATCTGGTCGCGTTTTGGCGGTATCGAGCGCCTGAATTCATTACCGGTCAGGCCTTTGTAGTCATTTTATTTGCGGTAGCTGCGGCAGAAGTTGCTGTCGGTCTGGCATTGATCATATCTGTGTACCGCCGCCACCGGACGGTTACAGCGGATGAAATTAATTTACTGAAGTGGTAACAGGCAGGTAAAGCGGAAATGGAATCCGGCTTTACGGAGGTATCATGGCAACTGAGACATTGGTTTGGCTTCTCCCCCTACCGCCGCTGCTGGCATTTTTCTTGATCGTTTTGTTTACAAATAAGTCGAAAGCCCTCAGCCATACAATTGGTGTGGGCGCGGCTTTCCTGTCCTGGTTGGGCAGCATGTTGGTCTTTGCTCGAGCAGTACAGGCGGAGCATCTGGGAGAACATCCTTTTCTGTCTTCCATTAGTTGGCTGCCAGTTGGCGAAGGCTGGTTTGAGATTGGCATCCTGATCGATCCATTGGGAGCAGTGACGCTTTTCTTTGTCGCCTGGACGATTATGACGATCTTCTTGTATAGCGTTGGCTACCAAAATTTTGGACAGCCAAAGGGCGATCATGACCGGGCAGGTCTACCGCCTCACGGAGCAACCGTTACAGACGCGCATGGGCACTCTCATGTGGTACCTTCGGTTGAGCCGATGTACTCGCGCTTCTTTGCATTCCTTGGCTTGTTCGCCTTCGGCATGTACACGCTGGTGGTCTCAGATAATCTGCTCACTCTCTTCGTGGGTTGGGAGATCATGGGGCTGTGTTCCTACCTGCTGATCGGCTTTTGGTATGGCAAGCCCTCTGCCCGAGCAGCCATGATCAAGGCCTTCATGACCACCCGTGTGGGTGATATGTTCATGCTGCTTGGGATCGCTTACCTATATTCCATCACCGGCACGTTGAATTTTCGGGATATTCTCTACAACGAGGAAGTCTTGCATAGCCTGGCTGCCACCCCTGCTTTAGGGAATTTCCTCGGTTTATCTGCAGCTGGTTTGATTGGCCTATTGCTCTTCCTCGGTACGGTCGGCAAGTCAGCTCAGTTCCCCTTGCATGTCTGGCTTCCAGATGCAATGGAAGGTCCAACGCCGGTTTCGGCGATGATCCATGCAGCAACCATGGTTTCTGCTGGCGTTTACATGGTGATTCGCATGTTCCCATTGCTGTCTGCCGGTTGGGTGGAAGGTGGTGCGCTTACGCCAACCATGACAGTTATGGCTATGATTGGGGCGTTTACGGCTTTGTTTGCAGCCACAATCGCTCTGGCTCAAAACGATATCAAGCGAGTGCTGGCGTACTCTACGATATCCCAGCTTGGTTATATGATTGCGGCGCTGGGGATTGGCGCTTATGTTGCAGCAGCTTTCCACCTGATTACCCATGCATTTTTCAAAGCGCTCTTGTTCCTGGGCTCCGGTTCGGTGATCCACGGTATGGAACATGGTGTCATGCATAGCGGAAAACACATAGACCCGCAGAACATGTTCAATATGGGTGGGTTAAAAGACAAAATGCCCATCACGTTCTGGACCTTCTTGATCGGTGGTTTTGCACTCTCAGGTTTCCCCCTGGTGACAGCCGGATTTTGGTCGAAGGATGAGATTCTGGCAGATGCTTTTGGTCACCACCATTACGTGATATTCCTGGTTTTAGCGGTCTCCGCCTTGTTGACGGCTTTCTACACCATGCGCCAGATCACCCTCACTTTCCTGGGCAAACCCCGTACCGAAGCAGCTCAGCATGCCCAGGAAACCACTTGGACGATGACACTGCCCCTGGCTATCCTGGCTTTCTTCGCCATTACGGCTGGTTGGGTGGGCATCCCTGAGTATTTCCCACTGATCGGAGGCCTGTTGCCCAATTGGTTCCACCATTTTGTCGGTGAAACTCTACTTGAGCCCATGCACGGGGTGAGTTTTAGCTATATTCCCCTGTTGACCTCATTGGTGGTGGCTTTGGGTGGTCTCTATTTAGGTTGGATGGTTTATCGAAACGTTAGTGGAGAGACCGATCCCCTGCGACAACCATTGGGGGCGGTTTACAAATGGCTTGAGCATAAGTACTACTTCGATGAGCTATATGACTATGTCTTTGTCCGACCTGCCCGCTGGATAGCGGCTGTCTTTACCTATCGTTGGATTGACCAGGGGGTGATCGATGGCTTCCTGCATGGCGTAGCCTTTATCAGCACCCGCATCGGCGGCGTTCTCCGCAATTATTTTGATGCCCCCGTTGTGAATGGTTTTGGAGATTTTGTTGGAGAGGGCGTCAAACGCCTGGGACAAAGATTTCGGATCGTACAGACGGGCAGCCTCCAACAATATATGTTGATGGCAGTGCTCTTTGCACTCAGTGCAATGGCCTATTTCCTGTTTTTTGGATTGCAACCCTAGGAGCGATCGATGGATTTCATCGTAAATAACCTGCTCACACTTATATTGTTCTCTCCCCTCCTGGTAGCCATCCTGGTGGTGGCCTTACCAAAAAGCGAACCAGCGCTGATCCGTTGGGTGGCTTTCATCGGTAGCTTGGCGCCTCTGGCATTGTCATTGGTGCTGTGGTTCCAGTTCCAGCCCGGTCAGGTGGGTTTTCAGTTCCAGGAAAAGGCTTTATGGTATGAAGCGATCGGCTCATCATATCACGTAGGTGTTGATGGCCTTTCCATAACGATGGTCCTGTTGACTACTTTGCTGACTCCATTGTGCATCCTGGCCTCATTTAATATCAAAGACCGGGTGCGGTCCTTTATGGGACTCTTCCTGATGTTGGAGACGGGCATGTTAGGTGTGTTCCTCTCCTTAGATTTATTGCTCTTCTTCGTGTTCTGGGAGATTGGCCTGGTCCCGATGTATTTTCTGATCAATCAGTGGGGCAGCGAGAAAGGTGAGCGCAAGATTTGGGGTGGTAGGACTGTCTCGGCTCGCAATTATGCTTCCTTTAAGTTCATGATATATACCATGGCGGGTTCGCTGGGGTTGTTGTTGGCCATTCAAATGATAGGAGTGGTCTCTGGGACCTTCGACCTGCCGGTGCTTTTCCAACAATGGACAGCGTTGGATGGGTCCCTGTTTGGTCTACCCATTGGGACGGTTAAGGCGATCGCCTTTTGGGCTTTTGTGATTGCCTTTGCCATCAAGGTACCGGTTTGGCCATTCCATACCTGGCTGCCCGATGCCCACACGGAGGCACCCACGGCTGGCTCCATGATCCTGGCAGGTGTGCTGCTAAAATTGGGCGCTTATGGGTTTCTGCGCCTGGTCCTACCGTTGTACCCGGAAGAAGCCCGATATTACGCCGGCGCTTTAGCCTTGCTGGCAACCCTGGCAATCATTTTTGGCGCTCTGGCAGCGTACGGTCAGGATGACTTCAAACGGTTGGTGGCATATTCGTCAGTCAACCATATGGGTTTTGTAGTATTGGGTATCGCTGCCGCGGCATTTGCCAGCGGAACAGAAAACGCGGTGATTGCCATGAACGGAGCTGTTTTGCAGATGTTCAACCACGGTCTCTCTGCAGCCGGGATGTTTTTCCTGGTTGGCGTGATCTACGACCGCTTGCACACCCGTGACCTGCGCGAGTTTGGCGGTTTATTCCCTTTGATCCCGGTCTATGGAGGCATCTTGATCTTCACCTCAATGGCCTCTCTGGGCTTACCGGGGCTTAATGGATTTGTCTCGGAGTTTCTGGTCGTGCGAGGGTCCTGGCCGATCTTCACACTCTTCACAGCCCTGAGCACCATTGGTCTGTTCTTTACCGGCGCCTATGTATTGAAAGGGGTTGCCTCCCTTTTGCACGGCCCTCTGAATCAGCGCTGGATAGGTCATGTTACAGAGATCAATGCACGTGAGGTTTTTGTTATTGCTCCACTGATGGTCTTGATGCTGGTAATTGGTGTATGGCCAGCTTGGATTTTGGATGTAATCAACCGGGCTGTTACTGCGCTATTTGGCGCTTGACAATAAATTACGGGACCGGTCACCGAATTACCGTTTCGAGGTGAACAATGCAATTTCCGATATTGAGCGTCATCGTTTTTATCCCGATCCTATCAGGATTGCTGATTCTGCTGATGCCAGGCCACCGGAAAGATGAAATCCGGGTTACCGCTTTAGCTGCATCTCTCATTGCGTTGGGGTTATCTGCCTGGGCGTATTTTGCCTACGATATTCAGATGGGTGGGTACCAATTTGTTGAGAAGTATGATTGGCTGCCAACGCTGGGTATTTCTTACTCGGTGGGCATCGATGGAATCAACGCTCCGTTAGTGCTGTTGACCGGTATCGTTATGTTCACCGGTGTGCTGATCTCGTGGGGGATCGATGACAGGCCACGCGAATTCTTTGCTTTTCTATTTATCCTGGCAACTGGCGTATTTGGGGTATTCGTAGCTCAAGACCTGTTCATGCTTTTCTTCTTCTATGAAATTGCGGTCTTTCCGATGTTCCTGTTGATTGCCATATGGGGTTGGAAACAAACCCGTGAGTACGCGGCCATGAAGCTCACCTTGTACCTTTTCATCGGCTCGGTATTCTCCCTGGTTGGTGCGTTGGCGATGTATTTCAGCTCAGGACTCAATACCTTCGATATGCAGCTCTTGGCAACTGCCAATTTTTCAACCAATTTCCAAATCTTCTGGTTCCCATTTGTTTTCTTTGGGTTCGCGGTATTAGGGGGTATCTTTCCCTTCCATAACTGGAGTCCAGATGGTCACGTGGCTGCACCGACCGCGGTTTCTATGTTCCATGCTGGTGTTTTGATGAAGCTAGGCGCTTTTGCGGCATTGCGAGTAGGGATCATGCTCTTGCCAGAAGGTGCAATTTATTGGCGCTGGTTGATCCTTGGTCTGGCGACCGTCAACGTGGTTTACGGTGCTTTCATTGCTCTGGTGCAGACCGATTTCAAATATGTTATCGGTTTTTCTTCGGTCTCGCATATGGGCTTGGTAATGCTGGGCTTTGCGACTCTCACCCGAGAAGGGTTGCTGGGCGCTGGAGTTCAAATGTTCTCCCATGGGGTCATGACGGCTCTATTCTTTGCTGTGGTTGGAATGGTCTACGATCGAGCCCATACCCGCAACATACCTGAATTGGGGGGCTTTAGTACGCGGATGCCCTGGGTGGCAATAGCCTTCATTGTTGGTGGCCTGGTTTCCATGGGTATGCCCGGATTTTCTGGGTTTGTGGCAGAATTCCCAATTTTTATGGGCGTCTGGAGAGTGATGCCAATCGTCGCGATCATTGCAGCGGTCTCAATTGTGATTACGGCAGGTTATATCATCCGCATTACAGGGCAGGTTTTCTATGGAAAGGTACCCGAACCGCTTGAGCACCATAACATTGGAGACGTGACCGTGTTAGATAAAGTGGCGTTGGGCATGTTGAGCGCTATATTGATAGCAATAGGGGTTTATCCGGCGCTTATGGTTCCACTGGTCTCTTCTGGAGTAAACTTGGTGCTGAGCCTGCTGGGAGGTGCATAAGTGATCGAATTTAATTTCACTTTGGATATGTTCATAGCTATCTTGCCAGAAATTGGTTTGTTGGTCTTGGCAGCTATTGTTTTGATCATGGATGTGATTTTACCCCGCGAGCGACGCCGCGTGATGGGATGGATCGTAGCCGGCGGCCTGTTCGGGATTATCATCGTCTCAATTTTCGCCGGTCGTCCTGGGATGGAAGCCCAACTCTTGTGGGGAGGCATGGTGCGTTTTGACTGGCTGGCCTTTATTTTCAAGATGATCTTCCTGTTCGGAGCAGCAGTCACCGCATTGTTTGCAATGGATGTGGATAATTTAGGCAACAGGGGCGAGTTTTATTTACTGCTTTTGGTGGCTACGATGGGCATGGGATTGATGGCAGCAGCCGGGGATCTCATCCTGCTTTACTTGGCGATTGAAACCACCTCTATCCCGCTGTATGTGCTGGCGGGTTTCATGACGAAAGAAAAGAAATCGACCGAGTCGGGCTTCAAATATCTTTTCTTTGGAGCTTTGACCTCTGCGATCATGTTATATGGTTTTAGTCTGTTGTATGGTTTTGCCGGAACGACCAGCATCTATGATCTGGCTGCTATCGTGCAACAGGGGGATGTTGGCTTGGTGCCCTTATTTGGGGTGCTGTTACTGGTCCTGGTCGGTTTTGGTTTTAAAATCTCAGCGGTACCCTTCCATTTTTGGGCTCCGGATGTGTACGAGGGAGCGCCTACTCCCGTTACCGGCTTTCTGTCGACTGCCTCCAAGGCGGCAGGATTTGCCGTTTTGATGCGGGTCTTGTTGGTGGTCTTTCCCGAGTCTCTCCCTAGCTGGACCAGTGTAGTGGCCATATTATCGGTTGCCAGCATGACCCTGGGTAATTCTCTTGCCCTGGCGCAGCGGAATATGAAACGGTTGTTGGCTTATTCGTCAATTGCCCATGCTGGATATGCCCTGATCGGGGTTGTTGCCTTCTCCCCCCTGGGTATGGCTGCGGTGGTTTATTATCTGGGCGCTTATCTGCTTACTAACCTGGCGGCCTTCGGTGTGGTGGTCGCTTTTTGGAGGGTGACTGGCTCAGACGAGATTGCTGATTATGCCGGCTTGAGTCGCCGCGCGCCGGGGCTATCCCTGGCTCTGATGGTTGCGTTCCTTTCATTGGCAGGTATGCCTCCCTTGGGTGGCTTTATCGGTAAGGTGCTGGTATTTGCCGCTGCGGTCGATGCGGACCTCATCTGGCTGGCCCTGGTCGGCATCATTAATTCAATTGTGGGCTTGTACTACTACCTGACCGTGCTTAAGGTGGTGTACTTGTTCCGCTCTGAGGATGAAGAGAAACCCTTACCGATATCCCGGTCCTATACTGTGGCTCTGGTTATTCTGACGTTGGGAATTGTATTGACAGGCACCCTGATTGCTCCATTCTTTGCCTGGGGTACAACGGCTGCTGCTGCATTATTCTAAGTGCTGATTAATGTTCCATTGACGTTCTAATTTTCACTATGTTATAATCCCTGCGCATGAACGGGGACCATAACTCGGATAAATTTGATAATCAAAAGCGTATCAGGAAAGCCCTGATCTCAATAGCTATTCAAGTGGGTTTGCTCACATTGATTGTGATATTCGCCTCTTTGGGCGGAGGATTGCTCCTGGATCGGCTTTTTAATACGCTTCCACTATTTACCATATTGCTGTTGGTTATCAGTATGCCAATCACCTGGATATTGGTTTTTCTGGTTGTCAACCGGGCAAAGCATAAACTTAATGTTGGTAATTCTGGATCAGATTACCGACCTGATCAACGATAAGGAGGAGCTATATTGTGATGGAAAAAGAAGAAGCTAAAGGTTTTGGCCTCAATCGCTGGTTGGTGGTATTGCTTTTGGTGGCTGGTGTATTCATCACTGGCAGGTTTGCTCCCATCACACCGCATATCCAACTGCCTGGCGAGCCGATCACCGACGTTCTCTTCACCCTCCCCATTCTTGGACCGTTCTATCTGACCAACACTCTGCTGGCTACCCTTTTGGTTGACCTGGTTTTGTTTGCGATTGCATTTGCGGTGGTGCGTAGCATGGGTGATGAGAATTCACCGCCCCGGGGATGGGCGAACGCCTTTGAGGCGATTGTCGGAGCTCTCTATAATATTGTCGAATCAACTGCAGGAAAATGGGCTAAGACCATCTTCCCGTGGGTAGCAACCTCATTGTTGCTCATCTTGACAGCCAACTGGTTGCGTATCCTGCCCATATTTGAAACGATAGGTTGGATGCATGAGGCGCATGAGGGTGGGTACGAAGCCCGTGAGTTGATCCAAGGGGTAGAGTACATTGTTGCCGAAGAGGCCCACGACGGGCATGGATATGAGATTATCCCCTTCTTTCGCGGTTCTTCCACCGATCTAAACTTTACGGCGGCATTAGCGCTCACGACCATCGTCATGGTCCAGATACTTGGTGTGCGTGCCCACGGCGTGAATTACTTCAGCAAATTCTTGAGCTTTGGCTCTTTCTTTAGCATGTGGAGAAGGAAACGACTGGGACCATTCGACGTCATCATGCCCTTTATCAATATATTTGTGGGTATCCTGGAGCTGATTTCGGAATTTGCCAAAATTGTGTCGTTCTCCTTCCGTCTTTTAGGCGCCATCTTTGGTGGAGCGATTTTGTTCGCCGTAATCACAACCCTGGTTCCAATGGTCTCTTTTGGGATCATGTTCTTAGAGCTTTTTGTGGGAGCGGTCCAGGCGCTAGTGTTTGGAATGTTGACTCTGGTATTTGCCACGGTGGCGACCATTTCCCATGGTGATGAAGAGCACGGAGAAGCCCACTAACCAGCGAGTTAGTGCGTAATCCATCTCATAAGATTATTCTGTTCTCAAAATATCATTTAGGAGGATTAACTACATGGATCCAGAAGTTGCTGCAATTCTCGTCTCGGGTCTCAGATATCTGGGTGCCGGCCTGGCAATGATCGGTACACTGGGTGCCGGTCTGGGTATTGGTATCCTGGGTAGCGGTGCAATGCAAGGTATTGCGCGCAACCCAGATGCTGCTGGTGCTATCCAGATCAACATGATCCTTGCGATCGCGTTTGCAGAGGCCGTGGCTATTTACGCACTGGTTGTGGCCTTGGTGATATTATTCGTTGGCTAATTTATGTCTGAGATCGAGAGAGGAGGTAAGCCTTGGATGCTCTTGGTATTAACCTAGGCTTTTTGCTCGCATTTACGATAAATTTTTTGATCGTTTTTGTAGTCCTCAGGAAATGGGTTTACATTCCGATCCTGTCTGCCCTGGAAAAACGGCGGGTGACAATTGCTCGAGGACTTGAAGATGCGCGTGTGGCAGCAGAGGCACGCGAAAATGCAGAGAAAGAGGCTGCAAAAATTACGATGGAGGCACAGGCCAAGGCCGGACAAATCGTGCGAGAGGCCAATGAACGGGCCGAGGCAGTTGCGCGCGAGGTCAAGGCTGAAGCCGAAGCCGAAGCTGCCAGAGAACGCGAAGTGGCAATGGCGGAATTACAGCAGGAACGGGAACGGATATTGTCAGATCTGCGTGGGCAGGTGGCTGCTCTGGCGATGGCTGTTGCCCAAAAGCTGATCGGCGAATCCCTGGACGAGAAACGCCAGCATGCTCTTATCAATGAGTTCTTTTCTGGCGTCCGAGCAGGAGAGGTGATAGTGTTGGATGACATGACTGGGATGGCTGGCGCCTCAGCGGATGTCACCAGCGCGCTCCCATTGAGCTCTGAGGAAAAGGACGTTGTTCGCCAGGATATCCTGTCCAAGATCGGAGATCAGGCTACGGTTACCTTCCGGGTAGATCCTTCCATTTTAGGCGGACTGGTTGTCCGGGTTGGGGATAAGGTTTGGGATGCCTCGGTGGCAGGCCAGATGGAGAGTCTCCGCCAAAGCATGTTTTAATTAACTTTAGATGTAATATTTCGGCCCATCAGATAACATCACCGGAAAACAGGTGTGCGTTAGGGGGCGTACGCCCCTTGCACATCTGTTTTCCGGTGATTTTCTTACAGAGAGGTATCTTGTGGTCAGCCATCCTGGAGAAGTGACCTTAGGATCGATTTTTCGAAAATTTCCGCTGCCTTACTTTTCTCACATCCCTGACATATCTATTACGGGGGTAGTCGCGGACTCGCGCCTGGTGAAGCCCGGCAACCTTTTTGTGGCGTTGTCTGGGGAGAGCGTGGATGGTCATCTTTTCATTTCAGACGCTATCCGGAGAGGGGCTGGGGCAGTGGTCGGCATGCAAGCCATGACCAATCTCCCCATCCCATATATTATGGTGGAAGATAGCCGTACGGCGCTGGCTCACCTGGCAGCCGGTTATTATGGCTATCCAGCGCAAAAACTGGTTATGTTGGGAATTACCGGAACGGATGGTAAAACGACGACTGCCAATTTACTTTTCAATATTTTAAAGGCTGCCGGCATTTCTGTTGGGATGATATCCACCGTAAATGCTGTCATTGGGGATGCTGAACTGGACACGGGTTTCCATGTTACCACTCCAGACGCAGTTGATGTCCAGCGTTTTCTTTCGATGATGGTGGATGCAGGGATAACCCATGTTGTATTAGAAACAACTTCACACGGTCTGGCCCAAGCTCGGGTAGAAGCCTGCGATTTTGATATTGCGATTGTCACAAATATCACCCATGAACATCTTGACTACCATGGAAGCTATACTGCTTACCGGGCAGCAAAGGCCCGCCTGTTTACTCAGTTGGCTGTTTCTGCTCCCAAAAGTCTCTCGATCCCAAGGACAGGAATCCTGAATCTCGATGATTCATCTTACGAATACCTCTCCACTGTTACCCAAACAGTGCAGCTCAGCTATGGGTATCATCCTCGGGCGAATATCCGGGCTGAACAGGTTGAATACCAACTAGATGGGTTGGCATTCCAAGTAGTGGGGGATGGCTTTACGTTTCCGGTTTTCACCCATTTGGTGGGAGACTATAATGTTTCAAACTGCCTGGCTGCCATTGCAGCGGCAGTAGGCGTCTTAGGAGTGGAACCAGCAGCGGCTCAAGCCGGAATTTCGGCGTTAAAAGGGGTTTCCGGTCGCATGGAACGGATCGATATGGGTCAGGAATTTACTGCAATCGTAGATTTTGCGCATACCCCCAATGCGTTGCGCCGGGCATTGGAAACTGTTCGGAAAATGACTGCTGGCAAGGTGATTGTCGTGTTTGGTTCGGCTGGATTACGGGATCGTGCCAAGCGTCGCCTGATGGCGGAGGTGTCAGGAGAGCTGGCAGATCTGACCATCCTGACCGCCGAAGACCCGCGCACAGAGTCACTAGAGTCCATTTTAGGGGAAATGGCTGGTGGGGTTACCGCTCAGGGTGGTGTGGAAGGTAAGACTTTCTGGCGCGTTCCAGATCGGGGAGATGCACTCCGCTACGCGCTTTCGCTGGCGGGTCCCGGTGATTTGGTGATCGCTTGCGGCAAAGGGCACGAACAATCGATGTGTTTTGGCGCCCAGGAGTATGCTTGGGATGACCGCATTGCTATGCGCTCAGCCTTAGCAGACTATCTGGGGTTGCCTGGACCGGAAATGCCCTATCTTCCTACTCGCAGTGTGAAGAACTAATTGGACTTCTAGCCTAAAAAAATCCGGATGTCAAGCAGGTTTTCTGTTCAACATCCGGATTTGTGATTCTAAGAATTCGTATTACCGGTCTCGCCCGCCGCGCCGAGGTGGTCTTCCGCCACTGTCTCGTCCGCCGCTTCCAGATCTTCCTCCACCAGGGCGTCCACCGCCTCCGCCAGACCTCTGCATGGGGCGATCGTGCTGGACGGCTTCTTCCATGGTCCAGCCTTCCAATACCGCCTGGCGTGACAGGCGAATTTTACCCTGCTGGTCGATGCCGGTCACCATGACCGTGATCTCATCTCCCATGCTGACCACATCTTCAACCCGTTCTACTCGTTCTGTGTCGAGTTGAGAGATATGTACCATCCCATCTACGCCCGGAAGTATCTCCACAAATGCACCAAAGTCCGTGATACGGACTACCCGACCGGTGTAAATCCTGCCTAGGACAGGCGTTTCAGTAAGAGCTTCGACCATCTCGCGGGCCTTGCGGGCGCTCTCTCCGTCAGCAGTGGCTATGAATACCGATCCATCTTCACCGATGTCGATCTTCGCTCCGGTCTCTTCCTGGATACTGCGAATCATTTTGCCGCCTGGTCCAATGACTGCGCCAATTTTATCGACGGGGATTTTAACAACCGTAATGCGAGGGGCATGTGGTTTCAGGTCAGGTCTGGGCGCTGGCAAGACTTCCATCATCTTATCCAACACTGCCAGGCGGGCTGTGCGGGCTTGGTCTAGCGCCTCAGAGAGGATTTCAAATGTGATTCCTTTGATCTTAATATCCATCTGCAGGGCGGTGATGCCTTTGTCGGTGCCAGCAACTTTGAAGTCCATGTCACCCAAGTGATCTTCGGCGCCCAGGATATCTGTTAGAACCACGTACCGGTCATCCTCTTTAATCAGGCCCATCGCAATGCCGGCAACAGGGGCTTTGATGGGAACACCGGTGTCCATCAAGGCCAGTGTCGAACCGCAGACTGATGCCATGGATGATGAACCATTTGATGAGAGCACTTCCGAAACCAACCGCAGGGTGTAGGGGAATTCTGCTTCAGTTGGGATCACCATGCGCAGGGCTCGTTCAGCTAAAGCGCCGTGCCCAATATCTCGGCGGGATGCGCCGCGTAAAGGCTTGGCCTCACCGGTGGAGAATGGCGGAAAATTGTAGTGGTGCATATAACGCTTCGATTCCGCCGGGGATAGACTATCGATCTCCTGGGCCTCCCGGGGGGTTCCCAGCGTCGCCAGGGTGATGACCTGTGTTTCTCCCCGAGTGAAAAGACCGGATCCGTGTGCGCGTGGGCTTACATCAACCTGGCACCAAATTGGGCGGATTTCCTTGGGAGCTCGCCCGTCGGGGCGTATTTGGTTTTCGATGATTTGCTGGCGGACAGCTTTTTTATAGGCAACCTCAAAGGCGTTTTTTGCATTTTGGATCAAATTCTCATCTTCTTCAGATACCTCCGCGATAGCTTTTTCCTTCAGGGCATCAATTTCCTGATTGCGGGTGGCTTTGTCATAGGGTTTCCGCAGGATATCAGACAGAGGACCTTTAATGCTCTCATCCATCTTGATCTGAAGCTCTTCTTCGACCTTAAAGGGAGTATATTCTCGTTTAGGTTTACCCAACTCTTGGGCCATTTGTTCCTGAAGATCGATCATCGGTTGCAGGGCATTGAAGCCGAATTCAAGTGCTTTGATAATAATGTCTTCACTGATTTCTTGCGCGCCGGTTTCGACCATCAAAATGGCTTCCCGTGTGGCTGCCATGCGCAGGTCTAACTCTGAATATTCCATGTCAGCGAAGGTTGGATTGGCGACAAAATGGCCTTCCAAATAGCCAACGCGGACAGCACCAATGGGTCCTTCCCAGGGAATATCAGAGATGGTCAGGGCGGCCGAAGCAGCATTCAATGCCAGCACATCGATTGGATTTTCTCCATCCGTGGAGAAAGAATATAGAATAACCTGGACGTCGTTACGCAGATCTTTCGGGAAGAGCGGGCGTAGAGGCCGGTCGGTCAAACGGGCAGTGAGGACGGCTTCCTCAGTGGGTCGTCCTTCGCGGCGGAAAAACGAACCGGGTATACGTCCACCTGCGTACATACGTTCTTCGTAGTCCACTGTTAGAGGGAAGAAGTCAATCCCGTGGCGGACATCTGAACTCATTGTAGCCGAGGCGAAAATGACTGTATCTCCCAGTTGGACCGTAACGGCTCCCCCGGCTTGTCCTGCCAGGCGACCTGTTTCGACAGTTATTGTCTTTTTGCCAACTGTGGTTTGAAATTGTTTTCCTTCTGGTTGCATTTTAATCTCCTGTGATATTTAGCCACCAGTCAGGGACTGAGGGATGATGACAATGAATAAGACCAGGTTGTCTTGCCTTGTCGCCATCTTTCAATACCCAACCGGTGTGTATAGATGAATTTTTCGTCTCATGAGGGATAACCATCATGGTTAGGTTTGAAAACCCCCCATATATTCATTATTCCGAACTCACGATTAATAGCCTTTTCAAAATCTGACAAGTAGATGGAAATTGGTTCCATCTACCTGTCTAAATAATATTATTTTCGGCGAATGTTCAATTGTTCTGTTAATGCCAAATAGCGATGATAATCTTGTCTCCGTATATATGCCAATAGGCGGCGCCGCTGACCAACCAGCTTGAGCAACCCGCGCCGGGAGGACTCGTCGTGTTTGTGAATCCTCAAATGGTCTGTTAGATATTGGATGCGCCCAGTTAACAAGGCAATTTGCACCTCAGGTGAACCGGTATCGCTTTCGTGGCGAGAATATTCCTGAATCACTTTTGTTTTCGATTCTTTGTCATAAGTCATGACGTCTGCTCTCCTAAAGATTGATTTCGGCAGGTCTCCAAACTGGCAGCGGCTTGCCGTGGTCCATATTTTGCCGCCGGTTGGTCTAGTCGGATGGTGATTATACCAGAGAACCTTGAAAAAAAGGGTTCCAC
>JAWOHN010000107.1:0-13439 GCA_046485135.1 Anaerolineales bacterium | reverse complement strand
ACGGTGAAGGCATCTTCCAGCGCGGCTGGCTGGCAGTCTCCATTGTACAGGGTCAGGTCGTAGGTCCCCGGCAGCAGTCCTGCGGGAATTGTGGTGGTGACGGTATCGCTTTCGAGCAGAACCACGTCTTGCAGCCAAACCTCGCCCAGCTTTAGGCTGGGTGTGCCGCTAAAGCCAGCACCGGCGATGGTGATGGCGGTTGGCAGGTCGTGCACAGAGCCAGCCTGGGGTGTAACAGACAGCAGGGTAGGCGCTGGTGCAGGAGGCAAGGGGAAGACGATGCGCACATCGTCGATATACCAGCCAGGCGCGCCCAGCGAGGAGTCGCAGCCCATCCGCCAGCGGATATTCACACCCTGCCCGGTGAAGCTGCTCAGATCCACGGTCACTTCCTTCCAAGCGATCTGATTGCCCGTCCAGGCCAGCCGCCCGCCGAGCGGATTCTCATACGCTGTACTGAGCATGCCGGTGTAACCGTTGGCGGTGATATACGGCCCCAAGTCGCTCCAGGTGTCCCCGCCGTCGGTTGAGATCTCGATCACGGCGCCATCAAAATCATACTCTGTCATATAGCGGTGCCAGAAGCTGAGCGAGCTGCCGGCCTGCAACAAGACCGGTTGGGTGTTCCACAGGTGGGTATCGGTGATCCTCCTATCGTTGGGCACGTACCAGGCCTGCGTTGAGCTGTACGAATGATCTGTGGTTATTTCCCAATTGTCGTCGCCAATCACAGCCGAGTGGCTCCAATTCGCCTCGCCGTCTTCGATATCGTCCCAGAAGGAATCCTCCAGGGTTACGGTGGCAAAGTGGAAGGGAGCGCTCCAGGCGCCCGCGCCGCAAGCATTGCTGGAGCTAACCTGCCACCAATAGCAACGACCCTGCTCCAGCGGCGCAGCAGGTTGGTAGTTGGGGGCAGCCAAACCTGATGCATCGATCAACAAAGTCTCAAACAGAGCGCTGCCAGCCAGGCGGAAGTGCTGCTCGTCGGTCAAAGTCGGCGCAGCCCAACCGAAAAAGGGCTGCAACGGCTGGTCATAGCTGGCATTTGGCGGGGAAAAGGGAATCGGCTCAAGGGGGATTTCGGTGACAAGGCGCAGATTCATAGTGGTAGAGTGGTCTAGGCCCATGCCATCCGTGGCGTTGATGGCGATGGAATAATCACCGGCTAACGCGCCGGGGGCAACCTCCAGGCTGAAGGCGGAATCGAAAGGCGCCGGGGCGCTGGCAGGATCGAAGCTGGCAATCACGTCAACCGGAAGGCTGCCGTGCTCCAGGTAGACGGTCCCTGCATACTCCAGGGCGCTGCCGACCTCGATGGTCGAAGCGACCGATCCAGCTGTGCAAATATTGTGGCTGTCCGGCGCGACGCTCAAGGTATAAGTGGGCAGGTCGGGTTGTAAGAACAGCTTGGCAGCCGGGTCCCCCAGCAACTGGTAGGCTTCCCAATAATACCGCCCCTGGCCACTGAAGTGTTTTTCCACTGCTGCCAGGCCAGCGTCGATCATCGTGCCTATATCGATGGGAGGTTGGGGGCCGGAGAATAGCAGGTCCGTATAACCACGCTCCAATATGTCATCGTGAGGCCAGTTGGTGATGGTCGAGGAGCCTATAAAGGCCAGCGCACCCCGGTTTTCCTGCAAAACCCAGGTCTCGCCAAACACTTCATCCACGGAGAAGTCACCCGTCAGGCAGGCGTGGCTGACGACAACGGGGAACATGCCCTCGTTGGTCAGGTTACTCACATCGTCCTGGCCAAAACCCATCTCCCAGCCGGTGTATTCGCCGTGCCCGGAGTAGATTATCGCCCAGCGCCCCTGGTCAAAGGCGTTGATCAGATCCTGGTTGGCTGCGCCATAGCTGATGCAGTACAGCTTGTCGCCGCCGGGCTGCGGATCGTTCGGGAAGGTCCCCGTCCAACCGCCGGGTTGGGTGTAGCTGGCGATGACATCGTTATGCGTGCCCTCAGCGACGTGGCTAAATGTCAGGTCACAGGTGGCGGGGAAGGAGACGGTCTTCAACCAAGGTTCAATCCCAGTCAGGTTGGCATATGCCAGGTATTTATCCACCATAAACCTTGTCTGCTCAGCCGAGCGCACCGGGAAGCGCCCGCGCAGCAGGTCGGGATGCCAGTCATCGGCGCCATCCATGGTGGCAAAATACAGGTCGGTTGAGGCTTCGATTCGCGGCCCCAACCACGTGGGGATTGTATCTGTATCCCCCACCAGCAGCAGGTAGGAAGGCGGCAGAAGCCAGGTGTCGTAGGCATTTTGAATATAGGCTTTTATCTCCTCAGCAGAGTTGCCGGGCAGTTCGGACAGGCGCGTCACCGTGACATTGAACCCACGGCTCGTGCGCAAATCCGCCAGTGGCAGGATGGCGTCGTAGTAATCATCGGCGGTGATGATCAGATAACCGATTTCCTCGATCTCAGCTAATTCTAGCCCCTGGTTGTAATTAAGCACGCGCTGGCTGTAGCTGTGCTCAAATTGCGGTGAAGCGTAGCGCTGCGCCAATTGGTCCGTCAGGGTCATGTCGGCGTTTTCCAAGCGCAGGCGGAAGTTTATTTGAGAGTACAGGCGCAAGAGGCCAGCCGCAGGGTCATAGGCCACCGGCCAGACTTCCACCACCAGGAAACGGTGCCCGCGCACGACATATGGCTCGCCCTTCGCCAGCGGGCTGGTGGGAGCAAAGCCGCTGTGGGTGTATGCGCTGGGTTCTAGAGTGAAGGGCGGCGTCTTGGCGCCTTCCTGCTTGCTTTGCGGCGCCTGTAATGGGTAGATGGTCTGCAAGCCGAGCTCTACCAGGCTGACATCCACATACCGGGCAGAGACCAGCTCCAGAGAAACTTGCGCGCCGAAGGGGATCTCCACTTCCTGGCGTAGGACGGGTAGCTCAGGCGCTCCGATGATGTCCGGGACGCCGTAGCCCTCTCCCGAGAGGCGCGTGAAGGCCCGCCCGTCCGCCCACAGCGTCTCGGTCTGCGCTCCTGGCAGCCGGGCTGCCAGGTCCATTGATTTTGGGCTGGCGCTGAGCAGGGCCAGTTTGGGCGAGGCCGGACCGCTGGAGCCATCGAAGGACAACCAGCCGGGGCTGTTTTGGGCAGCACCCTCTTTAACCAAAAAGATACCGCCAATCCACAGGACTGTTGCCAAGACCGCGAGCAAAACGACCTTTCTTTTATTCATTTTTCCCTTCCTTGGTGTGGGGACGAAACCTTATTAATTTTACCTTAATCTTTGGTCGTTTTGAATGAACCTTCCTTCATCTCAAATTTTTCCGGGTGCGACATTAGATAGCCCCAACCATCCACTTCGGGGGTGGGCAAACCCAGGCTACTGAGGATGGTGGTGATGTTCGTGCGATGCTCGATGCCGTGGTTGATGGTCTGGAAAAAGAGGAGCCGGGCATGGTAGTCGATAAACTTACCGTCCTCCTCCTCGTGGACGATGTGGGTGGGTGGGATGCGCTGGACTGCATTGAGCAGGGCGTCAGCTATCTGGCCGGAAAAGGCAAAAATATTACCTATGGACGGCCCATCGTCCCACTTAAACGGTGGTTGGGGGCTTTCGCCCGTCAACCTGCCGATGTAGTCTGCTTCAGCGTAGATCATGTGTCCCAAGGTCTCGTGGATGGAGCCGTAGGTGCCGGGCACTGTGGCGGCGAGCTGTTCGGCGGTCAGCTCCTGGCAGACAGCTAGGATCTGGGCATTTGCCCAGTTGTTGTAGCGGATAAGCTCGACAAGTGTTGTTTCGGGTTGTGTTTCCATGCTTAGATTCTCCTGTAAGGGTTCGATGCTCATCGCCTCCGGCATGCAGCAGAAAGCGCCCTACGCGCCAGCTGTATCCCGGCATCTTGCTCAAGCCGTTGGCATTAGCGACGCAGTAACTTGTGTGTAAAATGCAAGTTCACGGTTTAATTGGATATATTTAGTCCTATTGGATATTATAAATCGAAATTGGCATCAGACAAGCATCTATTGGACTTGTGATTTGACTCCGAAGTGTGAAGAAAACTTATATTTTCCTAAACCAAATATTAATAACTTGGGAGTATACTTTGGACTTCTGTATCCCTGGTTAACTGTACGAAAAGGGAAATTTTTTCTGCACGAGGAGAAGGCAGTCTTGGCTATCGTTCCCAGGTGGCTGGTCCTGCCGGGTCCTAATGAGGAGAATTCTGTGAAAATAAATATGAGAAGATCTGGGTGGCTCCTGGCTGCCTCTGTAACCCTGCTTGCTATCGCTCTGGCAGCCTGCCAGTCCAGCGGTAACGAGCCAACCGGAACGGCCTCTCCCACGACTGTGCCGGACCAGGCCACCACCGGAGCAACGCTTTCTGCCGTTGAAGCGGCCGGCATCACACCTTACGTTGTCGTGACACCAGCTGTCACCCCCACCCTTTTTGTGCTGCAAGGCGCAAGGACTACCTCGACCGGCTTGCAATACCTGGAGGAGAGCGCTGGAAGCGGTGAGACACCCAAAGCTGGCGATATCGTTACGATGCACTATATCGCCAGCCTGCTGGATGGTACCGAGTTGTCCAACACCTATACATTTGATGAGCCGATCAACACTGTGTGGGGGCTCAACCGGCTGCTGCCTGGATGGGAAGAAGGCCTTGGCATGATGAAGCCCGGAGGGAAGGCAAAATTAGTCCTTCCGGCAGATTTAGCCTTTGGTGTGGAGGGTTACGGCATCATTCCACCCAATTCGCAGATCGTAATGCAGGTAGAGCTGCTCTCGGTGGAACCTGCACCCGTTCCCACCGAGATCGCTTCCGATCAGCTGACCCAGTCTACCAGCGGTCTGCAGTATTACGAGATCATCGAAGGTGAAGGCCCCGAGTCCACCCAGAACAGCACCGTTTCCACCAACTACATCATTTGGGTGAAAACAGATCAAGGCTACAACTTTGTGGATCGATCAACAGCCGGCTCGCCGTTGAGCTTTGTTCTCGGGCGCGGGGATATGGTATTTCCCGGTTGGGATGAAGGTGCCACAGGCATGAAAGTGGGCGGCAAACGTTTGTTGGTGATCCCGCCGGACCTAGGCCTGGGATCAGAGAACAACGACATAATCCCGGCGAATTCCACCCTGGTCATGGAGATCGAGCTAACTGATGTGAAGGAACCCCAGATCGCCACCCAGGTTGACGAGCAAGACCTCACAACTACCGAGAGCGGGCTGAAGTATTACGATTTGAAAACTGGTACGGGTGACACCCCCGAAGCCGGGCAGACCGTGGTCGTTCACTACACTGGCTGGCTGGCCGATGGAACCCAGTTCGACAGCTCGCTTGACCGGGGGGAGACATTCAGTTTTGTGCTGGGCGCAGGCAACATCATCCCCGGCTGGGATGAGGGCTTGACGACGATGAAAGTGGGCGGCAAGCGCCAGCTGGTGATCCCCCCTGAATTGGGTTACGGCGATCAAGGCGCAGGCAGCGTCATTCCACCGGGCGCAACGCTGGTTTTCGAGGTTGAGCTCTTAGAGATAAAGTAAATTCCATCGAGCAGGGGCGGCGACAAACCGCCCATCTTACTGGATCGCACATGCGGGCCTGGGCACAGGCATCCATAGCGCCTTTGGCATATCCGGTCGCAGGTGGTCCGCCGCCTTTGCGATGAAAGAATTAGAGAGCCGGCACTCCATCCGGCCTGTGTAAACACGGGTTCAGATCGAGTGCCGGCTAATCTTTGCCTTTAATCGAATTTACCCAGCCTGCAGGTCATTTCCCAAGAAACCCGCAAGGGACTTTATAATATAGCCATCTCACTCCAGGAGCAAAGGCATGCCCAACATCTACCCCTCCCCCCACCCGCTGGTAGCGCACAAGCTGACCAAGCTGCGTGACAAGACCACCGAACCCAAGAAATTCCGCGAGCTGGTGCGCGAGATAGCGGCTTTGCTGACCTATGAAGCCACGGCTGATCTACTCACCCAACCTCGCACCGTCCAAACACCCCTGGCGACGGTAGAAGGCGTGGAGGTGATGGAAAAAATCGGCCTGGTGCCCATCCTGCGGGCGGGACTGGGGATGGTGGAGGGCGTGTGGGGTTTGATGCCCACTGCCGAGGTCTGGCATATCGGCCTGTACCGGGACGAGCGCACGCTCAAGCCGGTGCAGTATTACAATAAGTTGCCGGTCGAGCCGACCGTGTCCGTGTGCTTGATCCTGGATCCGATGCTGGCCACAGGCGGCTCGGCCGTGGCAACAGTGGATATCCTCAAACAGTGGGGGGTCAGGAAAATCAAGTTCGTCTGCATCATCGCCGCGCCGGAGGGCATCAACCTGCTGCAGGAAAATCACCCCGATGTGCCCATCCACCTGGCGGCAGTGGACGAGCGCCTGAACGAGCACGGCTATATCGTGCCCGGGCTGGGGGACGCCGGCGACCGGCAATTTGGGACCGGGTAAGTCCTGCCGTTCCTGCGAGAGTATATGACGCATGGCAAGCATTCCATTTGAGCGGGTCAAAGCCTACCGCAAGGATACCTTCCGCCTGCTACCCGGCCAGCGGCTGGCATCGGCTGAAGAAGCCGTGCAATTTGTCAACCAGAGGGGCTTCATCTTCTTCTGGCCAATCAAAGACATCACCCTGCCCAACCTGTGGGTAGCGGTTGCAGGGGATCGACCGGTGGCTGACCAGCATGATGACCCCGGGCACGTGACCTGGGGTTGGAAAGATGGCCTGTTGGGGCAGCGGTGCTGGTATTACGCCAAGGTCCTGCGCAAAAAGGCCACCATGATCTCGCTGGAGCGGGCGCCGCATTTCTACGCCCTGTCCCACAACTACGGCGCTCCAGACGAGGATTACCTGACCCTGTATGAGCAGGGCCAGCTGACCCAGGAAGCCAAAACCGTCTACGAGACCCTCTTACACGAAGGCCCGCTGAACACGGTGGCTTTGAGAAAAGCCACGCGCATGTCCAACCGGGAGAGCGACTCGCGTTTCAACCGGGCTCTGGCGGACCTGCAAGCGGATTTTAAGATTTTGCCCACCGGGGTTGCCAAGGCTGGCGCCTGGAATTACGCCTTTATCTATGAGATCACCTCCCGCCATTATCCGGAACTGCCGGATTTTGCGCATGCCATTAGCGAGCGGGAGGCACGCCAGCAGCTGCTGGCGGACTATTTTCGCTCGCTAGGCGCAGCTCAGCCAGGTGAGGTCCAACGCCTGTTCGGCTGGGGCAAGGCATCCAACGAGAAGGCCATCGAGAGCCTGGTCTCGTCCGGTCAGATCATCCGAGATATACAAGTGGCCGGCCAAATTGGGGATTGGCTGGCTCTGAAAGAGCTGGTGGAAGAGGAAAATTGGTCTTGAACCTATGGTCGAAAGTTAAGCAGCACCCAAAACTCGGTCTGGTGCTATTGGCTTATATTGCCTTCATCGCTCTCGGAATGCCAGACGGGTTACTGGGTGTAGGCTGGCCTTCGATCAGAGCCAGTTTTTCCATCCCCCTCGATGCCATCGGAATGTTGCTGGCTGCGTCTGTGGCAGGTTACATGACTGCCAGCTTTTTTAATGGTCCCCTGATTTCGCGTTTGGGGGTAGGTCCTGTTTTGGCTGGCAGTTGTGCCCTGACAGGCGTGGCGCTGATCGGATATACCCTCGTCCCGGAATGGTGGATGATGGTATTTTTGGGCGTCTTTGCCGGGCTGGGTGCTGGCGCCATCGATGCCGGTCTCAATACCTATGCTGCGACGCATTTCAGCGAGGGATTGATGCAGTGGCTGCATGCCAGTTGGGGTGTTGGCGTGACGCTCGGCCCCATCATCATGACCATCGCCTTGACCACCATGGATTCTTGGCGGATGGGCTATCGTGTGGTGGGTGTCTTTCAGCTTGTGTTGGCAATTTGCTTTGTGCTCACGATGGCAATGTGGGTTCAAAACAAAGGCCAAAAAGGGATCCCAGAGTCAAAGCAGCTGACCGATTATAAAACACCCATTTGGGATACCCTGCGCCAACCACAGGTGTGGTTGAGCACCTTGTTGTTTTTTCTTTACGTCGGCGCAGAGACCTCCCTCGGAACCTGGACCTACAGCTTGTTGACCGAGGCGCGCGGGATCGACCGGACGATAGCAGGTTTCTTTGCTGGTAGTTATTGGGCAACCTTTACCGTTGGCCGGGTGGTTGCGGGCTTGTTTGCCAAACGGATAGGGGTCCACCTGCTGGTGTTGGGAGGGCTGGCAGGCGCGATCTTGGGAGCAGGCTTACTGATCTGGAACCCATCAGAGGGAGCAAATGTCCTGGCAGTGTCTTTGATCGGAATTTCCATCGCCCCCATCTTCCCAGCCATGATGTCGGGTACCAGCCGGCGGGTGGGGGATCACTTTGCCGCTAATACAATTGGCATGCAAATGGCCGCCACCGGTTTCGGGGCAGCCGTTATCCCCAGCCTGATGGGCATCCTGGCGCGGCGGCTTTCATTGGAGGTGATCCCCATTTGCCTGTTGGTGGTGTATGCCGGGTTGGCGGTTGTTTATCTCCTGGCAAGCCGGCCGCAGAAGCCGCTCAAGGCGCCTGAACGCCTGTAGGAAGAAGTAGATAATTCGGTGAATGCGGATTGTGCAACTGGTGGTAAACATCGAGCGACTATGCCTGGTAAGTATAGTGCGATCAATGACATCTCCGCGACTCCGTAGCTCTTCATGAGATATTTTTATCCCGCTCATGGCCGCAGCGATGCAGAGAACTACAAAAGCATTTCTCCGCGGCTCCGCGTCTCTGCGCGAGTATATTTATTTATCCCACGCATGGCCAGGGTCGCGGAGAACAAGAGTATCCAAGAATATCGTATAGAATCAATTGGCAGAACACTTGAACAATCAGACCGAGGAGCGCATATGTTACCAGCAGTGATTGCCCATGCCGATTGGGGCGCAAGTCCCAAAAAACGCTGGATTGCGGTGGCTACCCTGGCAGAGAACGGCGTATATATTGCTAACAAAACGGAGCAAGTATGCAAAACAGGGTACCTGTTAGCTGATTTGAGAATACGCGCTGGGGGAAAAGGACCTGTGTTAGTCGGCTTCGATTTTCCGATTGGGATTCCTGCATATTTTGCTCATATGGCAGGGATCGTAGATTTCCTGTCCTGGCTGCCCAAGCTGGGCAGCGGCGTGTGGCGGGAATTCTTCGCGGTAGCTGAGACTCCAGAGCAAATCAGCCTATTCCGTCCCTTCTACCCGCAGCGTAATTACATTCTGAAGTCAGATCCAGATCGCAACCAGGTGCGGCAAAGACATCTCCTGGAGGCGATGGGGGCAACGGAGATGAACCAAATCCGCCGGCTATGCGAAACGGGACATCAACACCGGCGGGCGGCCTGTCCTCTCTTCTGGACCCTGGGCGCCCAGCAGGTCGGCAAAGCCGCCATCGCCGGCTGGAAAGAGGTGCTGGCGCCTACCCTAGCAGACCCAACGCTCAAGCTACAGATTTGGCCTTTTTCCGGTCCACTGGCAGACATACTCGCAAACGACACCATCGTTGCGATGGAAACCTATCCGGCTGAGTTTTACCACCAGCTGGGTATCACCTTTGCGAAAGCCCACCGGGGAGAAAAATCCGGCAAACGCGTCCAGGCTGAGCGAGCTAAGAACGCCGCAAAATTACTGGCTTGCGCGGCCCAACTGGATCTTAACTTGGAGCAAGGGTTGGTCCTAGAAATCACGCATGGCTTTGGTACAAACCCAGATGGTGAAGACCGTTTTGATGCCTTTGTGGGCTTATTAGGGATGCTGAAGGTTCTCAGGAGTCCGGATGGAATTCAGGAGCCTGAAGACTTGCACCTGCGGAAAATTGAAGGGTGGATATTCGGCCAAAGCCTGTGAGACATTCAGAAAATTTCTTTGCCGGCAATTCAACAAAATACGTTCTGCAGACGATAACAACCCTGGGCCGTCAACCAGCCAAACCTGTGGGACTTTCATAACCAATTTCCACAAAAACCAAACGCTGCTCGAAAAGTCGCCAACATTCAACTTATCCCCTGTTATAATCATAGCGGGGGTGATTGCTGAGTGCGTGGATCATATCCCCTCTGGCGTGTGGACATGCCATCTTTGCATAATCCAGTCTAATCCAACCGATAACTATCACAGGAGCACAGAATGGACGCCCAAACCGACCAGCAATATCGCATCATGACCATCGAAAACCATATCCTGCAAGAACAACGCAGCCACCCGCAGGCCACCGGCGTGCTAACCAGCCTGTTGTATGACATGGCCCTGGCCGGGAAAGTCATCGCCAGCAAAACTACCCGGGCTGGGCTGGCTGAGATACTGGGACGCACGGAGGATGTCAACGTCCAGGGCGAACAGGTGATGAAGCTCGATCGACTGGCCGACCTGACCATCTTCCGCCTCAACGACCGCACCGGTCGACTGGCAGCGCTGGCATCAGAAGAGAATGCCAATATGATGCAGATCCCGGAGGATTATCCGGCGGGCAGGTATGTTTTGCTCTACGACCCCCTGGATGGCTCATCGAATATCGATTACAACGTTCCAGTCGGCACCATATTCGCGATCTACCGCCGGAAAAGCCCGGATGACCAACCCGCCGACCTTCAAGATTGCTTGCAGCCCGGGCGCAAATTGGTAGCAGCCGGATATATCATCTACGGCAGCAGCACCATGCTGGTGTATTCCACCGGAGCAGGAGTGCATGGCTTTACTTTAGACCCCTCCGTGGGTGAATTCTTACTCTCTCATCCGAATATCCGCATCCCAGCAAAGCCACACTACTTCAGCGCCAACCTGGGATATAAATTCTTTTGGAGCAAAGGCACCCAAGCTTACACAGAATACCTGCAAGGCCACGACGGTGGCATCAAGGGCCTGTCCTTGCGTTACGTCGGCTCGCTCGTTTCCGACTTTCACCGCAATCTGTTGGCCGGGGGCGTCTTTTACTATCCAGCGGACAGAAAAGATCCCCAAAAACCCCATGGAAAGCTGAGACTTTTATATGAAGCAGCACCTCTCTCATTTATTGCCGAGCAAGCTGGCGGATTAGGTTCGGATGGGCGCAAGAATATACTGGATGTTGAACCCACTGAGCTCCACCAGCGCACACCACTGTACATCGGTAGCCGGTATCTGGTGGAAAAAGCCGAACAGTTCATCCGCGAATATGATGCAACCTGACCATGGAATATTCCGATTGAAGAACTTCTGCGGCATACGAGAAGAAGAAAAAGGGCTCACCGCGCTAACGCTAAGGGCACAAAGATGTAAGGTTTAACTTGGCGGCCTTTGCGCCTTTGCGGTAAAAAAAGAAGGAGAAACGCGTGATCGAAATTGCTATCATGATCGAAGGACAAAACGGCCTGAATTGGCCGCGCTGGCAGCACCTGGCACTGGCTGTCGAAGAGTTAGGCTTTGTCGGTTTGTACCGTTCTGACCATTACACCAATGCCAACCCGCCGGATCTGGATTCGCTGGAGCTATGGGTTTCACTGGCCTGGCTGGCCAGCCATACCAAAACGATCGAATTCGGCCCTCTGGTTAGCCCGCTGTCCTTCCGGGACCCCACGATGACCGCGCGTATGGCGGCTGCGGTTGATGATTTGTCTGGGGGACGCTTGAATTTAGGGTTGGGGGCTGGCTGGCAAGAGCGCGAGCACAAGAATTTTGGTTGGGAGTTACTGGATGTCACGGACAGGTTCCACCGCTTTCAGGAAGGTCTGGATGTGATCACACTATTACTCGAGAACGATGAGCCGGTCGATTATGAGGGCGAATATTACCGACTGGAAGAAGCGATCCTGCTGCCTAGACCGCAGCGCGCCGGCGGTCCACCAATCGTGATCGGCGGGAACGGGGTCAAATTGACCTTGCCCCTGGCAGCTCGCTATGCCAACGAGTGGAACGGGGTTTATGTGACGCCTGACCGGTATGCTGAGTTGAACAGCCGTTTGGATGAATACCTCCAGCATCGAGACCGGAAGCCTTCGGATGTCAAACGTTCGATCATGGTAGGCTGCGAGTTCGGCCGAGATGACCAGGAGGTCAAACAGAAAGTTAAAGAGAGAACCAGTGGCAAGCAAACTCAGGCCGAACTGCGCGAGAGAGGTCTGGTGGTCGGCACCGCCGAGGAGATCGCCAACCAAATCAATGCCTATTCTCGGGCCGGCGTGCAGCGCATAATGCTGCAATGGCTTGATCTGGATGATTTGACGGGCTTGGAGGACCTGGCAAAAGGGATCTTGCATTTGCAAGAATGAGCCGTGGAAAAACCCTCATGAAAAAAATCTTAAAAATATGCTTTCTTTTATTACCATTCCTCCTGGCGACTTTGGCGTGCCGGACGTTCAGCAAGGCAGGTGAGACCTACCAAGAGTCAAAGGAGGCGATCGAAGCGGTAGTAACACTGGCACGCGGCGTCGCTACTCAGCACCCAGGCCTGTTGGAGACGGCTGGTTCCTTCGTGGTGGAAGAGGGCTTAAGCTTGGCTGGCACCGCGGAAGCATTCGCCACACAGAACCCAGGCTTATTAGAAACAGCGCGCACTTTGGCTGAAGATAAGGGCCCAACCATGCTAAGCACAGCTCAAGCCTTGGCTACCGAGCAACCCGGCCTGATCGAGACGGCCAAAGCCATCATCTCATCCGGATCAGGACAGAAAAGCCCCTTGCCGGATATTCCGGTCTTTTCTAGCCAACCAATCGATATTCATTACAGCGCCGTTCAAGCGCTTTCGTACTCAACCGAAGGCGCGTACCAGACGATTCTCAATTTTTACAAGAAAGAAATGCCAGCCAACGGGTGGGAGTTGGATATCCCGGGCTCTTTTGAGGAAGGAAACATGACATCCCTGGTCTATGCCCAACCAGAGCGCAACGCCACCGTCACCATCAGTTTCAGTGAAGCAACCGGGCGTACATTGGTAGTGATATTCACTGAGGATCGCTGAAAGCAGGAGGTCGTATGAGCAATTTGAAACCTTTCTTTGAACCCAGTTCCGTGGCAGTGATCGGCGCTTCGTCAAATACCAGCAAGCTTGGCTATGCTGTGTTGAAGAATCTGCATGAGGGAGGCTATTCCAAACGAGGCAAGATCTACCCAATCAACCCGGGGGCTGAGGAAATATTGGGATACCCCGCTTTCCCCTCTGTCCAGGAGGTGCCAGACCCGATCGACCTGGCTGTGATTGTCATTCCCTACCCGCATGTACCTGACGCGCTGCGCACCTGCGGCGAGAAAGGCATCCCGGCTGCCATCATCATCAGCGCCGGCTTTCGAGAAGCCGGTGAGGAAGGCCTCGAGCGGGAACTGGAGTTGATCGAGATCGCCCGGCAATACGATATTCGCCTGATTGGACCAAATTGTCTGGGCATCATCGACACATTCACACCCCTGAACGCATCTTTTGCTGCCGGAACACCGCCATCTGGGCCCATGGCTTTTATGTCCCAATCCGGGGCGCTGGG
>JAWOHN010000099.1:0-5134 GCA_046485135.1 Anaerolineales bacterium | reverse complement strand
GTCCACCAGCTCACCGCTCTCGAACGCCGGAGCCTGCGCCTATGGCTCAAGGATTTCCGCCTGGAGGTGCGCGGGCACCGTTCCTTTGCCCAGGCCATTATCACTGCCGGCGGGGTGGACCTGCGCCAGGTAGACCCGCGCAGCATGGAATCCCGCTTGGTCGGGGGCTTGTATTTTGCGGGCGAGCTGCTGGATCTGGATGCAGATACTGGCGGTTACAACTTGCAAGCAGCCTTCTCCACCGGTTGGTTGGCTGGAAGGTCGGCCGCGCTGGCCTGTACCTCACCAGCCGAGCCAGCTTATAACTGACATTTGACACTTGCGGCGCAAGCATGTTTTCGCTATTCTTTTTGTAACTCTTATGACCTGGCAATATTCACCCTTTTCATGGCTCTTATTTGCCTCTGCATTCATCTCGATTCTTTTAGGTGTGCACGCCTTTAAGCGGCGCAAGCTGCCGGCCGCCTCCCCCTTTGCAGTTTTAATGGGCATCCAGGCATTGTGGGCTATCTTGTATGTGTTGGAATTGGGCAGCACCATCCTGGAAAGCAAGCTAATCTACGCTCAATTGCAATACCTGTGTTATGTGAGCATACCGCTGGTATTGCTGGTATTGGCGATCAAATACACCAGCCCGGCCGCGCGCTTCTCCCTGAGCCAGCTCTTACTCCTGTCCCTGATCCCCATACTGACCGTGCTGTTGCTGGTCACGAACAATTACCACAATCTGGTTTGGCAGAACGTTCATTTGGCCAGCGGGCCGGGTTTTACCTATATCTCCAAAACCTACGGACCCTGGTTTTGGATTCACACCACCTACAGTTACCTGCTGGTGATGCTGGCTCTGGCTCGCTTTCTGGAGTCCTTTATGGGTTCGCCGCCCCAGTATCGCGGACAACCACTCACCCTCATCCTGGGGTTGGCCATGCCCTTAGGTGGAAATGTGGTCTTCCTGTTCGGGTTGAACCCCGTCCGGGGCATTGATCCCACCCCCCTTCTTTTCACTCTATCCGGATTGGTTATGCTGTTGGGGCTTTTCCGCTACCGCCTGTTTGAAGTCATGCCGATCCCGCAAGAGGATGTCATTAACAGCATGAGCGAGGGTCTGCTGGTTTTAGATCGTCAGAAACGCCTGGTGGATATCAACCCGGCTGCCATGAACATCCTTGGCTTACAAGGCAACTCGCTCCTAAACCATCCCATTGAGCAGTTGCTGCGCCCCTGGCCTGACCTGACCCAGCTGGCTCAATTAGACGCTTTGGACAAGATCGAGTTCATTCAGGAGGGCGGCAAAGAAAAGCAGTTTTTCGACGTACGCAAAACCCCCCTGACCGGATGGCGCGGTGCCCGGGTCGGTAGTTTACTGATTTTCCACAATATTACCGAGCTGAAACGCGTCCAGGCCGAGCTGTTACAGCTTTCGCTCACCGACCCGCTGACCGGGTTGGCCAACCGGCGTAAGCTGCTCGAGATTATGCAAGCCGAGATCACCCAGGCCACCCGCTACAAGCTGCCGCTGTCCTTGATCATGCTCGACCTGGATAACTTGAAAGGTATCAACGACACCTTTGGTCACGCCGCCGGGGACGAAGCTCTACGCATCGTAGCACAGGTATTAAAGCTGACCTCCCGCCAGGCTGACCTTCCGGCTCGTCTGGGCGGCGACGAATTCGTCTTATTGTTGCCCCATACGCCCCTGTCCGGCGCCAGACAGCTCAGCCATACCCTCAAAGAGGCCATTTCCAGCTTGAAAATCAGCCAGGGCATGTCCATCGGGATCAGCCTGGGGGCGGCCACTTTTGAATCCGAGCGCGATCGCCAGGGCGAAGATCTGATCGCCAGGGCAGATCAGGCTCTCTACCAGGCCAAAGGGGCTGCACATGGCGCCCGCTAGCGCGCAGGATGCCTGGACATTGATATGTAGCCTGCGCGGCATCGCCCGCCGGGTGGTTGTCATCAGCAGCCTGGATGTCTACCGGGCTTACAATCGCCTGTTGCGCATTGAAAGCGGCCCGCCTGATCCCACGCCCCTGGCGAGAGGCGCCGCTGCGCGAAATCCTGTACCCGTTCCGTGGCTGCGAGGAAAGCAAGCCTGACGACCCGGAATCACTGCGCTGGGGCGACGACTACGATAAAATCCTGGTGGAGAAGATTGCGCTTTTTCGGTAATCTTGAGCTTATCCAAATAAATCCAACAACCGCATCAGCAACCCGCCCGGCCCCATGCTGGCGGTCAGGCCGGCCATCACGATCGAGACGATGCCCATCAGCTTGATCAGGATGTTCAGCGACGGACCGGCGGTGTCTTTAAAGGGATCACCCACCGTATCGCCCACCACGGTAGCTTTGTGAGCGGGCGAACCCTTCCCTCCGTGAGCGCCTTCTTCAACATGTTTCTTGGCGTTATCCCAGGCGCCGCCGGCGTTAGCCATCATCAGCGCCATCACAAAGCCGGTTGATAACCCGCCAGCCAGCAAGCCGATCACTCCAGCCACCCCAAACAACACACCCATCAGCACCGGCACAAAGATGGCCAGCAGGGCCGGGGCAACCATCTCTCGTTGCGCCCCCGCCGTGGAGATATCCACACAGCGGGCGTAATCGGGTTTGTGCGTGCCTTCCATGATACCCGGGTTTTCTTTGAATTGTCGCCGCACTTCTTCCACCATCTCCCCGGCCGCCCGCCCCACAGCAGACATGGTCATAGAGGAGAAATAAAAGACCGTCATCGAGCCGATAAACAGCCCCAGGATCATGGCCGGGTTGAGCGGGGTGACATCGTAATACACGGTGAAATCCCGGATGGTCATCTGTTCGATGGGGATGGTGCGACCCATAATGGTCAGGCTTTCTACGTTCAGCAAGTAGATCAGCTCCAGACGCACCTGCTCCATCAGCGCTGCCAGCAGGGCCAGAGCGGTCAGCGCGGCGCTGCCGATGGCGAAGCCCTTGCCGGTGGCGGCGGTGGTATTGCCGACGGCGTCGAGCTGGTCGGTGCGGCGCCGTACTTCGGCCGGCAGCCCCGCCATTTGGGCATTGCCGCCGGCGTTATCGGCGATCGGCCCGTAAGCGTCGGTTGCCAGGGTGATCCCCAGGGTGGACAACATCGCCACAGCTGCCAGGCCGATGCCGTACAGCCCCATCAATATATCCCCCCCGCCCCCGGCCAGATAATAGCTCAGCCCAATGCCCACCACGATCACCAGCACCGGGATGGCGGTAGAGCGCATGCCAACTGCCAGCCCGTCGATGATGACGGTGGCCGGGCCGCCCGACCCGTGCGCAGCAATTCCCTGGGTGGGACCGTAGGCTGAGGAGGTGAAATAGTCAGTTGCTCGCCCGATGGTGATGCCCACCGCCAACCCGGTCAGGATCACCGCCCACATCTGTAAGGGGCGCTCGATCTGCAACAGGTACACCAGCGGCAGCGCCAGCAGGGCGATGGCAATCGAAGAGCCGTAAATGCCGCGCTCCAGGGCCTGCATCAGCCGGTGAATGGACACATCGCCCTCTACCTGCACCAGGCGCATCCCCAGGATAGAGGCAAACACACCCAAAGCAGCCAGCACCAGCGGCAGGGACATGTAGTTCAATTGCTGGGCCATGTCCCCATCGTGAAAGATAATGGCTGAGACTCCCAGAACCACCGTCGCCAGGATCGAGCCCTTGTACGACTCGTACAGGTCCGCCCCCATGCCGGCCACGTCGCCAACCGTGTCGCCCACGTTATCGGCGATGACGGCCGGGTTGCGCGGGTCGTCTTCAGGGATGCCCGCCTCCACTTTGCCCACCAGGTCCGCGCCCACATCGGCAGCCTTGGTGTAAATGCCGCCGCCCACCCGGGCAAACAAGGCCACCGCGCTGGCCCCGAACACCCCGCTGACCATGATAGTGGCGATCTCACTCAACACGTTCGTGCTGCGGTACAGCTCCAGCGGCACCACAAAGTACAGCACCAGGAACATGATGGAGATGTTCAACAGGCTAAAGCCGACCACCGACAGGCCCATCACCGCCCCGCCGCGGAAGGCTACCTGCAGACCGTTGTTCAAACTGCGACTGGCAGCCTGGGCCGTGCGCGAGCCGGCGCTGGTTGCCACGGTCATGCCGATATAGCCGGCCAGGGCCGAAAACAGCCCGCCCAACACAAAGGCAAAGGGGGTCACCAGGCTGACCAGCTTGAAGTAAGCCATCACCAGGAACAGCAGGAAGATCCCGCCAAAAACAATGGCAATGACCCGGTACTGCCGGGATAAATAAGCCCGTGCGCCTTCCTGCACCGCCCGCCCGATCTCGATCATCTCGGGGGTGCCTTCGTCCTCCCTCATCACCGAACGAAACAGGTAAAATGCCGTAGCCAGGGCAGTCAATGCGCTGAGGGGGACCAGCCACCACAACAGGGGGAGTCCGAAAAAGAGGGTTTTATTGATCAGCAGAATCGATTGTGTCATTCGCCTTCCCTTTGGTCACGTTTTCTAAAGCATACAGTCATAATCGGTGTGCAACCTTTGCTGCACACCTTGTGCATTTCAGCGCCTGCGCTGTATCCAACCTCAACCTGCGTGGCGCAACCGGTTATTTTGGATGATACTGGGGAGATTACATGATAAGGCGCCCAGCAGCGGGTCATTATCCCGGCAGACGCCCTGCCCCCCATCCCCTTGTCCGACACCAAGTATACCCGATTTTTCGTGACTCCTTATTATCGGTATATAATGTTTACCAGGTCAAGATATAGCTAACCAAACCGCCATAATATAAGTGATTTTGCAAACTTGTGCCTAAATCTAGCAGTTTGCTCCAGTGATTGGCCGTTTTAAGCCAGATCTTTGATAAATTATTTTCGGCCAATCACTTGAATATACCGCAAATTGGCATGATATGCACCAGCCCGGCAGACACAACACAAAGAGGTGATTGAAGGTGAATTCACACACCGCAAGGGACTTTGCCAGCTTAACCAGAATTGGGAAGATCAGGCGCATCGGGCAATTGGCCGCAGCCGCGCTGAGTGAATACGACATCAGAGTACATAGCCAGCGCATACACTCCTTCGCGACAAACTTGTTATACAGAGTCCAGTCGGACACCGGGGAACGCTTCGTACTGAGGATGGCATATCCAGGCTGGCGCA
>JAWOHN010000260.1:0-9344 GCA_046485135.1 Anaerolineales bacterium | reverse complement strand
CAGCTGTAGCCTGCGCCTCTGCCAGATGGATGAGAGTCCGGTTGCTGGCCCACAAATCGCCGATCTCTTGTGACAAAACCAGACTTTGGTCATAGTAGTCGTGCGCGTCATTAAACCGCCCCTGAGCCACGGCAGCCTGCCCCAGCAAATCTAGCCCAAAGGCCAACGCCCAACGGTCTCTTTTCTGCCGGGCGATGGCATTGCTCTCAGCTAAAACCGGCTCAGCCGTGGCGAAATCGCCCAGGGCCAGGGATGCTGAGCTCAGGTATAGCATGCAAAAGATCAAGCCGCGCGGGTCGCCGACCGCGCGCCAGGTCTTCAGGATGGCAGTCAAGTCCTGCTGGGCCTGTGCCAGGTTGCCCTGCTGCATCTCGATGATGCCCAGGACGTTGGCCGGGATGGCGACATGCCACTGCGACTCAAGCGTCTCAGCGCAGGCCAGACACTCTAAGGTCAGGCGTTTAGCTGCGGGGATATCGCCTTTTAGCAACTCCAGATAGCCCCAATTTCCGTAGATATGGTAAAGGACTTCAGGGTCGTTTTGAATGCGGGCTAGTTCGAGGCTATCTGCAAACAGAGTGGCAGCCTGTTCGATATTCCCCGTCCGAAATTCAAACCAGCCCAGTTGGTCCACCAGGAATGCGAAAGCGGACTTTTCTTCAGGCGTTGCCAAATGATGCGGGGACCCTGCCGCGCGTAACTCTCTAACTGCCAGATGGTAAGAAGCGAGCGCATCGGCGTAATAACCATGAATTTCATAATACCAATACAAGCAGGGCGCCATCTCTCGCAAAGCAGCTAGCCGTTGATTGTTAACCCCCCAACGCCAGGCCGAAATCCAATTCGCAGTTTCAGCATGGATCAGCAGCGAGGTTTGGATCTGTTGCTCGCTTTTCAGGAGCGATTCCAGGCTGGCTAACCAGGAGCCATAATATTGACTGTGCTTATCATAAATTTGCGCTTCTTCATCTGGCTGCTCATGCAAACGAGCCAGCGCATATTGGCGGGTTAATTCGTGCAGATCGTAGCGACCGCTTTCTTGCTGGTACCGCAACAAGGATTTACTGATCAAAGACGAGAGCAGCAATAAGGATGCACCTGCGATCGAGTCAGCGGCTGCGCGGCTAAAGCCGCCGGAGAAAACCGACAATCTCATCAGGACCAATTGCTCTTCATCCGTGAGCAATTTCCACGAATGGTCGAAAACCGTCTTGATGGAGCGGTGCTGGTCTGGCACATCCTGGCGGGTGGTCGCCAGCAAATCGATATTCCGTTCCAGTTCCTGAGCAATTTCAACAATTGTCATCACAGGTACCCACGCAGCAGCCAATTCGATCGCCAGCGGCAAACCGTCCACAAGTTTGAGGATCTGTACGAGGGCATCGGCATCCTCTTCCCCCAGGGAGAATCCCTGCCTGGCCTGGCGAGCGCGTTGCGAGAACAGCAGCACAGCGCTGTTCGTCTCCTGGTTGCTGAGGTCAAGCGCTTCCGGGACCGGCAGACCTTGCAATTCGAATATCCATTCCCATTGCAACTGGAGCTGTACGCGCGAGGTCAGCAGGAGCTTGATGCCCGGCGCTTGTCGTAGGATCTCCTCCAGGATCATCCAGCCATCCAGGAGATGCTCCATATTATCGAAGACCAACAGGCACTGTTTATTGCGTAGAAAAGTGAGAACCTGCAAGAGAGGCTCGGCAGGGCCAGAGAAAACAAGGCCTAAGCCATCCGCAATCGTTGGCAGGATGGACTCGGGCAGGCTGACCCCAACCATCGAGAAGTAATACACGCCATCCGCAAACCTGTCTTCCAGCCTGCGCGTCACCTCCACGGCAAAGCGAGTCTTGCCAATGCCCCCCGGACCGGTCAGCGTCACCAGCCGGCAGGCCGGGTCCAACAGTGTATTGACCAGCACTTCAATTTCGTGCTCGCGGCCAACGAAGGAGGTCGGGAAAATAGGCAGATTGCTTTGAGGCCGCTGGAAAGGAGCGCTGGGCGCAAGGTCTTCCAGCGCTGGAATACTACTCAGACTCTCAATACGCTTGTCCTGCCGGGCTACTTTTAGAAACAGGTCGTGTTGGTCGTTTGGAATTTCCAAATGCCGGGCAAACAGCTCCGCCACCTGCCGGGATGGGCGGCGTTCATCCGCCTCGATCTTGACAATCGTCGAGACTGAACAACCCACCCGTTGGGCCAGCTCCTCCTGGGTCAAGTCAAGGGCTTTCCGGCGGCGTTTGATCCAATGTCCAAAGGAAGTGATCGGTGCCAATCCTGCCCCCTTTCGTGTGGCAATGGTGTTATCTGCAATTCTGCCGGATTGTATCACTTAACCCCCCGCCATAGCCCCCACGATCCGCAGGGGCTCGTCCCCCCTTTGCACGGCTTCCGGTAAGGCGCTTTCCTCAGGCTCATGCGACAGATCCTCTCCGCAGGCAAAAAAACGGATAAAGGGCCGGCGCTGCTTGGTTGTGTGATCGCGGATGGCGCCACGCAGCATGGGATAGCGCGCTTCCAGCGCCTCCAGCGTCGCAGCGAGCGTAGGGTCGCCTTCAACCTGGATCTCGACGATACGATCTGTGTTGGCCAACCGGTACAAATGCGTGGGCAGTACCACCCGCACCATCATGGCAGGACCTGTACCTCTACTGACAGCACCGGCGGAAGATCGCGCACGATGGGAACCCAATGATCGCCGGAGTCGGCCGAGGCGTACACCTGCCCACCGGTGGTGCCAAAATACACCCCGCAAGGGTCGAGCGAGTCGACCGCCATGGCGCTGCGCAGGATATTGAGGTAGCAATTGCTCTGCGGCAGGCCATGGGTCAAGGCCTCCCATTCGTTGCCGCCCGTGCGGCTGCGGTATACGCGCAGCCTGCCCTCCGGCGGGTAGTGTTCCGAGTCGCTCTTGATGGGCACGACATAGATGGTTTCGGGCTCGTGGGCGTGCACGGCGATGGGGAAGCCGAAATCGCTGGGCAAGTCGCCACTGACTTCATACCAAGACTCGCCGGCATCGTCGCTGCGCATGACGTCCCAGTGCTTCTGCATGAACAGCACCTGCGGTCGAGAAGGGTGCATGGCGATGCTGTGCACGCAGTGCCCTACCTCGGCGGCGGCGTCAGGCAGCTCGTAATCTGAGCGCAAGCCGTTGTTGATAGGCCGCCAGCTCTCCCCGCCGTTGTCCGTGCGGAAGGCGCCCGCTGCCGAGATAGCAGTATAGATGCGCTGCGGGTCGCCCGGGTCGAGCAAGATGCTGTGCAGGCACATGCCCCCCGCGCCAGGCTGCCACAGGTGGCCCTTGACCTCCCGCAAGCCGGACAGCTCCTGCCAGCTATGCCCGCCGTCGCTTGAGCGGAACAGGGCTGCGTCCTCCACCCCGGCATAAATCGTATCCGGATCATCGGGAGAAGGCTCAAGATACCAGACGCGGGTGAATTCCCAGGGATGCTGGGTGCCGTCGTACCATTGGTGCGTGCCAGGCACGCCATCATAGGAGAACTGGTTGCCAACCGGCGTCCAGCTCTGACCGCCATCGTCTGAGCGATGGATGACCTGCCCGAACCAGTCGCTGGACTGCGAGGCATATAGCCGGTTTGGGTCGGCAGGAGATCCTTTGAGATGGTAAATCTCCCAGCCGCCGAAATGAGGCCCACTGACCTCCCACACCTTGCGGCTCCCGTCGGAGGACAGGGTGAAGACTCCCTTGCGGGTGCCAACCAGAACTCGGACTTTACTCATATCTACCTCCCTGTTTTGTCGAGCTGCGAAAAGTTCGACTGCGGATATCAGACAAAAATTATATTCTTAGTACAATTATTCTAAGAATATACAGGAAACAGATCGAACAGTCAAGGGGCTGGAGAATATTTTAAGATTGGGAAGAAATTAGAAACCCACCTCACCTTAGAAAACGGTTCTTAATTGCAGTGAAGTACAACGTGAATTCTTGGGGGTCGATATCAGCCTTAGAAATATCTGGAAGAACAGCCTGAAAGTATCCTTCCAACTCTACCCAGTCGATCAATCCATCGTGCAGGAGAAATAACACATCTTCAAGATCAGATTCAAACCCCCTGGCAATCTTGCTGAGCGCAATGCTATACAGGTCGAATACATAGACTTCAAGGTTCCCGTATTGGGCTACAAAATGCGCTCTGGCATTCGCATTCGGCGGTAGTGGAATAAACTCATTCAGCGGGACTGCTTCCACGTCCAGCTTGAGCTCAGCAGCTACCTGATCAACCAAGTTCTCAAAGATTTTCTGCCTCTCGTCAGTTAAATCAGTTGTGTAGTCAATATCTAATGTCCTTCGTGGATTTCCCATGATGCTTAATGCACTACCCCCTAATAGATAAATAGCTGTCCTCAGTGAAGAGCGTTGCCCAAGCGTTTTCAGGAATTCTACTAGTAATGCAGATGTTATCGGCTCCATGGATAATCCTTTTCTTGTTGGCGAAGCCAGTGATGCACGGCATTTTCATATGTCCCGGTCCAATTGGCAATGATACCTGTCAATTCTTGGTGACGGGATCCAAGCCGAGCCAGCTTTTCATCAGTTGTACCCCCAGGTAGAATTCCCAATTGCTCTGAAAATATATCCGGGAGTTCTCGAAAAGATGAGCCTTGGATCTCAATCAAATGAGATGCATACTTAATTTGCAGAAAGACAGCCGCTGTATAGAATAACGCCAACAACTTACGCCTGGAGCCGGTTAATCTTGAATAGGCTGGCTTGATAAAGTTTGCATATTCAGGATGTTCAAGCAATAGGGGGATAAGTGACGTTCGCACGCGGCTGGATGGTTGCTGCAACAAATCCATAAGCAATTGTTCAGGCATCCTGATACTCTGTCCTTGAGTCTCATCGTGACGTGATAAGTACCCGATGCCAAGGAGTGCTAATTCCTGAACAATCTGGTCTTCAACCTGATACTTTCGGGAAAGGACAGATTTCATAAAAGATATTGTACCGCAATCACATCAACTGGCTCCTGCGTGAAATCTATTAACACCCTAATCAACCACGGCTAAGTGCATGTCTACAGCCGATCAAAATGCCCATTTTACTGGGTTTTTGGGTTCAATGTAGAGCTACCAGAAATTATAGATCATCGGGAGGGCAACGAGAACTGCTTCGCTGCCCTCCCTTCAAACTTATCACTATGGGCTCGTGCTCCTGCTGCCTTGTGCGGTACAAGTGCGCCATGGCTCAATTCCCTGCTTCTCAACCGCCAAAGAGAGCATCCTGGGCCAGTTGCACCTGGATTTCTAAGTGAATACTTTCAGGAGATTGCGGAATTTGCCGCAGCAAGCCCAGGCAACGGTCATATAGGGCTCTGGCTTGCAAGGGGGCAGACAGGTTCATCGCCTGTTTGGCAGCTACCAACAGGAATTCAGCTGCGCGGGTGTATCTTCCGGCCTGCTCGAAATGCCAGGCCAGCTGTAAAGCGATCTCGGTCGCCATCGGACCGTACAAATTTTCCAGGGTAATTCCGGTTCTTTCATGTAGAGTCGAGCGCTCCACCGGATCGAGAGTGTGGTAAAGAAATTTTTGAAAATAAATGTGGTTGAAGTGGTAGCGTGAGAGACGGGTGGGTGGGTTTGCTGACGTGGGTCTGGCGTGCGCAACGTTCAATGCCTGAACGATCTTTTGTTCCCGGCTTAACAGCCCGCTCAACCAGCCCAGCACCTGGTGCTCATCCAGGCCAAGCACGTTGGCTGACACTTCGGCAGTAAAAGTCTCTCCCTCCACGCTGGCAGCCCGCAACAGCTCCTGCTGAGGGAGAGGCAGACGACCGATGCGTTCGGCAATTACGGCCTCCACTCGGGCCGGCAGCCTCTCCCAATCTAGCCACCTTCCTGTCACCCAGAGGCCAGAAGGGTCATGCACCAGGTCACCGCGCTCCTGCATGCTGCGCAGCAGCTCGATGGTGAACAAGGGGTTGCCTTCGGTATGGCGGTAGAGCGTCTGGCGGAAGGTTTCATCCAGACAGTTCGGCTCGCTGTCCACCAGCGCATTGATAAAGCTCATTCCCTCGGATTGGTCCAGGTCAAGCTCAATTTCGCCGAACGCGCGTTGCAACTCCAAACGCGCCGGTTCGAGAAGATGGCGCTCCCAGGTCAGGCCGGGCTGGCGCTGTCCGAGAGCGATATCCTCGGGGCGGTAAGCGCCCAGCACCATCATCCGGTACCCCGACAAACGTTTACAAAGATAGTGCAGCAAGCTGATAGATCTTGTATCAGCCCAATGCAAGTTATCGATCAACAAGATCAGAGGACGCTGGCGGGCAAGCCCGGTTAGCATGCGGGTCAGCGATTCGGCCGCCGGGCGCGTTTGGGCGCTTGATCCGAGAGGTTCACTCATTTCAGCTGCTTCAATGCCTGAAGGGAATTGGTTCAGGGCTTGCTGGTACTCATGCTGCCAGGCATATCTGCCGGGGCTGAAGGTCTCGATTCGCCGGAGCAAGGTCTCTCTTGAGACAAACGGGCCAATCAGCTCCGCTCCCATCGCCAGCAAGGATTGAATGGTGTCTGGGAAAGCTTCTGTCAAACGCCGCAGGTGCTCTGGCGTCAGGATGCTTCCCGGTTGCGTTGCATGCCCCCCGACTAGCATATTTAAGATTTCGCGGAACGGCAAGTAGGGATCTTCAAAGCCCGTGTTCATATTGCAGCGGCCGGCAGCAAAGAGCACGTCCCCCTGTTGAGCCATGGCCTGGCGGGCAAATTCCCAGGCCAGGCTGGTCTTCCCACTGCCGGCTTCACCTGTGATAAAAACCAGCTGACCTTGCCCTTTGAGAGCAAGCTTGAGCGTCCGGTGCAATCTCTCTAGCTCAGGGTTCCGGCCGGCAAAGCGGTTGCGCGGTAGCTCCCCTGGTTGGGTGGTTTGCCGGTAAGATGCCGTATCTCTGGCAAGCATCTCAGCGCTCTCTTTTAAGCCAGAATCGACAAACGTCCCATCCCGGATCTGCTCGTACAGGCGCAGGGTGTCTTCTTCGGGCTCCACTCCCAGATCATCTCTGAGCAGTTTGTAGCAACGATCATACTGGCTCATCGCCGCGCTGCGTTTGCCCTGGCTGGCCAGCAGCGTCATCATTTTGCGGTGAGCGCTCTCGTCCCAGGGCTCGAGCTGCAAAAGCTGGCGCATGTTCGCTAGCGCCAAATCAAAGGCTCCGCTCGCCTCCAGAGCCTCTGCCAGGCTCCGCAGCGCCTTTTGTTGTAGTAGAACCGTGTTCTCCCGGCGCAATAACATCCAATCTTCGAACTCTGGGCAGCCTCGCAAGGAAAACCCATCCATGAAACGACCGCGGTAAAGTTGCACGGCGTCGCTCAGATGGGCAATATTGGTTTGCAGCCCCTTATCTCGCTCCAGCGCGGCTTTAGCCAGACGCTGCTCGAATTCACATAGGTCAACCCATACTGCACTGGATAGTTTGAATTGAAGTCTGTTGGACGAAGCATGGAAGAAAGAGTGGATCGACCCATCTGGTTCCTGGAGGCGTTCGCCCAGCGTTGTCCGCAAGCTGGCCAGCGTATGGCGCAGATTGGCTAAAGCGGCTGAAGCAGGCCGGTCTGGCCACAACATGCCGGCTAAAGCCTCTCGGCTGTGCGGGCGGGCGGACTCAACCGCCAGATACGCCAGGAGCGCTTGAGCTTTAAGCGACTCAAACGCCAGGGTGTTTGCATCACCCAGGCTTACTTCATATAACCCCAGGACACTGATCTGAAGCACCGGCTTGACCACCCTCCCATTCCGATGTCAGGCACACCTGTTGTTGGATTACGCTGGTTGTAAGCGTCAAAGCGTGGCGTTGGTTCTGATTCCATTATAGATGAAATTTTTGAAATTTGTTCAGTCAAATTCTGAGATTCCGCGCTCTCCACGCGAATTCCACGCGCCTGTATGCTATACATGGATTAACCTAAAGTTGTCAATAGAAGGATGATTGGCTTCATACAGCTAACCAGCACAGCAAACCGCCAATTTAACCGCTGTAGGATGTAAACCTCTTCTGCCGGTTTGCCTGACCGAGGGTGAAAACGTGGAAGAACCTCAATATTTATCCTATCTGCTAAGGCTGTGGGCAGTGAAATCAGCTGGTGAAACCCACTGGCGGGCTTCGCTTGAAAACCCCACCACCGGTAACCGGCAGGGCTTCCCTAACCTGGAGGCCTTGTTTACGTATCTGGAATGGGTTGCCCAAGATCCATCTGGCGAAAAACCCATCTCCGAACCAAGGGATCAAGAATGAATACCCGCGCCGATTTACCCCGTTGGAGCCTGCAAGATCTGCCTTTCCATGACCCTGCCTCTGTCAAGACGGCCCTGGGTCAACTGGACAACCTCGTGGATAGATTTGCAAACAACCGCCCGCGCCTCTCTGCCGGTCTCGCCATCGATGAGTTCCTGGAGATATTGCACCTCAAGCAGAGCATTGACGAAATGGGCGCGCAGTTAGGTGCTTACGCCTATCTCTACTTTGCCGGAAACACACAAAACCCACAGGCATTGAGTTTGAGAGAGCAGATTGAAAAGGCGCTCACCGCGGCTGGCAATCGGATGATGTTCTTTAGTCTGTGGTTCAAGGACTTGGCGGATCCAATCGCCGGTCGGTATATCGCCGCAGCCGGAGACTTGAGCTACTATCTGAAATCCCTACGCCGCTTCAAGCCCTATACCCTCAGCGAGGCTGAAGAAAAGATCATCAACTTGAAAGACCTGCACGGCAGCCAGGCATTGGTGAAGATCTACGAGATTATCACCAACGGCTTCACGTTCAATTTGGAAGTTGATGGTGAGCTAAAAACCCTGACCCGCGATGGCCTGGCGCGCTATTACCACCACCCCCTTGCGGAAGTGCGCGCGGCGACCTATGCCGAGCTTTACCGGGTGTATGGCCAGAACAAGACCGCCCTGGCGCAGATCTATTCCTCCCTGGTCAGCGACTGGAAGGTCGAGGCCATCGAGTTGCGCGGCTACAGTAGCCCCATCGCGGTTCGTAACCTGGGCAATGATTTACCTGACGCCGCCGTCGACACCTTGTTGAAAGTATGCCGCAAAAATAGCAGGCTGTTCCAGCGCTACTTCAAATTGAAAGCCCGCCTGTTGGGAATGGAGCGCTTGCGGCGCTATGATATCTATGCCCCAATAGCCAGCTTGGAAAAATCCATCCGGATCGAGGCGGCCATTCCACTGATCCTGGATAGCTTCCAGCGCTTCTCACCCCAGGTCGCCCGGGCAGCCCGCCGCGTCATAGATCAGCATCACCTGGATGCAGAGCCCCGCCCCGGCAAGCGCGCGGGGGCGTTCAGTTATAGCGTTACCCCAAAACTGACTCCCTGGGTGCTGG
>JAWOHN010000173.1:0-5464 GCA_046485135.1 Anaerolineales bacterium | reverse complement strand
CCTTGTTGCTCAGATTCCGCCTCAGCCTGGACCACCCCAACCTGATTTTCTTCCGCGCTGAGCCCCAGGGGATCGATCAGGTTGACGGGGTTGTTGTAGCAGTAGGCGTAGCCTCCAATTGTTGTTCCAGGTCTCTCACCTCCGCCTTGAGCTGGTGGATGGCCATAGCCGGGATGCGCCAATCTCCCGTTGATATCCCTCCTTCCAACCCTGGGAACAAAGGCGAAAGGCAAATCTGTCCCTCACTGACCCCAAGGAAAATATCTTCACCGCAATGCGTGCAGCTCAGGAAGCTGGCATCCTCAGGAATGACCAGCGGGCTTCCACAATCTGGACAAGTGAGGGTTGTTGATGGAACGGGAAATGGATCGATCAGTTCTAAGATCTCTATTGAGGTTAATGAATCCATGCCCGACAGGTTGCATGTTCCACACCAGCCAAATCATGCATAGGCCTTAATTGGGTACAATAGAAGTGTTTGAGATGGTATATCTTGACAACAGGTGTGTGGGCATCCGCTCGCTCGCACCCTCAAATCCGGCGGCAAATCCTAAAGAACCTTTTTGGATACACCATATTCGTTGAGGAGGGAAAATTATGACCAGAAAAGCCAAAATCGTGTGTACCCTTGGTCCTGCTTCTGCAGAAGAATCCGTCCTGAGCCGGATGATCCTGGCTGGGATGGATGTGGCTCGCTTGAATTTTTCTCATGGCAGCCATAAGCAGCATGCAGCCTATATCAAAGCCATTCGCCAGCTTTCCGAAGAGCTGGGCAAACCGGTCACCATCCTGCAAGACCTGCAGGGACCCAAGCTGCGAGTTGGAGATCTGCCGGAGGGCGGCCTGCAACTGCAAGCTGGACAAACCGTTATCCTGACTCGAGCTGCACAACCAGATAGCGAGGGTCTCTCCAACCAGGATCTCCTGGTGATCCCCATGGATGTGCCCGATCTGGAAAACAGTCTCTCACCGGGCAATCATATCCTGATGGATGATGGTCACCTGGAGTTGGAAGTGACCCAGGTGAGTGGGAAGGCTGTGGAAAGCCGGGTGATCCTGGGTGGTACGCTGACCTCAAACAAGGGCGTTAACCTGCCCGGAGCTCGCTTGAACTTCCCCGGCTTTACCGAAAAAGACCGCGCTGACCTGGCTTTTGGCCTGCAGGAAGGGGTGGATGTGGTGGCCATTTCCTTCGTGCGCTCAGCCGAAGATGTCCAGGCGGTCCGCCGCGCCATGCAGGAGATAGCGCCAGAACGGGCCGATACGCCCATTATTGCCAAGCTCGAGCTGCCAGACGCTATTCGCAATATGGAAGAGATCACTCAGGCCGCCGATGGCATCATGGTGGCGCGCGGTGACCTGGCGGTTGAAACCTCCCCTGCGACCGTCCCCATCATTCAAAAGCGTATGATCGCCAGCGCCAATCGCCTTGACAAAATTGTCATTACCGCCACACAGATGTTGGAATCTATGATTCACAACCCGCGCCCAACTCGTGCAGAAGCCTCTGATGTGGCCAATGCCGTCCTGGATGGGACCGATGCGGTGATGCTGTCTGCAGAAAGCGCTGTGGGGGATTACCCTGTCGAAAGCGTTGCGATGATGAACTCCATCATTCGCGAGGCCGAGGCGCATTTTGGTGAATGGGGGCTGGCAGATCCGGTCGATGAAGAGTTGGTAGAGAATGACTCCAAAAGCCTGGCTCGGGCGGCCCGGCAACTGGCGCATGATCGCAATGTGGCCCGCATCGCGGTCTTCACCCGCTCCGGCCGGACGGCTCGCTTTATGTCCAAGGCCCGCCCGCGTGTCCCCATTATGGCTTTCACACCAGAGCTGCAGACCTTCCGTCGGCTTTCCTTATTATGGGGGGTGACGCCCTACCTGGTGCCTTATGCTTCCGATCTGGAGACCATGTTGGGGCATGTGGAAAAGGCCATTATCTCATCTACTGAGGTCCAACCCCGCGAGCAGGTGGTCTTGATCGCCAGCTATCCGGTTGGCGAGGGCGGTGAGCCGAATTTCGCTCTGCTGCAAACGCTCAGCGCGCGCCGATAAAATTTCCCGGTGTATTGGAGATTTACCAGGCCGGTGCAAGATCAGATTCAATTGGCCTGGTATTCTTCAAATGGCAGCTCATAACGCCGGGAGGGAATCGTGCCAAGCTTGTTCGGCCACATTCCACTCAAAGCAGCCGCGATCTTACCCACATGAACATGGCAGTTCTCAATGAACAAGGTATATCGTTTTTGAGAGCCGGCCGCGGCTGTGCCTGCCACATATAACCCAGGCACGTTGGTTTCCATGGTTTCTGGGTTGTATTCTGGGATACGCTGCTCGCCATGCAAGACAACCCCGGCCATTTCAAACAGGCTCATATCGGCTACAAAGCCGGTGTTGAACAGGACAAAATCGACTGGAAGCTCGAGCGGGTCGTCGCTGGGTTCCGGCCCGGGTGCAGTTTGTAAGAAGACGCGCCCGGGCTCGATCTTAATCGGGATGGTGCAGGGCAGGAATTGGATATTGCCGAATTCAATCTGCACCAGCAGGTCTGGCAGGATATGGCTCTTGACCAGGGCCGGGTCGAATTCCGCCCGCCGGTAGCTGATGGTCACCTGGCTGCCGGCGCGCCAGCAGCGTAGGGCGGCTTCCACCGCCGAGTTGCGCCCGCCCACAATTAAAAGCCGCTTGCGAAAGTATTTATGGGGATCGTCAAAGTAGTGGCTGACGTGTGGCAGCTCCTCGCCTGGGATGCCCAGCTTGTTGGAGGCGTGCATATCCCCGGTCGCCAGCACCAATTGGCGGCAGAAATAATGACGCGGCCCCGTTTGGGCCTGGCTGCTTACCCAAAAGCCCCCCTCCAGGTGTTGGATCTCAACCACTCTCTCATAGGTATTGACCTTCAAGTCGAGTTGTTCTACCACGCTACGCAGGTAAGCCAGGTATTCTTCGCCGGTTAGCCTCTGCTGGGTGGTGCTTTGTGATGGGATTCCAGCGATCTCGATCCGCTCGGTGGTGCTGAAAAAATAAGTATTGCGCGGCCACCACGAAATGGTATATCCAATCTGCTGGGCCTCCAGGTGAATATAATCCAGCCGGGCTCGCTTCAGCGCCGCTGCCAGTTCCAGCCCGATGGGGCCGGCGCCGACAATGATGATATCTGTTGGAATGATAGTATCCATAAATTACTCTCCCGTACCCGCTCCGTTTTGGCGCACCCGGCGTAAAAATTCCGGCGAGTTCAGCCCTCGTTCAAGCAGGTAAGTCAGGTAATATTGCAACAGCCTCTCAATCTCTCGCTCCACTTCCGGGGTCGGGCGGGCGCGTGCGGCCTCGTTGTAGCTGCTGCGTTGGAAGTGGCGCAGGTATTTCAGGGCAGCCATCGAGACCGGAATTGCGCCGGGGGTAGCTGCTCCACAGCGCTGGCACAGCACGCCCCCCAACCCGGCTGAAAAATATTGATCTCGCGGCTGGATTTCCTCCTGGCAGACGGCGCAGGTGAACAGTTGCGGGCGGAAGCCCAACAGATCCAGCAATCGGATCTCGTAAAAATGGATCGATATACCGGGCCCAGTCTGTGTATCCAATCTGGTCAGGGTATCAGCTAACAGACGGTACAAAGCCGGGTTCTCGCCTTCCTCGTAGGTAAAGCGATCCAGCAGTTCCACCACATACGAGGCGTAGCCCACCTGTAGCAAATCCTGCCTCAGGTTAAGATATGCATTGACCGTCTCAGCCTGGGTGACAATCCAAAGGTCGCGCCCTTTGGCAAGCAGTAAGCTGACGCGGGTAAAGGGCTCCAGGTGCCCGGCTTTGCGCGAGCGCGGCTTGCGCACCCCTTTGGCAATGGCGCGCAGCTTGCCCATCTCGCGGGTATATAGACCCAGCAGGCGGTCGGCTTCCCCCCAATCGTTGTGGCGCAGCACGATGGCCTCCACGCGCAAGGATCGTTCTCTTGAAGGCATGCCTACATTATAACAGCGTGGTCAGATCGCCGGCTTCTACGGGGTCAAAGTTTTACAATTGACGCCTACCGGTCGTTCTGGTACAATCTCAATCCCCGGGCGTTGTACCCTTCGCCCGGGGAATATTTCGCAACTCATTTGAAAGGGCTTGATGAAAGATGAAAGTATTACTCCTGAAAGATGTATATAAGTTAGGCCGCGCCGGTGAGGTAAAACGCGTGGCAGATGGCTACGGTCGCAATTTCCTGCTCCCGCAGGGGCTGGCTGTCCTGGCAACGCCAGGCGCCCTCAAGCAGGCCGAGCATATTCGTACCCAGGCTGACACCCAGCGCGCCGTCATTAACAAAGAGATGAGCGGCATTGCTGAAAAGCTGCAAGGCGTCACTCTGACCTTCCCTGCCCGGGCCAGCGAGACTGGCAAACTGTACGGCTCGATCACCACCCAGCAGATTGCTGATGCGCTGAGCCAAAAATCTGGCGTTGAGATCAACCGCCGCCAGATCGAAGGGCAGCCGCTGCGTAAACTGGGCGAGCATATAGTTGAAGTACGCCTGACCGTCGACTTGATCCCTACCATCAACGTTATTGTTTACCGTGAGGGCGAGGCCGTTCCACTTCCCCAGGCCGACTCACAGGCATCGGAGGAAATTGAGGACCTTGAGGAGGTCGAGGTCGAAGTTGGCAATGATGCTTTTGAAGAAGAGCCTGAACTGGACGAGGAGGCCTGAGCCTCGCGGCAGATTCATTCCTTCTGGCTGATAGCTCAATTCCGGCCTGGGTTGGAGGGTGCAGGCTTTCCCGTACGAGCGGGTGAGCGCATCGCTAAACCGGCCGGTTTTTTTGTGAGTGTTTTATAATTGGTAGAGAAATATTTGATGACTGACTCGCTCGGACAGAGATTGCGTGAGGCGCGGTTGGCGCGCTCGCTTAGCGTGGAAGAGGCTGCCCAGGCTACTCGCATTCGGGTTCGTTTCCTGGCGGCACTTGAAAATGGGGATTATGAAGCCCTGCCCTCTGCCGCACAAGCGCGCGGCTTTGTGCGCTCCTATGCTGGCTACCTGGGCTTGGACCCCTTGCCATTGCTGGAAGAGCTGAGCCAGGATTCTCCCCGGTTCTCGATCTCCCCGCCCTCCACCCCTGTCCCCAAAGCCCCGCAGCCTGAAATAAATCTGGCCGAGGCAGAGCAGATTTTTACTGAAGTAGGCCAAAAGCTGCAAAGCCAACGGGAGGTGCTGGGCCTGTCACTGGAAGATGTGGAGCGCCACACTCACCTGCGCATCCATTATCTGAAGGCTTTGGAGACAGGCGACCTGCGAGGGCTGCCATCACCAGTCCAGGGTCGCGGTATGCTTAAAAATTACGCCAGTTTTCTGGGTTTAGACACAGACAAGCTGCTGCTGCGCTTTGCAGACGGCCTGCAATCAACCCTGGCAGCTAAACAGGAGGCAACGCCCCGTCGCCGGCCGCTGGTGGAGCGCCGTCCGCTTAGCGAGATGTCCCCC
>JAWOHN010000105.1:0-3439 GCA_046485135.1 Anaerolineales bacterium | reverse complement strand
CTACGGTCAGGCTGTATATGCCATCATCCGCGAACATACTTGGGGTGGCCTGCGACCAACCACCATAGTATTCAATCGTGAAGAGGTCTTCAACGGGGGGGTAGAGGTCGGCAGTCGCCTGGGCTACTTCCGGGTCGGGGGAGCGCAGCCCATGCCGGGCAAAGATCTGTTGAGCCTCATGGGAGAATAAGAAGTCCAAAAAGGCATGTGCAACTTCTCGCGTACCATGTTTGTCCACAGAAACGTCCACAATTGCAACCGGATTCTCGATCAGAATGGTTGAACGGGGGATGACCAATTCGTGCGTCTCGCCGCTCATCTGCCCCACCAGGACTTCATTCTCATAGGTGATGGCAACATCCCCGATGCCTTTTTCGAAATTGGTGATCGACTCACGGGCGGCCTTATCCATGACGGTCACGTTGCGCAGCACCGAGAGCATAAACTCCTGCGCGGCGGCCTCATCGCCGGCTGGCACACCCTGGACAAAACCCCGTGTGGCTGCCCCATACAAGCCTAAAATGTTCCACATGGCGCCCCCACTCATCTTCGGGTTGGGGGTCAACACCTGGATGCCTGGACGGGCCAGGTCATCCCAATCTTGAATGTCTTTTGGATTGCCAGAGCGCACGGCGAAGCTGACGATGGAGGTGCTGACCATGCCCCCGTAAGGCTTGGCGCGCCAATCATGGGTGATGAGGCCGGCATTCTCGATACGGGTGACATCCGCCTCCAGCGAAAGGGCCACGATGTCGGCTTCAAATCCCTCTACGACCGCGCGCGATTGCGCGCCTGATCCAAGATACGATTCCTCGAAGGTGACCGTTTGGCCGGTTTGATCCTGCCATTCTTTTTGGAAGATGGGGATCAGCTCCTGGTAAGCCTCACGGGGTGTGGTATAGGCGGCCAGGGTGAGCTTGATCGTGCCTGTGCCTGATTGGCCTCCGTTTTGGGAAGTGCATCCAACCAGGACGCTGCCCAGCAACAGCAATATCAGAATGTGAGAGACCAAGTTCTTGCTCAATGATGGATTGACTTTGTGCATGATTCAACCTCGCTTATCTTCCGACATATGCTGATCGAACGATCAGGATGGGGTGATTTTGTACCTGTTGCAAGACCTCCCAGACGACTCCTTCGAGAGATATTCCCCCGCTCCTGCCAGCCAGGGGAGCCCCTAATACCAACAGGTCGTAACCGCCGGTACGGGATGCGTGCAGAATCTCGTCTACCACCGGCCCGGAGCGGATTTTCGTTTTGGCCGGAACACCCAGCACACTTAAGGTTTTAATGCCATCGTCCAGAAAGCGGTCGAGGCGGCTCTGGACGGGCGGAGCCAGCGTCCCTCCAGAATGGATGGTCATCAAAGTCGCCTCAGCTCCAAGGTGGCGGATCAGCCGGCCAGCAAACAGGATGTCATCTTTGCCGGGCTCGCCGGGGGATACGCAGATCAGCGCCTGAGAAGGAGAAGCCTGGGGTCCCGGTACGAGTAGCAAGTGATTCTGGCTGGTTTGCAGGATGTGTTCAGCCAGCTGCCGGTCTTCTTCAGGGCGGAAGCCCATGATGACCATGTCATAGGGTTGTCTTTCCAGCAGACTGGTCACCATCTGGTCGGGGGGCCCTTCGGCGTCTACAATCTGCAACGAAACCAGACCCGTTCCCAAGACATTCTTCCCGTCCTTTTCCTCCAAGGAGCTTTGCGTGAGTCTGTCATAGCGGAGCAAGGTGACGCGAGCATTGGCCAGGCGACCAAGCTGACCGGTCAGTTGGAGGGCATGGTTGGCTTTAAGCGAACCATCCGAAAGCACCAAAAAGTTTAGACCGGGATGCGCAATGCTGTGAATCCGGCGAACCCCAACAAAGGCCTTATCCCCGTAGGTGAGTGGAAAAGCCGCGGCCTGGTCGGGGGGGCGGGTGGCATCTACGATGATGGTGTCGCTGCCATAAGATACCGCGGGAGCAATCGGCCGCACACCAGGGATAGGAGGCAAGCGCAGTCGCAGCCTTTCAGAGGCGCCGTTGAAACCGATCTCTTCCACATCGGCTAATCCCAAGCTTGGGCAACCTAACTGCTCGGGGGAAGAGGCCAAGGCGACTTCTTCCGGCCGAAACAGAACCTGCACCCGTTTGCCACTTTTCTTCAGCGCTGGGTTGATTTCATAAGGAAATGAAACCGGTCCCAGACAAATCTGCTTTCCGTTAACACGACCGACCAGCAGGTTGGCTGATCCCAAGAAGGTGGCTACAAATTCCGTGCGCGGCTGGCAGTACAATTCAGCAGGTGTACCGACCTCGACCAGCCGGCCGTAACTCATCACCCCAATCCGGTCGGCCAGGTCGAAGGCCTCTTCCTGGTCGTGGGTGACCAGGATGGTGGGAATGCCGAGCTGGCGCTGGATGTTCTTCAAGGAGCGGCGCAGTTCTATGCGGATCTTGGCGTCTAAGGCGCCCAGGGGCTCATCCAAGAGCAGCACAGCGGGTTTATGCGCCAGCGCCCGGGCCAGCGCTACCCGCTGTTGCTGCCCGCCTGAGAGCTGCCGGGGCATGCGGTCCCCCAACCCTGCCAGACCCACGATTTCCAACAACTCATCTCGGCGTATGCGTCGCTCAGCAGGGGGTACTTTACGGATGCTAAGGGCGAATTCTACGTTTTCGGCGATATTCATGTATTGGAACAGGGCGTAGTCCTGGAACACAAAGCCGACCTTTCTTTGCTGGGTGGGCAAAGTGGTAACATTATGCCCGTTCAGGATAATCCGCCCGCTTTTCAGGGGGGTCAAGCCGGCAATCAAATTCAAGATGGTGGTCTTGCCGCTGCCGCTGGAGCCCAGCAGGACAAAAAACTCACCCTCGCGCACTTCCAAGGAGACATTATTGACTACGATATGGTCATCGTAACGTTTGACCAATTTTTCCAATACGATTGACATAGGATCCTCAAAGCATGCTCAGGATCGTAAAAATGGAGTGTGGGGGAAGCGCCCCCACGCACTCCTTTTTCTCGGGTCTGGTCAGGCGACCAGGACAGGCCGGTCGATCCAGCGCAGCAAAGGCCGGATGATCTCTCCGAACAAAAAGCGCCAGAGACGGTTGTAGGGCTCTTTTGAGATCACGATGAGGTCGGGATTGGTTGCACCGACAACCTGCTTGAGCTGTAAGTCCGGGGTGGTCTGGCAGGCTTGAATATCACCCTTGATATCCTCACATGCCATCCGCCTTAAAATTTCCCGTAACTGGCAGCCTGGCTCTGTGTTCAATTCAAACAGAGTGGGAAGGCCTAGCTGTATATTGGTGAAATTGCGATAGAAAGCCGGGACGTCTGGTACGAGCGCCAGGGCCACCGGTAGACGGCTAAAACGGCTGCGGTTATCCCGCAAGCCAGGCTCGCCGACGGACTCGGGCTTCATTTCGTTCAGGTGCGAAAAGCAGTTTTTGCACT
>JAWOHN010000074.1:0-3794 GCA_046485135.1 Anaerolineales bacterium | reverse complement strand
CAGGTAGGGCAGTCTCCAGCGTTTGAAGTTGACGGCAAAGATATACATGGTAAGCAGAGCAATGAAAAAGATCGGCATGGAGAAGCCAACAAATGAGATACCCGTCATGATATTATCCAGTAGGGAATACTGGCGCAAGGCCGAATAAACCCCCACCACTAAGGCGCTGAGGATAATCACCACTTCAGCAGTCAGCATCAGCAGCAGCGTGTTCCGCAACCGGTCCATGATCACCGTAGTTACCGGGCGGCCGCGATTGACAATCGAAGTACCAAAATCCCCACGCAGCGCACCCTTACGAGTCCCAGGCGTCTCCGCCTCGCCATCTTCGTCTAAGTCGACCATAGCCCAATCGTTTCCCACCAGCCAGTAGATATATTGAAGATAGATTGGTTTGTCCAGGCCGAGCTGGCGCGACAAGCGCTCGCGGTCTGCCGAGCGGGTAGGCATACGCCCACCCATCGTAGCCAGCGGGTCACCCATGTTCTGCATCAACACAAACAGGATAACACTGATGATGAACAATAACGGAACGGCTTGCAGCAAGCGCCGGATGATGTAGCGGCTCATTCTATCCTTTCCAACCGCGCCCTTCCCCCCGCCTCAGTTGAGAAAGACGGGGAGAAGGGCTATTAATCCTATGTCGAAAGTACTGGATAGGACCTTATTGTTGCAGGTCCCATTCCCAGATATTGAAGAAGGGGGTAGCGCCGGAAATCTTGACATTCTGCAGGCGCTCTGAGATGCCAAACAGGTCCGGGTCCTGCCACAGACCTACCCAGTAAGCTTCCTCAAAGATAAGCTGGGTGATCTGGTAGAAGGTCTCTTGACGTTCTTCGAAATCGACCTGGGTGGCTTGCAGCTTGAATAAGCGATCTAGCTCTTCGTCACACAGGTAACTCCAATTTGTCCCAGAAGGTGATTCGTCGCTGGGGATTTCCGAGCATATCCAATCTGCCATATCTGGATCTGGGAAGTTCGGGGTACTTGAATACTGGAAGATATCCAGGTCACCGGAAGCAGCCGGACCGCCATCATCATAACCGCCAAAGAAGATATCCGAGTCGTAGTTGAATAGCTCCACCTTAACACCTACCTCGGCCAGCTGCTGTTGCGCGACTGCCTGGGTATCGCGGCGGATTTCGCGGGTGGTAGTTCCATACTTCAAGATCAGCTCGACGCCGTCCTTGTCACGCGTGTCGTCGCCGTTGCTGTCGATCCAGCCAGCCTCGTCCAGTAGCTGCTTGGCCATTTCTGGATCATATGGCCACGGTTCAAGGGTGGGATCCGCGTAGGGCATATTGTCCCAATCTGTTACAGCCGGGACGGTCAAGCCCAGCAGCAGGTCGCGGTTGAGGGAAAAGCGGTCGAATGCCATGGCCAAAGCCTGGCGAACACGGCGGTCTTGCAGAGCGGGATGGCCCTTCTCGGGGTGAAAATTGAAGAACCAACCCTCATTGTAGCCAGAGAAGGCGTTGACCACGTCAACACCGGCAGCTTCCAAAGTGGGCACATCAGAGTAAGCAAAGAAGGTTCCCAAATCGCCGTCTCCCGCTACCAAAGCCGCGATTTGCGAAGCGTCATCGGGCACAAAGCGGATGAAGATCTCATCCAGCTTGGGCCTGCCCAGCCAGTAATTGTCGTTAGCCACAAAGCGGGCATAGCTGCCGGATTCCCATGTGTCAAAGACAAAGGGTCCACAGCCAACCGTTGGGGCGAAGTTCCATTCAGCGTTATTGATGGTGCCTTCTGCTTCGTACACCGGGCGCAGGACATGAGCTGGAATAACGCCGTGCCACAACGTGCCCAGCCAGCTAGCCAACGGCTCTTCGAAGTTCATCACCACCGTCTGTGGATCAGGGGCTTCAATACTGGAGATGGTGTCATAGGGATATGCACTGGCAACCGAGTTGGCCGGATCAATGGTCATCTCATAGGTAAAGATGAAGTCTTCCGCCGTCAGGGGTGTGCCATCGGACCAGACCAGGTCGGGTCGCAACTTCATGGTGATGACCGTGCCATCTTCAGAGATGGTGCCATCCTCCATGCTGGGGATTTCTGTGATCAGCACTGGCACGGGGTTGTTCTCCTCATCGAAATCCCAGGCATATGCATTCCAAATCTGATAGGTAATCGCCGTGAACCACATGTTGGTATAGAGTGGGCTGAGGTTGTCAAATTCCTGGGTGAAGATGAAGGTAGCCACCTTGGGTGTAGATGGAGGCGCGGCGGGTTCCTCCGGCGGCGCGGCGGGTTCCTCCGGCGGCGCTACCGGTTGTTCCGGCGGCGCCTCCACAGGCGGCTGTTCTGGTTGGGGCGTAGCTGTCGCGCAGGCGCTGAACACCAATGCGATCGCCAGGATAAAGAACAGACTGACCTTTTTTGCAGACATTGCATTCTCCTCCTTGAGTGTCGAGCTCTTTATTAAATTGGTCTAGGGTTATGGGTCGCAGGTACGGCTCATCAGGAGTGTACCTATAATAGTATAACAATCTTTTTCCAAGATGCAACAGTTAATTGTGAAAATTTCTATATTGGGTTCCACTTTAAGAGAAAATAACCATAATTTGGGTTGTTTGGCTTGTATAATGCAGGTCAAACACCCTTAATTTTGATAAATGGTTGTTAACTACCAGGGAAATCGGCTTTCTTGTTGAACCCCCGCCAGGCAGCCTGGTATAGCCGGCTTGGATTATTTCTGATTTTGGGCATGCAGACTTGTTCTGTCCAGCGCAGGGTGGTTTCCTGGGCCTGGCTGAAACAGCGCTTGGTAAAAAGGCCGCGCTCGGATTGGCCTCTCTCTGCAACGCCCCTGGCTGTGCGGGTGAAAGCGCCTTCCATCTCATTTTGTTCTTCTCGGATGAGCTCAATGCGGGTGGGGTAATCCCGGATGATCATGCGGTGCAGAGCTTCATGCCGCCACCACAAGGTCTTGTTGTCATACGTACCGGTAGGTGCAGGGCCGATGTCCGGCAAGCCGGAGTCGATCCAAACCGGTTTGAATACACTCGTGCAGGGAGCGGCAGTCCCGGTCAGCCAGTGGGTTTGCAGGTTTGGCAGTAAGTGGGAAACTATTGAGCCGGTTGTCTGAGAGTTGCGCACCGGGCCGTAGCCGGCATGCATGCAAATATCTGCTCCCAGCAGGCCTTGCCGTACCTGCTGTGCAGCGTCTACCTGCGGGCCGTGGTCGCGCAGGATATTCATCATTGTCTCAACCGTGATGGATCCCTGTTTGGCGAGCAGCTCGCTGCTGCGGCATTGGCGCGCAACGCCATCACCCAGGCGGGTATAGAGTGGTTCTGAGTAACACTCGGCAAAGCTGAACTCCTGGTGGGGTTTGCACCAGCCCTTTTCGCGAGCTAACCCTACCAGGTTGGTTGAGGCCTGGTCCCATTCGCTGCCGATGGTCAACGCATTAGAGATGCTGCGTACGCCGCGCACTTTTTCAAGCGCCCACGCCCGTCCGGCGGTTTCCAGCACCCAGGCCTGGTAAGGGTCTGCGACAATAAAACTATTGTGGTAATAAAATTTATGGGTATAACCGCAATTACCACCCTGCCCGTATTTCTCCAGCAGGTGAATGATGGTATCAACGGCTTGCCGGGCGGTGCTGGCGCGCTCCAATGCCAGGCGCATAAAGTCCATCCCCAGTAATCCTGGACCTTTCTCGTACGGCACTCGGGTGAAGACAGCCTCATTACCGATGACTACCCCCTTCTCATTGGCGCCCATCTCAGTGCCCCACATCCAGAAGGGTTTGGCCAACAGGACGGTGTTGGTCTGTTCCACCTGGG
>JAWOHN010000006.1:0-6143 GCA_046485135.1 Anaerolineales bacterium | reverse complement strand
CCACCCCCGGTCGGTAGGTCGCCCATCGGTAATCAGGAAAATCCACGGGCGAAAATAATCCAGGCCGTTTTGCTTATAGATCTCTTTGCGATCCTGGATCAATTCCAATGCCCGGCGCATGGCTTCACCCATCGGCGTATCCCCCTGAGCATCCAGCACCGGCGAGCGAAACTGGTCCACCGTTGCAAAGGTTTTTCCGGCGTCAAATTCGATCTCTATAGTTTGCGGGCGGACCAGCATGGCGCTGGATTCAATGTCATCCGTTTCATCCGGTAAACCACTGCGCACATCAATTGCCCGCACGCCCTTACCAAAGGTAATGATGGCCAACTCCACCCGCAAGGATGCCAGCCGGTCATTCTTCAGAGCAGCGCTAAAATCACGCAAGGCAGTGTTCAATTGAAGGATCGGTTCACCCTTCATTGAACCAGAAGTGTCGAGGACTAACACCACCGGACAGCGCGGCTCGGGATTATCGGCAAATTCGGCCTGGTCGAAATTATAAGGGTCCATTTATCCTCCATGGTTTCATCTGGCGAGAGTAGTTTCCTTCTGCATCGCCAATGATCCTATATACAACAATTATCCCGATAATCGCTTTCCCCTATACAAATATACCATTTTTTTAATAAGGTTGCCGTTATCAGACCCAACACAGTTAAGTGGGTAGCTACCGCCGTTATCTGGTAAAATAGATAATATTGATCATATTACTCAATTACAAAGGAGGGGACCTGCAAACAAGTATTTAAATGCTGAGAGCTTAATATTGATACTCATCACTCCAACCAGATGATAGACCACATACAACAAGAATTTCACAGGAGGAAAAAATGAACCGAAAAGTAACCAAGATCCTGACCATCCTATCGATCGTAATCATTGCTGCTCCCATGCTGGTGGCCGGCTTCGATGTGCAAACCGGCGAGGCCGCAGGGCCTCCTAAGGTCGATGTATGGCTTACATTGCTACATAACAATGACGGAGAATCCAGGCTCATCAACCTGGGCAGTGGAAGGGAGGATTTCGGAGGTGTCGCCCGCTTCAAGACGGTCGTCGATGAATTGCGCTGGGAGGCAACCACCGGAGCACCCTTGGTAGACCAGCGCGGCGCCAAGCGAGTTGCGCTGATGCTTTCCTCCGGAGACAATTTCCTGGCTGGAGCTGAGTTCAATAGCAGCCTGGAAAAAGGCATCCCGTTTTATGACACAATCGCCATGGATCTGATCGGCTACAACGCTGTGGCTATCGGTAACCATGATTTCGACTTTGGCCCGGATGTACTGGCAGATTTTATTGCCGGTTATGAGGTCACCCGACCGGCCTATTTGAGCGCCAACCTGGACTTCTCTCAAGAGCCGCGCCTGCAAGAACTGGTCGATCAAGGCCGGATTGCCAAAAGCGTTGTGGTCAAAGAACGCGGCGAACAGTTCGGCATCATTGGCGCAATCACACCTATGCTTCCTTTCATATCTAGCCCCCGTAACGTCAGCGTAATGGCGGACGTGGCCGCGGCCGTACAGGCAGAGGTCGACCGGCTGGAAGCTATGGGTATCAACAAGATCATCTTGATCAGCCACCTGCAAAGCGTTGCGGAAGACCTGGATCTAGCGCCCATGTTACGGGGAGTTGACATTATGGTGGCTGGCGGCGGCGACGAGGTGCTGGCCAACCCGGGTGATTTGCTGGTTCCCGGAGATACAGCACTTGGACCTTATCCGATCATGGCTACCAGCGCGGATGGGAAATTTGTGCCCGTGGTAACCACCGCTGGGGGTTATGGCTATGTGGGGCAGCTTGTGGCTGGCTTTGACCGGCAGGGCAACCTGCTGATGGTCCATGATACCAGTGGACCGGTGCGTGTAGCGGGGGGTGACCAACCAGACGCCGTCCAGCCCGATCCCGAATTGCAGATGCGGGTAGTGGAGCCTTTGCTGGAGGCGTTAGAAGAGAGAGCCAACACAGTCGTGGGCATTAGCGAGGTCGACCTGGATGGCAGGCGCTCGTTTGTGCGCACACAGGAAACCAATGAAGGTAATCTCATCGCCGATGCCCTGCTGTGGCAGGCCACCCAACTAGCCCCTGGTTTCGGAATCCCCGTCCCTGATGTAGGCTTACAAAATGGCGGCGGTATCCGCAACGACACCATCATTGCGGCTGGCCCAGTGACGGTCCTGGATACCGAAAACATGGTGCCCTTTGCCAATTTTGTCAGCATTGTAGAGAATATCTCTCGTGAACAATTCAAAGAAATCCTGGAAAACGCTGTCTCTCGAGTCGAAAATATAGACGGGCGCTTTGCGCAAATTTCGGGTTTCAGCTTTGTATACGATGCAGCCGGTACGCCGAGATTACTCGATCCATTGGGAAATCTCATCCAAGATGGAGCTCGCGTCCAAGAGGTGATCCTGGATGACGGCACAGTCATCGTCAGTTCAGGAATGGTAGTGCCTGGTCCGTCCCTGACAATCGCCACGATCGACTTCCTGGCCCGCGGGGGAGACCAGTATCCCTACCAGGGAGCGCCCTTTACAACCCTGGGAGTCACCTACCAGCAGGCGCTGCGCAATTACATCGAGATTGGGCTGGGTGGGTTGATCCAGGCTAGCGCTTATCCATTCGGAGGAGAAGGTCGCATCACCAGGGTAAATTAGAAGAAACCCGCTTACCCTGATATTGCAGGGAAACCCAAGTACACCATCCGAACCGCCCAGGATTTCTCCTGGGCGGTTTACCCTTTGTACAAATATTGTCAAGAATAAGGCGGGCATAACATGGACAATTCTTATACTTTGTGTTAAAATCTATATAACATATGTGAGTCCTGCACAGGCTTTTGTCCGAGCAGTTACCGAGATTTATTATAAAAAGAAGGAAGGCTTTACTGCCATGTCTGAAAACCTACCAACCTATAACTTACGCGCTGTCACGAAAGAAACCGGCTTGAGCCCGGAGACTCTGCGAGCCTGGGAAAGGCGCTATGGTGTTGTGAAACCCCAACGTACTGCCGGTGGTCACCGCCTATACTCAAAAAGGGACATTCGCATGCTCAAATGGCTGGTAGAACGCCAGGAAGAAGGTCTGAGTATCAGCCGCGCCGTAGAGATGTGGCGCAATTTGGAAGAGAGCGGGCAAGACCCGTTAGCAGAAACCCAGGCGGAGGCGCTAACCCCAATTGAGGTGAGCAATCTTGAAGAGCTGCGCCGCAGATGGATATCGGCTTGTAAAGACTTCAACGAAAAAGTTGCCGAACAAGTCCTCTCCCAAGCGTTTGCAGTCGCTATACCTGAAACGGTGGTTGTTGAAATCCTGCAAAAGGGGGTTGCTGAGATCGGACAGCAGTGGTACGAAGGGCAAGCCACCGTTCAACAAGAACATTTTGCATCATCATTAGCAACGCGGCGCCTGCACGCGCTGGTGGCAGCTGCTCCGCCAGCCTCGCGCTCCGGGCGCATTCTGTCCGCCTGTCCCCCTGGAGAAAACCATGAGTTTGCCCTGCTGCTAAGTACTTTCCTGCTCAAACGTCAGGGATGGGAAGTGATCTACCTGGGTGCAAATGTACCCCTGGAAAAAATGGAAGCCACCCTGCACGCCACCTCGCCCAATCTGGTGGTGAGCCTGGCTCAAACGCTACCGGCAGCCGCCAGTTTGCGGAATATGGCCTTGTTACTGCAAGATCTGGGGACACCCCTGGCTTTTGGCGGGGTAATCTTCAACCAATTGCCAGAATTGGTCACGAAAATCCCTGGTCATTACCTGGGCAACGAGGTTTCTAACGTGCCGCGTAGGATCGAGCAGATCGGACGATCTCCAGTTACTAAAATTAGCTACGAACAAATTACACAGCAATTTCAACGCGCTTTGGAAAATTACAGCCAAAAACAACCCTTGATCGAGGCATATATATCTGTTGCAATGGGCCAGTACAACCTGCCAAACGGAACCATGGAACAGGCCAAACGCGTTTTCCATGACCATTTGATTGCTGCACTCGCCCTGGGAGATACAACAACTCTGGATACCTCCATTCATTGGGTGGAAGGACTGCTACAAAACCACGGCATGCCAATGGAAGCCCTAACCCACTATTTAGAAACATACCGAAAAGCTATCCAAGAACACCTCGGTGAGCAAGGATCCATCATCAGCGAGGCGCTAAACCGGTATCAACAAAACAAGAATTAGAAAAGGTCATTAGCGGAGAAAAACTAAGATCATGCGGGTTCGTAGGTTCATACTGCCGGTATTCTTTATATTGGTTTTATTAGGAGTAGCCGGGTTTATGGCCTGGGCTAATGCGACCAATGAGCCCATGGCAGAAGCCCAGGCTGCCCTGCTTTCCGACCCATTGGTCATCGTGGAGGAAGGCGCCTGGCTGGTTTTTCGCCCAGCTGCCTCCACGCCTAAAGCCGGGTTGGTTTACTATCCTGGAGGCCGGGTAGATGCGCGCGCTTATGCCCCCATGGCACGCGCACTCGCGCAAGAGGGCTACTTGGCGGTAATCGTACCAATGCCGCTGAATCTGGCCATTTTTGGGTCGGAGCGCGGGCAAGATGTGCTCGAGGCCTATCCGTCTATAAGCAACTGGGTAATTGGAGGGCATTCGTTAGGTGGGGCTATGGCAGCCCGTTTTGTTTATCGCAATCCAGGCTTAGTACAGGGTCTGGCGTTGATGGCATCTTACCCTGCTTCCAGCGATAATTTATCTGAATATGATATCGAGGCCATTTCGATATACGGGACCCGCGATGGGGTCATGGCTGCAGGAGCGCTAGAAGAATCAAGGGCTTTGTTGCCGGCAGACACCCGCTGGATAACCATCGAGGGCGGCAACCATGCCCAATTCGGTTGGTATGGCGACCAGGCCGGCGATCTCCCCGCAACCATCAGCCATCTTGAGCAGCAACAGATCATCATTGAGGCAACCCTGGAGCTGCTAAAAGCCCTGGGAGGCGTCCAGACATCCAGTAATCCAAGCAACCCGGTTATTTCAATTTCTTATCCATACCCTAACAGGATAATGCCATGAGATTTCGACACAGCTTCAAGGTCAAAGCATCCCTCTCCCATGTTGCCGCCTTCCACCGCCAGGCCAGGAGCATGGGAGCGATCACCCCACCGCCGGCAATTGTCCGTCTCCACCGGGCTCCCAACGAGTTGGGCGAAGGGGACGAGATGGAATTCACCATCTGGATGGGCCCATTGCCCATCCGCTGGAAGGCTACCATCGAACAGGTATCACCACAAGGATTCACAGACCGCCAGTTACGCGGACCATTCAAAGAGTGGGTTCACCGCCACTCCTTCCATCCCATCGATCCCCTCACTACCGAGATCCGAGATGATGTAGAAGCCAAGCTACGCCTGCACCCCCTGTGGTCGCCAATTGGCCTGGGGATTTGGTTGAGCTTGCCAGCCATGTTTGCTTACCGGGGGTGGAAAACCCGCCAACTGTTAAGGGGGAGCAAGTAACAGTGAAAGATCCATACCGAGTTGTAGTGATTGGAGCAGGGGTAGGAGGTCTGGCAGCTGGCGCAGCCCTGGCTCGAACAGGCCTGGATGTTACTGTTTTAGAAGCCCATATTTACCCCGGCGGATGTGCAGGAACTTTCTACCACCAGGGCTATCGCTTTGACGCGGGCGCCACGTTGGCCGGTGGTTTTTATCCAGGCGGTCCAATGGATTTGCTGGCAGATGCAACCGGCCTCGGCGCCTGGCCAGCTACCCCAGCCAACCCGGCTATGCTGGTGCACCTGCCCGGCGAGATGCAAATTGCTCGCTGGACCGATGAAACACGCTGGCCTGAATACCGGGCTGCTTTTGGGGCGCAAGGATTGGGGTTCTGGCGCTGGCAGGAAAGCACTGCTGATGCGCTGTGGGAATTAGCCTTACGCACCCCAGCCTGGCCTCCCCAGACCTGGTTGGAAAGCGCCAACCTATTCCGCCACGGTTTGAGCTGGCTGGCATCGGGAGAATTCGCGCGGGCATTAACCATTCCCCGCCTGGTTGCGGACGCATTTCGCCCAGTTTCCGCTCATCTAGAGGGCATGCCAGAGGCCTTGCGTTTATTCATCGACGCTCAATTGCTGATCTCTGCCCAAACAACATCAAAGAACGCCAACGCACTGTATGGAGCGGCTGCT
>JAWOHN010000230.1:0-5184 GCA_046485135.1 Anaerolineales bacterium | reverse complement strand
ACGATGGAGGATATGATCCGCCATGCTTCTGCCGTACGCCGCGGAGCGCCTTCAGCCTTCGTCATTGGCGATATGCCTTATATGAGTTACCAGCCGAGTAATGAGTTGGCAGTCTTAAACGCAGGTCGCTTCATGGCCGAGGCAGGCTGTGACGCCATCAAGCTGGAAGGGGGCCAGGCTATGGCTCCGCGCATCCAGGCTATTGTCGATGCCGGCATCCCGGCCATCGGGCATCTTGGCCTGACACCCCAGTCTGTCGCCGCGCTGGGTGGCTTTAAGCTGCAGGGCAAGTCGGCTGCTTTGGCTAAGAAGATCGCCGACGACGCCAAAGCGCTGGAAGAGGCTGGAGCTTTTTGCATCCTCTTGGAGCTGGTGCCTGACCGCTTATGCGAGATCATCACCGAACGCGCCACAGACTGTATCATCATGGGCTTGGGCTCCGGCCTACATGCGCATGGTCAGCTATTGATCTACCATGATATGTTTGGGCTCTATCCGAAGTTCAAGCCGAAGATGGCTAAGGTTTTCGGAAACGCTGGCGAAGTCATTTTGAATGGTCTGAAGGCGTACGTCAGCGAAGTCAAGAGCACAACCTTCCCCTCCCCCGAGAATTGGTTCGGCATGGCGGATGCTGAGTATGAAGAATTGAAAAACCTCCTGGCTTAACCCTTGATATCCGTCCTGCAGGCTCCCCCCAAACTGGCCTGCACAAGACCCTACCCGTCCCGCAGGTTCTCCCTCGAACTAGCCTGCACAGAAAACAACCCTGCGGGACGTTCTAGATCCATAACCCGTCCCGCAGGTTCCCTCCCCAATATACCTGCGCACGAAACAGACCTGCGGGACGTTCATAACTGGTTATTCTTGAAAGGACGCTCAGATGCCTTTTGCCAACCGGACCGCTCACCTACGCCCCGAAGGTGCCTACCAGGTGCTGGCTCGCGCCAATCAGATGGAAGCCATGGGCAGGGAAATCATCCATTTTGAAATTGGCCAGCCGGATTATGCTACCTTTGAGAATGTCAGCCAGGCGGGAATAGACGCCATTCGTTCGGGAAAAACTCGCTATACACCGCCAGCAGGGATGCCCTCGCTGCGCGCTGCCATTGCTGCAGACGCCGGCAGCCGGCGCGGCATCGAAGTCCAGCCCGATGAGGTAGTCGTCAGCCCAGGCGGGAAACCCAACCTGTTTTTCCCAACTCTGGCGCTGGTCGAGCCCGGTGATGAGGTCATTTATCCTGATCCTGGCTTTCCGACATATGAGGCCATGATTAAAGTTGCCGGCGGTGTTCCGGTGGCTGTGCCGCTCTTAGAAAACAACAACTTTTCTTTCGATCTGAACGCCTTCGACCAGTTGATCACCCAGCGAACCAGGCTGGTCATCTTGAACTCACCCAGTAACCCCACCGGTGGCGTAATTCCCCTGGTAGACCTGGAGCATATTGCAGCTCAGGCTATAAAGATGGATAGTTGGGTGATGTCCGATGAAATCTACGCCCGCATCGTCTACGATGGTCTGGAAGCCCCCTCTATTGCTGCTCTACCAGGTATGCGAGAGCGTACCATCATCGTGGATGGCTTCTCTAAAACCTATTCGATGACTGGCTGGCGTTTAGGATATGGCATCATGCCCAAAGACCTTGCCGACCGGGTTGACCTGCTCCTGACCCATTCCATCGGCTCCACCGCCCATTTCACCCAGTTTGCTGGCTTAGAAGCTGTCACCGGATCGCAGGACATGGTCGCTGTCATGGTCGCTGAATATCAGCGCCGCCGCGATGCAATTATCGCTGGATTGAACGGCATTCCTGGCTTTAAATGCCAAATGCCACAGGGCGCCTTTTATGCTTTTCCCAACATCACTGGCACAGGTCTGAAGTCGGTGGAGTTGGCGAACTTGATTTTAGAGGAAGCCGGAGTGGCCTTGTTGCCAGGCAACTCCTTCGGCCAATATGGCGAAGGCTATCTGCGCCTGTCCTATGCCAATTCCATTGAAAATATCCACGCAGGCTTAGATAAAATTTACCGCGTGGTTAATGAATGGATCAATTAACAACCTGCCCTTATTGCCAGAACCGTGCCTTAAGAGAAATAACCCCCAAATGCCCCGTGTCTTCTTTGTGCATATGTATGCTCTGTTATCCTGCCTCCACATACACGATAATCCCAACTCCCCCTTGTTTTCTTAGAACAAATTGACTAATATAAACATATGAACCCTATCAGTATCAAAGCCTGCTTTCACCAACCTCAGCCCATGTGGTGCCTTGGCGCCCGGCCCGGCAATCTCAACACCCTCAACCACCGCTTACTTTCTTTGGTTTCTCTCTTAGTCCCCTTATAAATATATATTCGTTCCTGTTCGTTTTATTTATTCGTTCCTCCCCACCTCACCCTCCCCCGCTCTCCCACAAAATTAAGATTCCAATTTGGATAAATATAGTATAATTTATTCCCTGACCACTCCAACCCCCACTGGCCGCAACGAGCCTATCATCTCACAGGGTCCAGCGAAAGGAGGTGCCTTATATTAACCTGTCCCAATATGTCAAATCCCACCCTCAACCAAGACCAATCCCTTTCATTTCCAAAGGAGGAACCTATGAAAAAGAAACGCTCTGCACTGGTGTTCATTGTTACCCTGCTGGCGCTAACCCTACTTACAAGCACTGCCCTGGCAGATAATAGCCGTAACTTTACCGCCAGCCTGAAGGGCGGGGAAGAGGTGCCCGCGAATGATTCAAAAGCGCAAGGCCAGGCCATCTTCAAGATCAGTAAGGATGGTGAATCGATCAGCTACAAGCTGATTGTGGCCAATATCGAGAACGTCAGCATGGCCCATATCCACCTGGCCCCCGCGGGAGTCAATGGCCCGGTGGTCGCCTGGCTCTATCCGGGCAGCCCGCCGCCCCAGCTGATCCCCGGTAGATTTGATGGCATCCTTGCTGAGGGCACCCTGACCGCCGCTAATCTGGTCGGCCCCTTGGCTGGTGGAACCCTGAAAGACTTGCTTGAAAACATGGCCTCCGGCAATGCCTACGTCAACGTGCACACCTCCCAGTTTCCGGGCGGAGAGGTGCGCGGCCAAATTCGCTAGAATTGCCCGGCTTTGGTCGGCTTATAAACCAATAATTCCCACAATGACCTGCGCCGGGATCGTAAGACCCCGGCGCAGGTCATTGTGGGTAAATTTGTGTGAGGTATCTTCACATCAAATTGCGTAAGTCTTATCTGTCTAACCTGCTCCTTGCGAGTAAATCCACAGCGCTTCGCGCTCTTCATTCCTATGTGACATCCCCTTCCTCGGTCATTGGAACCGCCGGTGATCTTCCGGCGAGTGAAGCAATCTTCCCTCTCGCTGGCCACCGAACCGTCAATGCTTGCAGCAATCCTCTGTCATTAGGAGTCGTGCCTTATCCCCCCACCCGCGCCTCCTCCCTTTTTAAAATCTTCTGGATCTGGTCTTGTACCGGCTGCGGGATTTCTGTTACTTGATAGTGTTCATAAATATCCTTCACCCGAAAACGGATGCGTTCGTCCATCGAAAGCCCTCCGGCAGCTTCCCAAAATTGGTACGGTTTGCGGTCCGAGAGCTCTGGTAGCCATACCTCCTTCCGGCATAAGGCTGCCGAGGCCGGTTCTGCCACAAAATACCCTCCCGGCCCCACTTTTTCGATCAATTCCATCATGATGGCCTTTTGGTTGACCTCGATCCCCCGCATGATGCGCTTGACATACCCGATCACTTCGTTAGATAGCACCAGCAATTCCAGTGAGCCGATGTCTGCACAGTCCAGGAAGCCCACATCATGGACCAATCCGGCGCCGCTCAGCGCAGATAGCAGGATCTGGGCTGTAATCTCAACCCCTGCCTGGGCATCCACAAGCTTGCTTTCGCTCGCGCCGGCGGTCCCCATGAAGGGCAGGTTCAGATAACGCGCCAGCTCGCTGGCCGCGGCAGTATACAGGCACATCTCAGGCGAACCGTAGGCCGGTCGGGCAGTGAACATATCCATGGTCATCGGGATGCCGCCTATGGCAACCGGTGCGCCCGCTCGTTGGAGCTGGATCATTGCCAGACCGCTCAAGGCCGCAGCCAGGTAAATCACCAGTCCACTTGCGCCGGTTATAGGCGATTCCATTCCAACCGTCGGACCGCCTAAATAAATCACCGGAATCCCGTGCTCTGCTGCCCACAGCGCGCTGCCAATTTTATTATCCAGGTGCTGAAGGGGGGATTGGAAGGTCGAGAAATAGACGAAATTCGGTTTTTCAATCAAGTCTCGCTCGTTCCCCTTCACGCATTTTGCAATCTCATAGATTGCTTTAAGCGTATCGACATCGCTGGCCCAGGCCGCCAGGGGCTTGCGGGTATGGGTGATCATATCCGCAAACTCATACACAGAGGATAGTTCTGGGGATACGTCGTCGTAGATGCTCAAACTCATCACAAAGTCGATATGCTCCAGGGCATCGCAAAACTGGGCTGCCAGTCCGGCGTCTCCACGTCTGGCTTTGCGGTGCTCGCCGGTCAGCGGGTCGATAAAGTATGTACAGGTTGGGCCTGGACCGAAGTAGACCCGGTTCGGCGCCACCTGAAGAGAGCTTGCCCCCTCCCGGTCCCACAGCCTGAAGGAGCGCGGCGCCCACACCAGGGCTTGCTGGATGATATTCTGAGGGATCTTAACCAGCTTGTCTTCTACGCGAGCGCCAGCCTTCTCCAATAGCTGGCGTCCTTTAGCATTGTGGACCAGCACCCCAATACGTTCGAGACATTCTAGCGCGGCGTTGAATAGCTCCTGGCACTGTCTCTCAGATAGCACGTTGAACTGCGGATTTTGCCGGTCGGCGGTATTGACGTCCATGCATCACCTTCTAGGGTATGGAGTTGATTTTCGATCCTATCACTCTCGCATTTTACCCGTATTTTCTGGATTCATCCGGTTTTATTGGCAGCTTAGATCCTGGACAGCGCCTGGTCCAGGTCCGCGACGATATCAGCGGGAGACTCTAATCCAATAGATAGGCGGATAAGCCCGTCATCGATGCCCACTGCTGTGCGTTCTGCGGGCGTCATATGCTCGTGGGTGATGGTCGCCGGGTGCATGCAGATGCTGCGGCTGGTGCCAAAAGTCACTGCATGGCAGATCAGTTTGAAGCTGTCCATCACAATCGCTGCTTCGG
>JAWOHN010000182.1:0-7256 GCA_046485135.1 Anaerolineales bacterium | reverse complement strand
AGGGCACGAGAAAGTTGTAATGCAGCCATAATTTTTCTTTGTTGACGCCGGTTCCCGAGAAAACATCTCCTTCACCTGAGAAGATCATGGTTGGTATTCGCCCGTCAACTTCTCGAATGATTACATAGCCCCATAGCTCGGGTGCGTAACAATCGTTATTGCGCGCCACCCAGGCTCGATCCTCGAACAGGAACACAGCGGCGCTGCATTGCTTCAGATCGCACTCTTCGATGTAGGCCCACTCTGCCAGACGTTGCAGGGGAATCCCCGCTCCTTCAGCCATCCCTTCGAATTCATCCTGAAATCGTTTTGGCAAGGTCCGCAGCCAGGGCAGCGCGCCGGCGTGCAATTTCTGCATGTCTTTCATATCTTGTACACTGGCAATGTAGCGGCTAATCGTTCCTTCGAGCCTGCCGGCGAAAGTTTGTCCAGCAGCAAACCCAATCTCCCGTGGACTGCCCTTGAAATGGTATACCCGCTTCAGATAATCCTTCATCCAACAGCTCCTTTCCTCAGGCCAGCGTTAGCGTTCAATCGCCCGCGCAGTGCTGTGCAGCATGGCGGCAAGAACTTTCAAGGCGGTTCATGTTTTTCTCAAAACGGGCATTCAACGCTCTGAGCAGTTCTACACACTGTTCTGGTGGCAAATCCTTTTTATCCCTATCAATGTTGTTCATATCTCTCTGACAGATGGTGATGGCCGAACTTAGGCCCGAACCCCCGGAAAATCATATTGACCCGTGCGTCAGAAAGGATTAAAATCTGGGTCAGTATTGAAAGGTAGGGACGCAATGCCAATTTACGAGTATTATTGCCAGGACTGCCGCGTAGAGTTTGAAGCTTTGCGCCCAATCAAGGATGCCGACGCACTCATCCGCTGTAAGAAATGTAATGGGGAGCACACCTCCCGTAAGATTTCCGTATTCTTCGCCCAGAGCGGTGGGCAGGTGATCGCTGGTGGGAACAGCGGCTGCAGCACTTGCAGCGGCGGCTCCTGCTCCACCTGCGGGGGATAGATAGACAAGGGGGGACGGTTGAGGATAGATAGAAGAACCGGCCAGACCGGCTCTTTTATTTTAACCGCCAAGACGCAAAGGTCGCTAAGGTTTTATAGAATCTTACTTTGCGCTCCTAGCGTCTTGGCGGTAGATTTCTCCTACGAGGCCGGCCCTTTCTTCAAGGCCAAACCGATCCGGCCACGCTCCACTTCCACCGTTTGGATTTCTACATCCAAGATATCTCCAACCTTTAGGGCAGTCCCTGGCGGTACCTGGCTGCGGTGCAGCAGGCCATCTTGTTTGACGCCGATATCCACGAACGCGCCAAAATCGACCACGTTGCGCACGGTGCCTTTCAAAGACATGCCCACCGCCAGGTCTTCCATCTTCAACACATCATTCCTCAGAATTGGCAGGGGTAGGCTCTCACGGGGGTCGCGGCCGGGGCGAACGAGCTGCTCAAGGATATCAACCAAAGTCGGTTGACCCACGCCCAGGTCAGCCGCAATATTGGCCAAAGAGCAGCGGTCTACCAGAGCCTCCAGGGCCGGTTTGCGCTCGACCGGTGCATCCGCGGGGGACAGGCTGGCCATTTCCAAAACCTGCAAGGCTACCGCATAACTTTCAGGGTGGATGGCGCTGGCGTCCAAGGGGTTGTCGCTGTTCCGTATGCGTAAGAAACCGGAGGCCTGCTCGAAGGCTTTCGGTCCCAGTCCGGGCACCTGGCGCAGCTCTGCCCGGTTCTTGAAGGGTCCGTTAGCGTCGCGAAAGGCAACGATTTTCTCAGCCAGCTTCTGCCCAACTCCAGAAGTATAGGTCAGTAAGGCCGGCGAGGCCGTGTTCAAATCCACACCCACCGTATTTACTACGCTTTCCACCACTCCCTCCAGGCTGCTGGTAAGCTTCTTTTGATCCACATCGTGCTGGTACAGGCCCACGCCGATCGATTTCGGATCGATCTTGACCAGCTCGGCCAAAGGATCCTGAACTCGGCGAGCAATGGAGACAGCCCCGCGCAGGCTAACATCCAGGTCTGGCAACTCTGCACGAGCTAAAGGACTGGCGCTGTAAACGCTGGCGCCAGCTTCGTTGACAATCAGGTATCTAACATCCTTGGCGACGCGAGTGAGCTCAGCCACCATCGCCTCGGTCTCGCGCGAGGCAGTGCCATTGCCGATGGCGATCAGGGTCACCTTGTGGCGCAAGGTCAGCCCAGCCAGAATCTTAAGTGCTTCTTCGCGGCGTTTTTGCGGCTCGTGAGGGTAAATGGTCGTGGTGTCCAGCACCCTGCCGGTGGATTCGACCACAGCGACCTTGCTGCCAGTCCGAAAGCCCGGATCGATGCCTAAAACCACCTGGTCCGCTAGGGGAGGTTGGGTCAGCAGGGCGCGCAGATTGTCAGCAAAGACCGAGATGGCGTGCTTCTCGGCCAGTTCTGTCAAATGACGGCGGATATCGCGCTCGATGGCAGGCAGTAAAAGCCTCTCGGCGGCATCCATGGCTGCCTGGACGAGCTGATCGTGCAGTGGAGAGCGACGATCGGGACGGAAATATGCAAAGACAATGGTTTGCCAATCTCGCTCGGAGATGGTCAGGTGCACTCGCAAAACTTTTTCGACCTCTCCCCGGTTAATGGCCAGCACCTGGTGTGGCCGCAGACGGTCGATCCTGGCTTCATAGGCATAATATAAGTGATAGACCTGTTTGGGGTCGGGAGCTTCTTCGATCTTTTCGCTGTGCAGGCTACCCCATAGCAGACCTTTGGCGCGCACCTGCTGGCGTACCTCAGGGTGGTCGCTAATGGACTCTGCCAGGATATCGCGCGCGCCGGACCAGGCCTCGTCCACACCGGGAACATTTTCATTGAGGAACGGTCCTGCCATTTCTGCCATGCTTTGATCGGTGAGAACCTGTTGAAGGATCAGATTCGCCAGCTCACCCAGGCCGTTTTCCCTGGCTTGGCTGGCCCGGGTGCGGCGCTTGGGCTTATAGGGCTGGTAGAGATCCTCCAGGCGAGTGGCGCTGTCTGCCTGCAAGATTTGATGGTGCAGTTCAGGAGTCAGCGCCCCCTGTTCTTCAATCGACTTCAGGATGGTCTTGCGCCGATCATCCAGCGATCGCAGTTTAACCAGTAGCTCCGAGAGCTGGCGGATCTGTTCTTCGTCCAAGCCACCGGTAACCTCCTTGCGATAACGGGCGATGAAAGGCAAGGTATTGTCCTGGTCCAGCAGCTCAATGGTCGCAGCAACCTGTTCAGGCTTGACCTTTAGCTCTGCAGCGATTTTGTGCGGGTAATCCATTTTCACCTGATCACGCCGTAAAACAAGGGCAGGGGCTCGACCTTCTGATCGCTCCAAGAATAAGCTCCTAGTAGCTGCTCTTTGGCCTGCGCCAGGCTTTCCTGGCTGGCGGCGTGCACGCTGAACAACGCGGCGCCTTGCTCTACGTAGCTGCCGATCTTATGTAAAACCTGGATGCCTACAGAATAATCGATCTTATCGTCTTTTTTCGCACGTCCCCCACCCATTAAGACGGCCGTCTCCCCCACCACCCGGGCGTTTATGCGCTTGATGTAAGCCGATTTGGGTGCTGCAACCGTTTCGATATGCTTGGCCTGCGGCAGGCGTTGCGGATCATCCACATAGGAGACATCCCCGCCCTGCGCTTTGACCAGGCTGCGGAAGCGCTGCCAGGCCGACCCGTCTTGAATAGCGGCGCCGGCCATTTGGCGCGCCTGGTCTTCTGTCTCCACCATTTTTCCCAAAACCAGCATATGCGCGGCCACGGTCAGGCAGTGCTCACGAAGGTCTTGCGGACCGCCCCCTTGCAAGGACTCGATAGCCTCCCGCACCTCCAGGGCATTGCCCACCATCTGTCCCAATGGCTGGTTCATATCAGACAGCAATGCCACTGCCTCACGCCCGGCTAGTTTGGCAATAGCGACCATCATCTCACCCAGCTTGCGCGCCTCCTCCAGGGTTTCCATGAAAGCGCCTTCCCCCCATTTAACATCCATCACGATGGCTTGGGCGCCGGCGGCAATCTTCTTGCACATGATCGAAGAAGCAATCAACGGGATCGATTCGACGGTGCCGGTCACATCGCGCAGGGCGTATAGCTTGCCATCCGCTGGCGCCAGGCAAGCAGTTTGCCCGGACAGGACCAGACCCACCCGGCTTAATTGGTCCAGGAATTCCTGGGTGTATAGGTTGGCGCGAAAGCCGGGGATCGACTCCATCTTGTCCAAAGTTCCGCCGGTAAAGCCCAGCCCGCGCCCGGACATCTTGCCCACCGGCAGGCCGCAGGCAGCCACGATCGGCTCGACCACCAGGGTGGTCTTGTCTCCCACACCGCCGGTCGAATGCTTGTCCACCGCGATCGGAACGACCTGGCTGAGGTTTAAAATCTCCCCCGACTCGGTCATCGCCAGGGTCAAATCGGTGGTCTCTCTTGCGCTCATGCCATTTAACAAAACCGCCATCGCCCAGGCTGCGGCCTGATAGTCAGGGATATCCCCGCTGGTGTAACCCTTTATAAAATAGTCAATCTCCTGGCGGGTCAGCTCCTGTTTGTTCCGCTTTTTGATGATGATGTCATCCGCACGCATAGTTCATCTCCCGCTAACATTATTGTTTTTCAAGAAGTCGGGATAATACCTTACAGCTTTGAATGGTCATCCAGCCTGTAGCACTGGATTAGCTGCATTATAATCCAGGTAAGGATAGCTGGCATGCTTATACAAAGGAGGAGCTATGACGGACAGTGAGGTGGGCAAAAACAATACTTTGGAGGCAGATGAAAAAGCAACCCCAGTGATGGTCTACACCCCCAACCACCTGGTCTGGGGAGAAGTAGTCACCAAAGAAGTGATCCGGTTGAGCACCTGGCTGAGGACGCAGGCGGCGCCACAGTATATCTGCCTGCATGAATCCCAGATGATGTACGTCGGTGGTGGCCCGGTGGTATCGGTATCAATGACGGAGATGCATATTCCCATTTCACAGGTGTTGGCTTTTCATATGTTACCTCCACACCAAGACCCCCTGGATTACGAACCGAACGAACCCAACCGCAAGATGATTCCCGTGACCGCCCTGGTGGGTTCTTTTCGTTTTGATGGATTGCTGAGAATGTCCACCCAGAGTAGCCTGCATAACTTTCTGGAAGTGATCAAAGAGGTTTACACCTCGCTGTATGAGGTCAAAATCAGCCAACCTGAACGCCCCTCGATGGCGCCATTGCAGGTGCCGTATACAATCGTCCGGCGGGATGCAGCCTTGTTCTCGTTAATGAAATAAACCGCTACACTGCTGTGCTGGTTGAAGTCGGCAAAACATCGAACTTTAATGCATTTCTACACTAGATATACAATATTATTTGCTAATTAATATATCTACGCAAAACTACACCACAAAATCCGGCATGAATCTTGCCGTTGGGGTATAATCAAAACAGACAACAAATCTAGTTGCCTGACCAGGATTTTTTACAATGGAAAGCGATTTCCGTACCAACCGACAGCCATATCGAAAACAGATCACGATTGAGGACAAGGTGGATGATAAAACCCAGGAGCTGCTTGCTTTAAATCAGCAATTAGCCCAGGAGATTGAAAATCGCAAGCGAGCAGAGCAGGCTGCCGCTCAACGGGCTTTGGAATTGAGCGCGTTGCACACTGCCACGTCCACCTTGCTTTCCACATTGGATCTGGAAGAGTTGCTTGGGCAGATCTTGGACGCAGCCACCATCGCCATCCCGGCTGGAGAGAAAGGGATGCTGCACCTGGTGGCACGCGAGACCGGGCAACTGGAGATGCGAGCCTTCATCGGCTACAGCGACCCGCGCATCCAAAAGTTTGCCTTTCCTGGCAGCAAAGGTTATGTAGCCAAAGCGGTCCGCTTGCGTACCCCCTTGCTAATCAAGGACGTCCAAACCGATCCTTCCATTCGCTATGATGGTCAAATCCCTGAAGTACGCGCCATTCAATCGGCCATCGTGGTCCCGTTGATATTGAATGACCAGGTCATTGGCGCAATTTCATTAGATTCGCACAATCGGGCAGCCTTTAATGATGATGATTTGCGCCTGCTGGTCAGTTTTGCTGCTACAGCAACAGCCGCCATCCGTAATGCCCAGTTGCACATGGAAATGCAAAGGCTAGCCATCACCGATTCTTTGACAAACCTGTATAACAGGCGTGGCATCTACGAGTTAGGCCGGCGAGAAATTGAGCGCGCCCGCCGTTTCGGTCGCCCGCTGACTGCCATCATGTTTGACCTGGATTCCTTCAAGCAGGTCAACGACAGGTACGGGCATAACATCGGCGATCAGGTCTTGCGGACAATAGCTGACCGGATCAATCGCAATATCCGCGAAGTAGATATCCTGGGGCGCTTGGGTGGTGATGAGTTCCTCATCATCTTATCTGAAACGGATCTGTTTACCGCTACCAATATGGCAGAAAGGCTGCGCAAAATTATTGCAGAGTCACCCGCCATTGTTGATGGAGGAGTCAGCATCCCTATCACCGTCAGCATGGGCATCGCCAAAGCCACCACCGGCACCCAAGACCTGACTTCATTGATCCATGATGCAGATCAGGCGCTATATGCAGCGAAACAAAATGGTCGCAATCAAGTACAGGTTGGATGATGATGCTGGAAAAGGAATCCAACTACGGAAAGCGCAAAGCTGCCGGACAGAGGGTCATCTCGAGACGATCCGGGGCTGAAAAAAGCGCACAGGATACGCTCCAACGCCGTTCTGCTGAACTGGCTGCACTCCATGCCACCCTGCAGGACATCTCTGCGCCATACAGGCTACCGGAATTGCTGGAGAAAATCCTGGAAAGAGCTGTGCACCTGCTGAATGCTCACCGAGGCAGCCTGTTTTTGGCAGACCATAACAAGAAAAAAGTACAATGCGCGGCGGTGTATGGCTTTTCCGCTCATGCAGCCCAGATGACGCTTGAATTTGGGCAAGGCGCAGCCGGGAAGGTCGCCGAGAGTGGGCAGCCATTGATCATCCAGGATTATCCAGCCTGGCCTGGAAAAATCCAGGATCCAGCCGATTTGCGCCAAATTAAGGCATTGATCAGTGTGCCTATGTTGTGGCAAGGGCAGGTCAGCGGAGTGATCAATGTGGCTGAGACCAGCTCGGCAAGAGCTTTCACGCACGCGGATATCGAGCTGTTGTCCATGTTTGCCAACCAGAGCGCTATCCTGGTAGAAAATGCCCGCCTTTTGCAAGCAGAACACC
>JAWOHN010000039.1:0-22641 GCA_046485135.1 Anaerolineales bacterium | reverse complement strand
AGTTCTTTTCACAAAGGTTGTGAAACACTCTATTCGGAAATATAACAAGTGAATAAAGTCTCTTGGTGATTGGAGCGACGGGGGTACACCCGGTTACATCCCGAACCCGGCAGTTAAGCCCGTCAGCGCTGATGGTACTTGGGGGGCAGCCCCCTGGGAGAGTAGGTCATCGCCAAGAGGCTTTTTCTATTAAATATTGACTTTTGTCCTTAATAATAGTATAATTTTTGCAACGTTCTCTGGCGTGCTTACGCTTTGCTACTGATGTTACCAAGGGAGACAGCATTTTGTGACTTTTAGCAGTACAGGATTTGTGTGGCCACTGTCTGGCTCGGCTGGTCGGTGAACGTCAGCCGAGTTTTTTTGTTCCTGGTAGCAAAGCGTTCCTATTCTTGTAACGAAAGGAGGTGAGAGAATGGCTTCAGTCGTTCTGCGCCCCAATGAGTCTCAGGATCAGCTGCTGAAGCGCTTTCGCAAGAAAGTTGCCAAGAGTGGTATCTTGAGCACAGTTCGCCGCAAGCGTTGGTTTGTATCAAAAAGCGAATTGCGCCGCATTCAGAAGAAAAAGGCTATCCGGAGGTTCAAGCGTCGTGTCAATCCGGATTCCGAATAGTAATACCTGTGAGTTGTCAAGCAGGTGAGACCTGGCCTTGACCAGGTTGCTGGAGGTAATAATGGCTAAAGATGAAGATAAAATCCAGGTAGAAGGCACCGTGATAGAGGCTCTACCGGGCACCCAATTCCGGGTACGTCTGGAGACCGGTCATGAAGTGCTGGCTTACCTTTCGGGTAAGATGCGGAAGTACTACATCCGTATCCTACTCGGTGACCGTGTACGGGTGGAGATGTCCCCTTACGATCTCACTCGCGGTCGTATTGTCTACCGCCATAAGAAGCGCGCCGAAACCCTGGAAGGGTTTGAGGAGCAAGAGGGTTAACCTCTGGCTCAGGCCCGTCATCTGTCCTGCTCAGGCAACCTGACTTATTCGTTTTAACAATAAGCTATAGAAAGCCACAGGCGGGTTGTTCCCATGATATCTTTTGGGACAACCCGCCTGATTGATTCAAGGCAACCGCTTTTATGTTAAGTAAATTATTGGCCGTTGTAAGAAGATAGAACTTTCAAGTAATTTGTTCTCTTGAAAGCGTTTGGCTGAGCAACGGCCTGGGCGCTCATACTGCCTTTCATTTGCATGACCGATTCATATTCGTTCTCTTCCATCCAAGATAACATACCATCCAGCATTTCTGTCGCTCGTTCAATGCCGTTCTTCAAGAACTCAGAAGCGACCATAGTAACACTGGCGCCAGCCATCATGGCTTTCAACATATCAATCGAGGTATGCACACCACTGGTCAAGGCATAATCTGTTTGCACCCGACCGTAGAGCAAGGCAATCCAGCGAAGCGGCAGGCGCAGCTCGGCTGAGGTGCTCAATTGTAGGTTGGGGACCACTTCCAGTTCATCCAGATCGAAATCGGGCTGGTAGAAGCGATTGAACAAAACCAACCCGTCTGCGCCAGCTTCGACCAGCTTACTGGCCATGTTGGGCATTGATGTAAAGAATGGGCTGAGCTTGACAGAAATTGGTATACGCACCTGGGTACGCAGATCGCGCACCAATGTGACGTAGGTGTCCTCCAATTCGGCCCCGGTTAGCTGTGGGTCCACCGGCAGGTAGTAGATATTTAGCTCGATGGCGTCAGCCCCAGCCTGCTCGATTTGCTGGGCGTATTGGATCCAACCACCGGTAGAAACTCCGTTCAGGCTGCCAATGATGGGGATAGCAGTAGCTTGTTTTAGCCGGTAAACGTTTTCAACATAGGCTTCTGGCCCAAGGCTATAGCGGCCAACTTCGGGTAGATAGGTGAGCGCTTCCGCATAGGTATGCGTGCCATGGCTCAGGTAGCGGTCCAACTCCAGGCTTTCCCGGATCACCTGTTCTTCGAACAGGGAGTACATCACGATGGCTGATACACCAGCCTCCTCCAGGTGGCGAGCGCTGTCCAGCTTTTCACTCAAAGGGGAGGCGGAGGCCACCAGGGGGTTCTTGAGCTTGAGGCCCAGGTAAGTTGTGCTTAGATCAATCATGGTTCCCTCTTTTCCTGTTATTCGCTATCATGCCCGTTGTCTTTTTCGTCGCCGTTGTAGTGCATCGACGCCATGTGACGGATATATCGCCAACGATCTTCAACATCTGCTTGGGCCAATTTGAGCAAGGCTTCAGCCCGCTCCTCATCGCTTTGGGCGAGCATCCGGTAACGGGTCTCGTTATAGATGTACTGCCCGAGTGGAATGCTTGGTTCTTTAGAATCGATGATCAACGGGTTCTTGCCTTGAGCGATAAGGGTTGGATTGAAACGGTACAAAGGCCAGTGACCGGATTGTACCGCCAGCTTTTGCTGGTCCAGACCTTTGCGCATATCAATGCCGTGAGCGATGCAGTGGCTGTAAGCAATGATCAGCGAGGGGCCGTCGTAGGCCTCAGCTTCCAAGAAGGCCGAAAGGGTTTGCTGGTCGCTGGCTCCCATTGCTACGTGCGCAACATACACATATCCATAGGACATAGCAATGAAGCCCAGGTCTTTCTTAGGCGTACCCTTGCCTTGAGCGGCAAATTTTGCCACCGCCGCGCGGGGAGTGGACTTGGAAGATTGCCCACCGGTGTTGGAGTATACTTCGGTGTCCAGCACCAGAACGTTCACATTTCGTCCCGAAGCCAGGACATGGTCCAACCCGCCGTAACCGATATCGTAGGCCCAGCCGTCTCCACCGAGGATCCAGACGCTTTTACGGGTCAGCATGTCTGCCAGGCTGAGCAGGTCGCGAGCACGCGGGTCTTCAATCCCACTAAGACGTTGTTTAAGCAGGGCCACGCGTTCGCGCTGTTCCTTGATGCCGCTCTCGTTTGACTGGTCAGCGTTGGTCAGCGCATCCACCAAGTCTTGCCCAATGACGCCCGTCAGCTGCGGTAGCAATTCCAAGGCATATTCTTGTTGTTTGTCCAGGGTCATGCGCATGCCCATGCCAAACTCAGCATTATCTTCAAAGAGCGAGTTTGACCAGGCTGGGCCGCGCCCGTCGCGATTAGAGGTCCAAGGCGTGGTGGGCAGGTTGCCGCCATAGATGGAAGAGCAGCCAGTAGCATTGGCTACCAGGAGACGATCGCCAAATAGCTGGCTGAGCAGCTTCACGTAGGGGGTCTCGCCACAACCTGCACAAGCGCCGGAGAACTCAAACAACGGTTCGAGCAGCTGCGAGTTCTTGACGGCTTTGGTGCTTACCAATGAGCGATCTATCTCTGGTATCTGGAGGAAGTAATCCCAATTAACCCGCTCTGTCTCCCGGATGGGCGGTTGCAGGGCCATGTTAATGGCCTTGCGGCCGACCTGGCTCTTATCTTTAGCCGGGCAGACCTCAACACACAGACCACAACCAGTGCAGTCCTCCGGGGCGATCTGCAGGGTGAATTTCATATTAGGGAATTCTTTCCAGCGTGCGGCGGCTGATTTCCAGGTAGCGGGGGCGTTTTCCAGGTAAGCGGGCTGGTAGATTTTCTCGCGGATCACTGCGTGCGGGCAGACGAAGGAGCACTTGCCACACTGGATACAAAGATCTGGCTCCCAGACGGGGATTTCCAGGGAGATGTTCCGTTTTTCCCATTTGGTGGTGCCGGTAGGGAAGGTCCCGTCGACTGGCATGGCGCTGACTGGCACCAGATCACCATCGCCCTGAATCATCTTACCGAGCACATCACGGACGAATTGGGGGGCTTCCTCGGGAACGGGCGGGCGGCGAGTCTGGTCGCTGGTGATCACGTCTGGAACCTTCACCTCGTGTAGGTTCTCCAAGGTCATATCAACGGCCTCGAAGTTCTTTTTGACTACTGCTTCACCGCGCTTGCCATAGGTCTTTTTGATGCTCTTTTTAATCTCTTCAATAGCCTGTTCGCGTGGTAGTACGCCGCTAATGGCAAAGAAGCAGGTCTGCATAATGGTGTTAATGCGCGAACCCATGCCGGTCTTATGTGCAACTTCATATGCATCGATTACAAAGAAGCGCAGTTTCTTTTCGATAATGGTCTCCTGGGTCTCGCGGGGCAGGTTATCCCACACATCCTCTGGACCATAGATACTATTCAGCAAGAAGATAGCCCCGGGCATGGCATATTTGAGCACATCGTACCGTTCTAGAAAGCTGAATGCATGGCAGGCCACAAAACCGGCTTGACTGATTTGATAGGGCGCCCGGATCACCTTTGGGCCAAAGCGCAAGTGGGAAATGGTGACGCCGCCCGATTTCTTCGAGTCGTAGACAAAGTAGCCCTGGGCATGGTTGTCGGTCTCCTCACCGATGATCTTGATGGAGTTCTTATTGGCGCCGACGGTACCGTCTGCGCCCAGTCCCCAGAACACACAGCGCACAGTGTCTTTGCTCTCGATAGAGAAGGCTGGGTCAAAGTCCAGGCTGGAGTGGCTGACATCGTCGATAATGCCAACGGTAAAATGGTTCTTGGGTTTTTCTTTGGTCATTTCATCGAAGACGGCCTTGACCATGGCTGGGGTAAACTCCTTCGAGGAAAGCCCGTAGCGCCCACCGATCACGCGTGGCAAAAGCCCGCCCTCGCTCTCGTGGAGGGCGGTGAGGATATCCTGGTAAAGCGGCTCGCCAGCCGAACCGGGTTCTTTGGTGCGGTCGAGGGCAGCAATGATTTTCACCGTGGGGGGCAGGGCTTCAATGAAGTGTTTGACAGAGAAAGGCCGGAAGAGGCGTACTTTTAAGACGCCCACTTTTTCACCCTTCTCGGCAAGATGAAGTGCGGTGGCAGCCGCAGTTTCAGCTCCAGAGCCCATCAAGACGATCACACGCTCGGCATCAGGCGCGCCTTCGTAATTGAAAAGGTGGTACTTCCGCCCAACAACATCCGCAAATTTATCCATCGCCTTCTGCACGATTTCGGGGCATTTGGCGTAGAAGGGATTGACCGTCTCGCGTCCCTGGAAGAAGACATCCGGATTTTGGGCTGTACCGCGCAGCACCGGACGATCGGGGGAGAGTGAGCGGCTACGATGGGCCTGGACCAGCTCATTGCTGATCATCGCCCGCATATCCTCTTCTGCCAGCCGTTCGATTTTATTCACCTCATGAGAAGTGCGGAAGCCGTCAAAGAAGTGTAGGAAAGGTACGCGGGTTTCCAGTGTAGCGGCCTGGGCGATCAGGGCGAAGTCGTGGGCCTCTTGCACGGAGTTGGAGGCAAGCAGCGCCCAACCAGTGGAGCGGGTAGACATCACGTCCGAGTGATCGCCAAAGATGGATAAGGCTTGGGCGGCGAGTGACCGGGCTGAGACGTGAAAAACTGTTGGGGTCAGCTCGCCAGCGATCTTGTACATATTGGGGATCATCAAGAGCAATCCTTGGGAGGCCGTAAAAGTCGTTGTCAGCGCGCCAGCCTGCAAGGCGCCATGAACTGCACCGGCCGCACCCCCTTCAGATTGCATCTCTACCACCAGAGGAATGGTTCCCCAAATGTTTGGTCGTTTCAATGCCGACCATTCATCCGCAAATTCCCCCATACCAGAGGAGGGCGTGATGGGATAAATGGCAATAACCTCATTCACTTTGTGAGCAACGTAGGCAGTTGCCTCGTTGCCTTCAATGGTGGTTATTGTTCTTGTCATTTTATTCTCCTTGCTGCTTAAAAAAATGTAAATCTCTTTGGGATTTATGTTGAGGCAACCACTGTGCTTTCTGATGGTTCAATATTAATCGCAGGTGTTGCGTGTGCTATGGTATGCCAGGTAAAACTGTTGTTAATCAAGATACCCGTTCAATATCCAATTATCTAGTTTAGCCATTCTTACCTTGAATCGACAGTTATATATGGCATGAATTCCACCTGTTAACTGTCATATTTCAGACAATTTAAGTTAGATTCTGTTTCAGGATAATGGGGATGAAATCTTGCAGGGCAAAGCTTGACCTCCCCAATATGTAGATATAAAATGTACTCAAAGCCAGATTTATCTACCTACATCTGGACTTGTTGATATTGAAATCGTGCTATACTGTCACTATGCATGATTCTCAGCATTTTTGGCAAGAATGGGCCAGAATCTTGCACCGTTGGGGGGTGCGAGATATTGTGGTTTCTTTATTGGAGGCCTTTGGCCCATTAAGCATGTTGGGAGCGCAGCTGGTTTACCTAGGACAGCCGCTCCTTGGACGCGTTGCCCCGGATGACCAAGTGGTAGCTCTTGCCCATATGCTGGAAAACCGCGCTGATACAGAAGCTTTCATTCATCTACTGCGAGAGGAGGCCTTGAATTGAACCTTGCAGGTATCTTTGGTCTGGCCTTCGTGATCCTGTTCTTTGGCCTGATGATTATCCTGGCTGCGGCTGGACGCAATCGTCCTGGTCGCCAGTTGCGGGAAATACCAGCCTTTGCCCGCCTACGCCGGGCAGTTGGTTTAGCGGTAGAGGCAGGTACGCGCCTGCATGTCTCAGTTGGGCGCGGGGCGCTCACCGGGTTACAAAGCGCGGCTGCGTTCATGGGTCTGAGCATGCTGAGCCGTATAGCGCGAGCCGCTTCTATCAGTGACCGCCCGCCGATTGCTACCAGTGGGGATGGTTCTCTGTCTATCCTCTCTCAGGATACCCTGCGCGGAGCCTACCAAACCCTGGGCGCTGAAGGGCAGTATGACTTTACCTCTGGACAATTGGCCGGTTTGACGCCCTTCTCCTATGCTGTTGGCACTATTCCCATCATTCATGACGAGCAAATTTCTGCCAATGTGTTGATCGGTCACTTTGGCAGTGAAGTAGCGCTCATTAACGATGCTGCCGAGCAAAGTGGTAGCCTGACTGTGGCTGGGACCGATAACTTACCCGGGCAAGCAGTTTTGTATGCCACAGCCCAAGAGCCTTTGATTGGTGAAGAAGTCTTTGCGGGAGGCGCCTACTTGGGTGCGGGTCTTATCCACGAGGCCAGTTTGCGCGCCCAAGATCTATTGCGTATGCTGTTGGTCATTTTTATCATCACCGCAGCATTATTGCGGCTTTTTGGGTTGGACAGCCTGATCCTTGATCTGTTGGTGGGGTTTTTACCATGAGAACGCCTATATCCACTGCTGTTGCCATCCTGGTCGGCTTGTTGATCTTACTGGGTTATTTTATCCCGCTTGAGCCACTCCTATCCTTAAGGGTGATGTTGCTGCAATGGGCGGTTATTCTGGCAGCTTTTGCATTATTAGTTGGCGTGGTCAATTTGTTTCGCGTTCACTGGATCAAGGTCAAGATTGGTCAGCCTGCCGGCTTCTATAGCTTTGTTCTGATTGTAGCTTTAGGATTGACGTTAGCGATTGTTGGCTACTACGGACCGACAAGTGCGCCTTCGGTGTGGATTTTCTCGTACATCCAGGTACCTGTTGAGTCCAGTCTGATGGCTTTGCTCACGATTGTATTGGCATACGCTGGTGTGCGCCTCTTGCACCGCAGGCTAAATGCCCTGTCGATTGTCTTTCTTCTCACCGTACTGGTGGTATTGTTGGGAACTGCGCCTTTGTTGTTTATTGGCGAAGCGCCCGTGCTGAATTTGATCCGGGATTTAATTGTCCAAATACCAGCGGTAGCTGGCGCACGTGGCCTGCTGTTGGGCATTGCCCTGGGTGCGATTGCTACAGGATTGCGGATTTTAATGGGCGCTGACCGCCCCTATGGTGGATGACTTTTATGGCTGATCTGCGCTGCCCCATGTGTGGTAAATCTAACCCGCCTCAGTCTGAGGTTTGCCAATATTGCCAGGCCAGATTGAAGCCTCTGGTTGCCCCTCCGTCTACTGAAAACGAACCTGAACCTTCCAGCGACAGTGAGGATCTTTTCCCCGCTAAGGATGATGCGCTTCCGAATTGGTTGGACGGTCTGCGAGAGAATGATGAACCCCGTACCGAGAGCCAGGAAGAGCAAGCTGATGAGGATGGCGTTGAGACCTGGTCGTCTGAAGAAGAGCAACGACTGTCAAGTGCATTTACTTTCTCATCCGAAGAGGCGAGCGACACAGATGAAGATTGGTTGGCTCGTCTGACCGGTGACCAGGAGCATCAACCGGAAGACCAGGCTCCGCTTCAGGACGAGCCGGCTGAGAGCTCAGCTTCGGCTGCGTTTTTAGATATTGACGAAGTTGCAGGAGATGAAAGTTCATCTGAGTGGTTAGCTGAGTTCCAAACCAGTAGCCTGGGTCTGGAAGAGACATCTGAGACTTCATTACCATCCGATGACCAGGGTGAAGAGGTCGTTACTGAAGGGGACAGACCCCATTGGTTGGATCTGATCCGCTCCCAGCAGCAAAAAGAAAGCGAGTTAACTGCACCTATGTCCTCCCAAGATGAAGATCTGGAGGGCAATCAGATTTGGGGCGATAAGCCGGTTGACAAAGAAGGAGAGTCAGATTGGCTTTCAGATATTGGCATGGAAGAAGGTGAGGGAGAGCTTACCATTGACTCAAAAGATTTGCCAGATTGGCTGGTGGAGTCTGGCGCGTTTCGACCAGAAAGCCCGGTAGAGTCTGAGCAGGCTTTCCCTGGGTGGTTGGCTGAAAGCGATCTTCCCGAAGATGAACCAGCGCCGGAAGCTGGGGAAGATTTGCCGGATTGGATTGCTGCCTCTCCTGCTGCTGGTAGCGGAGAAATAAATAAACCTCGCCAAGACCTTCCTGATTGGCTTTCGAATGTCAGTGAGCAAGAGGTGGATCAATCCGGTCTTCCAGAGCCTGTAGAGAGCGGAGAAGGCGAGGATTTTTCTGCAGAAGAAGAGGGTGGTCTTCCAGATTGGCTGACAAAACTGGATGCGACTGCCGGTGAGCAAACCCCTGGCCGTGGTGTGCCGGCTTTGATCCTCGATGAGGATGAAGAAGCATTTGCTGCACCAGGTGTAGATGAGCTAGAGACCCAGACAGACGAGGATATATCCACTGTTCCCGACTGGCTCACCCAGGTTGCTGCTCAGGAAGATGTGGTTGAAGGAGCTGCTCCACTAGATGGCGAGGCTGAGCCAGACCTGGCAACTGCCCAGCTTCCGAGCTGGTTGCAGGCCATGCGCCCGGTAGAATCGGCTGCTCCCTCTGCCCCGGCCGCGAAAGAAAAAGATAAGGTCGTAGAGAAGGTCGGACCTTTGGCCGGTCTGGCTGGTGTTCTGCCCGCTGAACCGGAATTTGTTCACCTGAGCAAGCCGAAATCCTCTCTGGTGAAGCTGCAAGTAACAGATAATCAGCAGACTCATATCACCCTGCTCGAAAATTTGTTGGCAGAAGAAGGTCAGGCCAAGCCTGTGCCAGCACGCTCAGCCATTACTTCCCAGTACTTCTTACGATTATTGATTGCATTGGTGGTTTTCATTTCTGTGATTGCACCCCTGTGGCTCAACCGCCAACTCTTGCCTCTACCCGAACCCGCTGGAGTCTCAACCGAGGTCTATGATTTCAGCCAGACCCTGGCTGGGCTGCCTTCTGGCGCACCAATCCTGGTTGCCTTTGATTACGAGCCCAGTTTTTCTGGCGAGTTAGAAGCCCTTGCTGCTGCTACAGTTGCTGAGGCGGTTGGTCGCGGGGCTCAACTGGTCATGATCTCTACAAACCCCACCGGTCCTCTGCTGGCAGAACGTCTAATGACCACACGAATGGCAGATGTCAATCCTGGTTATGTCAATTTAGGCTATATACCAGGCGGCGCGGCCGGTTTGCTTGCTTTTGCCCAGACGCCTCGTGACCTGAATCCCTTTGACTTGCAGGGGACAAGGGTTTGGGAGGTCGCACCGCTGGCCTCTGTGAACAGCGTATCAGACTTTGCCCTGGTGATGGTACTGACCGAAAATCCCGATACGGCCCGTTCTTGGATCGAGCAGGTCCAACCTGCTTTGGGTGCAGCCGGAAAACCGATGCTGATGGTGCTGAGCGCGCAAGCTGAGCCAATGGTGCGTCCTTATTATGAAACTAACCCTAAGCAGGTGAATGGAATGATCAGTGGATTGGCTGGAGGGGCAGCCTTTGAGAGTATCTCTGGGATGGAAGGGGTTGCACGATTGTACTGGGATGCTTTTGGTACCGGTCTGGTCATAGCAGCTGCCCTGATGTTGTTAGGTGGCATTGCCAGCCTGGTCCTGGCCTTAATCTCAAAGCCGGATACAAGTGAAGGTAAGGGTGCCCTATGAGCCTGGCCGATCTAAATTCTGACCTGATTGGGGCATTTGTCGGTTTTGTTCTAACAATCCTGGTTTTTAGCTATATTCTTGGTGACAACCCCCTCTTTCGTCTGAGCCTGCATATTTTTATCGGTGTTGCGGTTGGCTTTAGTGCGGTAATGGTCTTCTATAATGTCATCCTTTATCAACTGGTTGTCCCATTTTGGCAAGATCCACTTGGGTCGCTTCATCTTTTAGTACCCTTGTTGGCAGGTATATGGTTACTGGTGACCAAGGCCTCACCCCGTTTGGCTCCCTTTGGCAGCCCACCTATGGCATACCTGGTGGGAGCAGGTGCTGCAACAGCGATTGGCGGCGCGGTACTCGGTACTGTGTTTCCTCAGGCCGGAGCCTCTGCTACCTTGCTGGATTTCCGCTCGGCGCAGGCCGTAGGCCTGGATGCGGGGGCATATTTCATGCGCGGGCTGATCGTCCTGGTTGGGACGGTCACAACCCTGTTGTACTTCTACTACGGGACTCGCGCCCGTCAGGACCGGTCTGCTGAAAGATCGCGGTGGATTCAGGATATGGGCCAGGTTGGCCTGGTCTTCATTGCCATCACCTTTGGAGTTCTGTTTGCCGGTGTGTACGCAGCTGCCTTAACAGCTCTGATCGAGCGAATGAATTTCCTGATCGATTTCTTGATCCCATTGATTGCAACGATTTGATATGCTATGCCCACCTCCTTGATTAATGCCGATTCCTTGCTTGCAATTGACGTAGGTGCTGTTTCCACCCGCGCCATGCTTTTTGACGTTGTCGATGGACGTTATCGCTTTCTGGCTGCCGGATTGGCTCCTTCAACAGCAGAGGCGCCTTTTTTTGATGTCGGCGAAGGCATCCGCCGGGCGATTGACCAGCTCCACTTGATCACTGGTCGCGAGTTCATTGGACCAGACGAACAGCTCATAATCCCCAGTAAGCCCAACGGCTCGGGCGTGGATACCTGTGTGGCAACCGTTTCTGCCGGTACTCCGTTGAAGGTGGTTGCAATTGGCCTTTTGGAAGATATCTCTACTGAAAGCGCTGTCAGGTTGGCCAGTACTACCTACGCTCAGGTAGTTGATAAGCTGAGTCTGAATGACCGGCGTAAGCAAGCTGCCCGCATCGATAGCATTTTGCGACTACGTCCCGACCTGGTGATCGTTGCTGGAGGAACCGAAGATGGCGCCTCTCAATCTGTTATCTCCCTGCTAGAGCCTGTTGGATTGGCCTGCTACCTCTCTCCGGAAGGACAACGTCCTGAAGTGCTATACGCTGGTAACCATTCACTAGTGGATGAGGTAGAGTCGCTATTGGGCTCGTTGGTGCATTTATCCGTTTCGCCCAATATCCGCCCGGCTTTGGATGTAGAGCAACTTTCTGTGGCCCAGCCCGAGCTGGCCCAGGTTTATCGCTCTATCCGCGTGCGCGACCTGAACGGCGTACAGGAGCTAGATGGGTGGGCGGGTGGCAAGTTAATTCCCACTGCAACTGCTTTTGGACGCATGGTTCGCTTCCTCAGCCATGTTTATGATTCTGCTAAAGGTGTCTTTGGGGTAGATATTGGCGCCTCTGCCACCGTCCTGGCAGCCGGATTCTCTGGCGATGTCCATTTGGGAGTTTACACTGATCTGTGTCTGGGCCAAAACGTGACCGGCATCCTGGAAAACTCCTCTGTGGAGGGTATTGCGCGCTGGTTACCGGTAGATATCCCTGCCAGTGAAATCCAAGACTATATCTATAACAAGTCTCTGCATCCTTACACGCTGCCCGCGTCTCAGGAGGCCTTAGCTCTTGAACAAGCGCTTGCACGCCAGGCCATGCAAATTGGGGTCAAACGCTTGCTGGATGGTTTGCCCACTCATATTCGTACAAGCGGACATGGGTTGATGCCTTTGTTTGAGCCAATTGTTGCTACAGGAAGTATTTTAACCAATACACCTTCACGGGGTCAGACCCTGTTGACCTTACTGGATGGCCTCCAGCCCACTGGTGTTACCACCATGGTGCTGGATCAGAACAATATCATGCCTGCCCTGGGAGCTGCTGCTGGAATCAATTCCATCCTACCGGTCCAAGTGCTTGAATCAAGCACGTTCATGAATTTAGGAACAGTGATCTCTCCCAGTGGTAGTGCTCCCTATGGTGCACTGGCCTTGCGAGTTAAAGTAAAGCAAGAAGGCAGTACTGAAGCCACTTTGGAAATCAAACATGGCACTTTGGAGGTCATCCCCTTGCCACTTGGCAAGGCTGCTAATTTGCATTTGCAACCTTTGAACCGATTTGATGTTGGGATGGGTGGTCCAGGGCGGGGTGGCTCAGTGCGGGTGGTTGGTGGGGTCCTGGGGGTCATCATTGACGCCCGTGGGCGTCCACTGCGGTTACCCAAAGAAGATGCCCGTCGTCGGGATTTATTGAAAAAATGGATTTGGACGCTAGGGGGATAAACTTCCCGCCTGGCACCTTTCTTGCAACGAAATTTTGAGGATCAGGATATGTTGTCCCCCATTACTCATTTCTTACCGATCACGACTATCCGTAGGGAGCGTTTGTTACCGGTGCAAGGCCGGGTTTTGGTAAGAAAAGGCCAAAAGGTCAGCGCAAGCGATGTTGTTGCAGAAGCCAGGCTGGCCCCTGAACATATCGTCCTGGATATCGCCCGTGGCCTTGGCTTATCTGCTCAAAAAGCAGATGCTGCCTTACAATTTCAGGCAGGGGATGAGGTAAGTGAAGGCGATGTGGTGGCTGGGCCGGTTGGAATAGGCCGGCGGGTCATTCGGGCGCCGCGCAGCGGGAGAGTGGTTATCGCAGGTGGCGGACAGGTGCTGGTCGAAATGGAGAGCCCTCCATTTGAGTTAAAAGCCGGTATCCCCGGATTGGTCACAGAGCTGTTTACGGATCGGGGAGCTGAGATTGAAACTACTGGGGCGTTGATCCAGGCGGTTTGGGGCAATGGCAAGGTTGATTTTGGGCTATTGACGGTTCTGCTAAGCGACCCAAACGATGCTATTGCGGCCGATCTTCTGGATGTAAGCCATCGGGGAGCGGTTGTTTTAGGTGGCTATTGTGGAAGTGCAGATGTGATTAACCTAGCAGATGAGATTCCCCTGAGAGGTTTGATCCTCTCCAGCATGGATTCTGTTCTAGAGCCGCTGGCAATGAAAGTGAACGTTCCAATAGTCATATTGGAGGGGTTTGGGCAGATTCCGATGAATGCGACTGCTTTTAAGCTGCTCTCTACCAATGAGAGACGAGAAGTTGCCGTAAATGCTGAAGGCAGAAACCGTTTGGCTGTTACCCGTCCTGAAGTTGTTATCCCTCTGCCGGCTTCTGGGCAGGTATCCCTTCCGGTTGAGATGTTAGATTTCTCACCTGGCCAACAGGTACGGGTAATTTCCGCTCCCAAACGAGCTCAAACGGGAACGCTGGTCTCCCTGCGGCCCGGTTTAACGGTTTTGCCAAGCGGTGTAAGGGCTCAGGCAGCAGATGTGCGCTTTGAGAGCGGTGAAACTGCCATTTTCCCACTGGCAAACCTTGAAGTTTTGGCATAAGAATTATCTGAAGAGGAGAGCGTGCTATGACTTTCGAAAATATGGACACGGAGTTTGAACCAGGGACGGAAGAGGCAGGACCGCCGCCAGAAGAGTCGAGCAACCGCCCCTTCCTGATTGTAGCTGGTATTCTGGGCGGTATCATGTTGTTGTCACTGATCTGTATTGTGGCCTTTGCCCTGGCCCGCCCAATGATTACCGGGGGCTCTAACCGCCAGACACAGGCTGCTGAGATCAATCTACAAAATACGGAAGTAGCTAGAGCGGTGTCCTTGACGGAAGTAGCGGCGGCAGCGATGGCTACCCCCTCGCCAACCGAACCACCGCCGCCTACCGCCACACAGGCTCCCACCAATACCCTGGTGGTAGCACAGCAGGTCACCAACACGCCTTCACCCACGACTGACCCTCGCACGGCAACAGTTGCTGCACTGCTTACCCAGGCGGCAGAGGCGCAGCAGACTGAGCCTGCTGCTACACCAACGCAGCTCCCTACTACCGGTTTTGCTGATGATGTAGGTGCGCCTGGCTTGCTGGCCCTGGCAGCGTTGCTGGTTGGGGTTATCTTTTTGAGCAGGCGCTTACGGACAGCCAATTAATTGTAATTAAACGAGAGGATGAAGGTAGACAGCCTACCTTCATCCTTCCATTTTGTCTTGGTTTTTTAGGTCACAGCCTGGGCAATCTGCTTGCCGTAGTCCAACAGCGCATCTAGCATCTGGATGCTACATCCCTCGGCATAGACCCGTAAGACCGGCTCGGTTCCTGACGGGCGGATCAACAACCAGGAGCCATCGGCTAGCAGGTATTTCACCCCATCTGTCGTACAAATCTGACTTACTCTCTCTCCACCGATTGATGCTGGAGCTTCGTTGACCAGGTATTCAGTCATCTTGTCTTTGGCAACTGGATGGCTCAGGCGCAGGTCATTCCTTTTATAGAACGCTGGTCCGACGTCCTTTAAGAGCGCTTCCACCAGTTCATGCAGGGAACCGCCGGACACGGCCACAATCTCAACCAGAAGCAGGCCCATCAGGATCCCATCTCCTTCAGGAATATGGCCCAAAATCGAGATTCCCCCTGACTCCTCCCCACCGATCAAGATATCTTCCTTGAGCATATGTTCGGCAATATAATTAAAACCAACCGGTGTTTCGTAGAGGGGCAGACCATAGCGTTCCGCCAAACGGTCGATCATGCGAGTTGTTGAGACTGTGCGTACCACAGGCCCGCTCCAACCGCGCTTTTCAACCAGATATTGCAAGGCCAGGGCCATGATTTTGTGGGGGTCGACAAAGTTACTGCGCTCATCCATGGCGCCTATCCGGTCGGCGTCTCCATCGGTGGCCAGACCAAAATGGCCCATATCAGTGCTGATCGCGCCAGCCAGGGCGCTCAGGTATTGCCCAATTGGTTCTGGGTGTATCCCTCCAAAGCCCGGGTTCATCTCCCCGCGAATCTCCCGCACCTCGCAGCCAGTGCCTTGCAGTATCCCTTTGATCACGCCTCGTCCAGACCCATACATCGAATCGACTACCAAACGCTGCGGGTTATCAGCAATGGCGTCAAAATTGACCAGTTTGCGCAGTTGATCATAATAAGCCGGGATGGGATTGAAACGCTGGATTAACCCTTGCTGGCGGGCTTGTTCATAATCCATCAGGTTTGGCCCGCGTGCGCGTTGCTCATTGTCATTCAGATATACTTCCACGCGCCGGCATTGCTCCCTCAATGCTGAACCGCCATAGGCAGCTTTTAATTTCACGCCGTTATAACGAGGGGCGTTATGAGAAGCGGTAATCATGACGCCCCCATTTGCACCCAGGCTGCGGATGGTTGAAGAGATAGCTGGCGTCGGGGCGTCTCCCTGAGAAAGGTATGCAGTGAACCCGTTACCAGCCAGAACTCGCGCCACGTCTACGGCGTAACGGTCGGACAGAAAACGGGTATCAAAACCAACAACCATTGCCTTAGGATTTATCTGGTAGTCCAGGGGCGTGCCATTGTTCCAAGAACTGGTGCTGGCTGCGTCAGCAATTGCCTGGGCAACCATGCGTAAATTGTTGAAGGTAAAAGTATCAGAGATGACTGCCCGCCAGCCATCTGTACCGAAGTGAATGGGCATTCATAGTCTCCTGGGTAAGATAAGATAATGAAGTTGAAAAATCGATACAATTCTATCATCAATCCGGGAGGTAAAGCGGAAAGGGCAATATACCCGGTCAAGCTGGCTTAAAGTCTGTGAGCTGCCCGGCTACATCCACTTTTTAAATCGTGCTAGAATCAGATTATGGATAATAATCAAGCTCAAATTATCTCATTGCTGTCCGGCATGGGAGTGTTTCGCGGGCTTAGCCAGCACCAGATAGAGTTGATGGCTGAGGAATTTGAGCTGGTGCGACTGGGAGCAGAGCAGCGCCTATCGATTGCCGCCGGGGAAAATGACGATTTCTATGTGATTCTCTCTGGCGAAGTTGAACTCAGCCGCAGGATCAATAAACGAGATGTTGACCGAGAGACCCTGGTAGGTGGAGATCATTTCGGTGAATTTGTCCTGTTAGGTACCCGTGAGCATAGCCTTTCCGCCATAGCCCTGCAAGATACCCATCTATTACGGTTGAACCAGCAGGACTTCAACCGGCTACTGGATGATCGTTCGGAAATCCGCCAGTACTTGCTGGCATCGATTACCAGCCGCCGTTTGGCACATGCCCGGCGCTTTATTTGGTTAAGCAAAGACGAGCATATCTATCTGATCTTGCGTAAGCATTGGACCTATCTGCTGGTTTCGTTGGTAGCACCGACCTTGCTGGCCTGGTTGGGGTTGGCAATGATCTTCCTCTCAGTGGGCATCGTGGCGAATACATTCCGCTTAATTGTGGAATGGGTCGGTATCTTCCTTTTGGGCGGCTCTGTGTTGTTTGTCTTGTGGCAATGGCTTGATTGGGCTAATGATTATTACCTGATCACAGATCAGCGTGCAATCTGGTTGGAACGGATCATCGGTCTGTATGAGAACCGGCAGGAAGCTCCTCTGTCCACCGTATTGACGGTAAGCGTACATCGTTCGTGGTTGGGCAGGATCTTAGGCTATGGAGATGTTGTGGTCAGGACATACACAGGGCAGATCGTCATGCGCGCTGTAGGGATGGCAGAGCAGTTAGCAGGTGTGCTAGAAGAACAGCTTCGCCGGCAGCGGGATGTGGTCCAAAGAGTTCAAACCGAAGCGCTTGAATCTGCCATCCGCCAGCGGTTGGGGTTGGCCACAGGAGATGAAGCAACGCCGGAACAGGCGCCAGTCATGCCAGTTCGCACCCCCGATAGCGTCAGATTAGCATACCGGACCAATACCTGGCGGATGTTGACAACCGGTCTTTTCAAAGTACGCATTGAGGAAGAGGGAGCGATCATTTACCGCAAGCACTGGATCCTGCTTCTGAAAAAGATTTGGAAGCCTTCCATTGCATTCATTGGCCTGCTGGTAGTTTTGGCAATGGCATTCCCATCACTATTTGCGAATTTCTCAGCTCCAATGGTGGTCGGGGTAGGGTTCTTAGTTCTGCTGGGAATTGCCATCTGGTGGCTCTATGAATATGTAGATTGGATCAATGATATCTATATCCTGACCCCCGACCAGATCATGGATATCTACCGGACCCCCTTGGGCAGAGAAGACAAAAAGACGGCGCCACTTGAGAATATCCTCAGCCTGGAACACCAACGGATTGGCATCCTGGGTGTGTTATTAAACTTTGGAAATGTCATTGCAATGGTTGGGACAGCCAGTTTTGTGTTCCGAGGGGTATACAACCCGACTGCTGTCAGGCAAGAGATCTTTGAACGGATTGGTCACCGGAAAATGGTTTTGAAGGATCAAGAGAACATCCGCGAGCGAGAGCGAATAGCGGATTGGATGGCCGCTTACCACCGCCAAGCAGAGCGCCTGCGGCAGGATGAAAATTTATCGAAATTCGATCAAAATTCAGGGTAAAATAGCTGTCATGGGAATTCGAAGGATCATTACTTTGCCCGATCCGGTTTTGCGAAAAAAGGCTCGCAAAGTTGTTGAATTTGGGCCTGAGTTGCAGAAATTAATTGACGATATGATTGAGACAATGCGGGAGGCGCCTGGTGTGGGTTTGGCTGCACCTCAGATCGGTACCTCCAGCCGGGTCATTGTTGTAGAGTACGGCGATGATGAAGATGAAGAAGCCCCCAAGAAGCTATACGTGGTGGTCAACCCAGAGATTGCCAGGGCTTCCAGCGAAACAATCTCTGGCATTGAGGGCTGCCTTTCAATTCCGGAGATGGTAGGGAGTGTCGAACGCCTGGAGTCGGTAACCATCCGGGGTTTGAATCGCCGCAACCAGCCGATCAAGATCAAAGCCAGCGGCTGGCTGGCGCGCATTTTCCAGCATGAGATCGACCATCTGGACGGAGTTCTATTTGTAGATCGGTCAGACGAGGTCTGGAAAGTGGACCACGAGGCTGCCCAGGTTTCTCCGGTAGAGTGAATCGATCTATATCTGATCTATAGCGAGAATTTATCAATGCCACGGGGATTGAGCCTCCCGTGGCATTTCATTGGATAGGTAATTCTGTGTATTTGACTCATCTTTCCCTGACCAACTTCCGGAATTTTACCCGCCTGGATCTAGAAGTGCCGCGCGGGCCGCTTTTATTGGTGGGGGACAACGCCCAGGGGAAGACCAGTATTCTGGAGGCTGTGTATTTCCTGGCGACATTTGCCTCTTTTCACGCCAGCAATGAACGCCAACTGATTAATTTCTTTGCGATTCGTGAACCTCTGGCAGTCGCCCGCATCCTGGCAGGTTATGAGCGGGGCGGTGCGCAGCATCGCCTGGAAGTGCGCGTCATCCAGGAGCCTAGTGGTGGGTCCTTGCGCCTGCGCAAAGAAATCCTGCTGGATGGGGTCAAGCGGAAGCTAAGCGAGGTGGTCGGGCAGTTCAATGCAGTGCTCTTCTTGCCCCAAATGCTGGGGGTAATCGATGGAGCGCCTGAAGAACGCCGCCGTTATCTAAACCTGGCCCTGGCTCAAGTTATCCCCGGTTATTCAGTTGCTCTGGCAGGTTATAACCGGACCCTGACCCAACGCAATGCCTTACTCAAGCAATTGAATGAACGCGGCGGCAGCCCCACACAACTGGACTACTGGGATGAGCAATTGGTCGCTTTTGGGGCGCAGCTTCTGCATGCTCGCATCTGGGCTGTGCAGGATTTGGAACGGTTGGCAACCCGCATGCACTCTGAATTAACCCGTGGTGAAGAGGTGCTGCGCTTCAGCTACCAACCGGCATATGATCCATTAACTTTACCGCCTGGACAATTTGCCTTGCCTTTCGATGCAATGGTTGATCGCTCGAAGTTCTCAATTTCGGAGATCTGCACGGGCTTTTTAGAGAAATTGATCCAATTGCGGAATGAGGAAATCATGCGGGGGATTACCACCATCGGCCCGCATCGTGACGAGCTGCGCTTGTTAAGCAACGGTATCGATTTAGGGCATTATGGCTCGCGCGGACAGGTACGCTCTGCCTTGATGTCCTTGAAGCTGGCTGAGGTGGGCTGGATGAGAGAAAAAAGCGGGCAATGGCCCGTACTCCTGTTGGATGAGGTCCTGGCAGAACTGGATGGGCAACGCCGCAGTGATCTCCTATCCCGTCTGGTCGAAAGCGAACAAAGCTTGATGACCACCACCGATCTTGATCTTTTTGCTCCTGAATTTGTGCGCAAGGCCCATCTCTGGCAGGTCAAAGCCGGGCGGGTTGAGGAGGTTAACAATGCAACCTGAAGCAGTATTTCCACATATATTTCAGATCAGCATATCCAATGGAGGCGTTCCCAAGCTCGGACAGCCTGAAGCTCTGTTGACTGAATCAGGAATTGTTGGGGATGTTCAGCGCCACACAAAGTATCATGGAGGCCCTGATAGGGCCTTGTGTATCTATTCATTGGAGAGAATTCTGGCGCTCCAGCAGGAACAACACCCGATTTTCCCAGGGGCCAGCGGAGAAAACCTGACCATTGCTCACTTGGATTGGGAGCTGCTTGTACCGGGTGTACGGCTGCGCCTGGGAAAGCAGGTTGTGATAGAGATCACCAGCTATACCACTCCTTGCCGGCATATTGCTCCTTATTTTGTGGGGCAAGATCAGGATAGGGTGTCTCAAAAACAACATCCTGGCTGGTCGCGGTTGTACGCTAAGGTATTAAACCCAGGCTTGCTAAAAGTAGGAGATCAAGTGCATCTGCTGCCTGCTGAAAAATGATCGGAAACGAGAGGGGATTTATTTTATTGGTTGTTTGGCGGGCATGCCCACCCGGCGAGGGTAAGGTTTAGGAGTGGCAGCCACCTTGTCGACCACAACCAGGTAGCGGTCATCGGCAACGCCTTGCAGTGTGACGGGAATCAATTGGCGCAGGTGACCGCCCAGCACGCGCATGGCTTGTTCGGCAGAATGAGCTTCAGCTGGACCGCTTTCCCCCTTCATTGCCAGCATCCGGCCTCCCACCTTGATGAGCGGCAGCAGGTACTCAGCCAAGACCGGCATGAGTGCAACCGCTCGTCCGATGGCCCAATCGTAACGCTCGCGATGCTCTTTTGCTTGCCCCAAGACCTCTGCGCGTTCCTGAATCACTCTGACCCCTTCCAGGTGCAAGCTATCCACCACATGCCGGCAGAAATCAGCTTTCTTACCCACCGACTCAACCAACGTCAGGCGCATTTTAGGGCAGGCGATCTTCAGGGGAATGCCTGGAAAGCCAGCCCCGGTGCCTACATCGATAATTTGCTCGAGAGGGGTGTCGCGAATGGCCAGCGAGCAGGCCAAAGAATCCAGGAAATGCTTTGTGCGTATTTCCTGCGGATCGCGAATGGCAGTCAGATTGAAGCGCGCATTCCATTCTAACAGGATATTTTCATACTGCTGAAAGGCCGCCATCTGGCCTGAGGACAGACGAAGGTCAAATAATGATTTTGCTTCTTGCGCCAGGTTTTTCATGTTGCCTAAATTATACCGTTTTGGTAACAACTCAGGTAAAAGGGTAGTCAGGCGCCGAATTGTGATTGGTCCTTTCACGGTTCAATGGATTGCTTCTGTAAACGCCCTCGAATTGAAAAATGTGAAAAACAGGTGTGGGAGGGGGCACAAGCCCTAACCCACACCTGTTTTATGGCATATTCCTCTGCACACTGAGGAGAAAAGGATAACGCTTGATTAAGATGGTTCTGAGGATGGAGCTGCTTTGGTCTTGGCTTTCCTGCGCCAGCGCCGGATTGCAAAGATGACGAGCACGAATGGCGTCAACACAATCAACAACATGGGTAGGGCATACAGAACTGCCCAGATGCCAATATTTGCCAGGCCTCTCAAGCCGTTGATGAGGGATTGCAAGGCTTCTTTGGCTATGCCCACCGGTTCCCAACCGGCGATGGTAAGAGGTTGGACGGCTGCATCGGGCACAAGCTGGACAGTGATAGATGAGAGGGCTGCAGATTGTTCGTAGTATTGGATCTGGCCTTTGGTAACCTCAATCTGCTCCCGTACTTGGGTTAACTGGTAGTATACGCTGAGGACATCTTCGGTTTTCTTGGCCTCCAGCATGATCTCTTGAAGTTGGGTTTCGGCTGCTTCTAAGTTCCGTAAGCGAGATTGCAGGTCTGTGTATTCGCGGGTCACATCCTGACTGTCGATGTTCTCATACATGACCGGTTTTGAGCTCTCCGCGCGGATTTGCTGCAGGGCTTCGTTCAGACGCTCGGCTGGAACACGGATGGTGGCAGAGGCTTGCAGTACCTCCTGCCCATCACTGAGCTTCTGCCGGTATACATGCGCAGATACCACAAAGCCTCCCATGCCTTCTGCCATGCGCGAGACTCTGTCGAGGGATTCTGCAGGGTCATTGACGATAATGGAGAGTTCAGCGTTTTTAATGACAATCCGTTCCGAAGGCAACTGGGTGTTGGCAAAGGCACTATTGGAGCTGTAGCCAGCGCTGCTCCCCTCACCTGCTGACGGCGCAGGAGCCTCGCGGGGAGCCTCCATGCCATAATCCATATCGGCAGCCGATTGGGTAGACGAAGCGGCCGAGGCGCAGGATGTCAGCAGGAAGGCAACCAGGGTCAGGTAGATCAGGGTTTGCTTGTACATAGGGATTCCTCCACTTCTAAATCTGTCCATTTAGACCAATCCCTTTGTCCATTTTGTTTGAGAAGGGAAAAGGGAGGCTGGTCTTTCCCATGAGACGGTCCTCCCCTCAAAAAAGTTCCTGAACCTGCTCTACCATCCGGCCGCGAGCCGCTGGATATGCCGGCTGGGCAGGCCAGCTATCTGCATACGAGCCTGCACGGCAGCGATATCATAGCTCACGCGCTGGAATTCCCACAAGTTTTGGTCAACGGTGTAGATAGCGTAAGAAGCCATTGGGTTGCGGTCGCGCGGTTGCCCGACCGATCCAGGGTTCAGAATGGCCCTGGGGGCCATAGAAAGCTGCATGGACGGCTCTGGAATGATCAAATGCGCCCCCACTCTTTCATCGGGCAGATGGAACAGCGCCGGCAGGTGGGTGTGCCCGACAAAGCAGTAAGGTGTGTCAAAATACTCGAAGTTGATTGTGGCTGTCCTTGTATCCAGCAGGTATTCCCAAACGGGCTGTCGCGGGCTGCCATGAACCAGGGTCACATCCTCGCGCACGATCGTCTCTGGTAGATTCTGTAAGAATTTTTGGCTTTCTTGTGTGAGCGCCTGGCGAGTCCATTGTATGGCTGTGCGGGCGTCAGGATTGAAATTGTCCACATCGATCTGACCTAAGGCGGCTGCATCATGGTTGCCTAACAAACATTCCAGGTTCGGCAA
>JAWOHN010000256.1:0-5065 GCA_046485135.1 Anaerolineales bacterium | reverse complement strand
GTCTGAACGATGATCTCCCACTGACCGAAACATGTTTTGAGCGCATCGCGGCCGGAAGCCTGTAGCCTGTAGGTTGGGTTGAGCGATCACTTTCAGCATGCACGCTATTGATCAACCAAGCGAAACCCAACCTACCGTTATAATCCATATATGCAATACCGTCGCATTCACGCCCCAGGCGGAACATTTTTCTTCACCCTGGTCACATACGAACGCAGGCAGGTCTTTGGTGAAGAGCAAGCCGTGATCCTGCTGCGCAACGCCTTTCGTTCCGTTCTGCAGAAGCACCCCTTTACGATTGAAGCTGCGGTAGTGCTGCCAGACCACCTGCACATGATCTGGCGCCTGCCAGAAAACGACGGCGATTACGCCACCCGCTGGCGGCTGATCAAAAGAATGATTGTTGGGTTTCGCGCGGCTCAACCCAACCTACGGAATACGGACTGACCGAAACATGTTTTGATCGCATCATATCCGGGAGCTATCTCCAAAAACTATGCTATACTTTGCTTCGACCATCTCTTTTCTCTCCGCAACCCAGAATCCCCCCTAACCCCCCTTAGTAAGGGGGGAACAATCCAGTTGCCTATGATGACCGCCTCTAAAACAAACTTGATCACAACAGGCTTTCACCTGCCTTATAACCCAGACCTGGTTGAGCGAGCGCGCCAGCTTCGGATAAACCAGACGCCAGCAGAAAAGAAGTTATGGTACGGCTACTTGCGCAGCCTGCCCCAGCGCGTGCTGCGGCAACGTCCCATTGATAACTACATTGTCGATTTCTACTGCCCATCAACAAAATTAGTCATCGAAGTTGATGGCGGTGGTCATTTTTCGGATGATGCCAAGGAATATGATGAGCACCGGACACATGTCTTGGAGAGTTATGGTCTGAGGGTGCTGCGGTTTACGAATGATGATATCTTGAGAGACTTTGGAGAAGTCTGTGAACTGATCGAAAATTTCACGCGTAGTTTAAGCCAGAATGAGACCGAGTCTGCGCGTGGGTCTTCGTGATTCCCCCCTTAGTAAGGGGGGTTAGGGGGGATTCCTATGTTATAATCCCCCCCGTTATGATCTACGTCCGCAATGCATCCCATGCCGTCTATACCGTAGGCTCCCTGTCGGGAATCACCCCTGGGCCTCCTCGAAACGCGCCTGCAACCCGGACCCTCTGATCTCTATTTCAGGGAAGCATCCCTTCCCAATCCATCTCAAACCGCAGGCGCCCCCTGCGGTTTTTATTATTAAAACGTCCCGCAGGTTCCCACCGGAGATTTAGGCGGTCTCCAAAAACCTTCGGGACGTTCACGAATATGGAGCACATAACCTCCCGCAGGGTTTCCACCTATAATCGGGTTAATCCCCTCAAGCCTGCGGGACGTTAGCAAAGACGGAGTTCACATGATTACCATCAGCCTTTCCAACATCACCTTGATCCTCGGCGCTAAAAGGATCTTCGAAAACCTCGCCTGGGATATCCAGCACGACCAGAAGATCGGCCTGATCGGGCCCAACGGCGCCGGTAAGTCCTCCCTGCTCAAATTGATCACCGGTGAGCTGAGCGCTGAGCCAGGTGGGGCGGTCGTGCGCCTCAAAGGCGCTTCGGTGGGCTACCTGGCCCAGCAACCCGAGCTGGACCCGGACCAAACCGCCCTGACGGCCGCGCTGGCAGGCAACCCGCGCGTCGCCGAGCTGCAAGCCGGGTTAGAGCGCATCGAAGCCAGCCTGGGCGACCCGCTCGTCTACAACAACTTGAAAGCCCTCGAGAAAGCTTTGCACCAGCAAGAGCGTTACCTGGAGGAATACACTCAGCTAGGCGGCGACAGCTACCCAGCCAGGGTCATGGAGATGCTCAAAGGCCTCGGCCTGCATGAGCTGGACTTCGAGACTCCCGTGGACCGCCTCTCCGGCGGGCAGAAGAAGCTGGTCGGCCTGGCGCGCTTGCTCTTAGCCCGCCCCGACGTGCTCTTGCTGGACGAGCCGGACAACCACCTGGACCTGGCCGGCAAGGCCTACCTGGAGCGCCTGATCAACGAATACCCCAGCCCGGTGGTGATCGTCTCGCACGACCGTTACCTGCTGGACGCCGTCGTCACCCATATCGCCGAGCTGGAAGATGGGCGCCTGAGCCTCTTCGCAGGCGATTACTCCGCCTTCGTGGTCGACAAAGAGCTGCGCCTGGCGCGCCAGGCTGAGCTGTTCCGCGTCCAGCAGCGCGAGATCAAGCGCCTGCAGACCGTTATCAAGCGCTACGCTCTCTGGGGCAAGGTCTACGACAACGAAGACTTCGCCCGCCGCGCCAAGACCATCCAGGGTCGCCTGGATCGCATGGAAAAGATCGACCAACCCGTGTTAGAGCGCCGCAAGATGGGCCTGGAGCTGAACGGCTGGCGCGGCTCCAACAAGGTCCTGGAGATCAACGGCTTGAAGAAATCCTTCACCAATCGCCTGGGGCAGAACGGCGTGCTGAATGGGCTGGACCTGCTCGTCTGGCATGGCCAGCGGGTCGGTCTGATCGGTCCGAACGGGGCTGGCAAATCGGTCCTGCTGCGCCTGATCTTGGGCCAGATCAGCCCCGAGGCGGGTGAGATCCACCTGGGTCCCAGCGTCAAGGTCGGTTACTACGCCCAGGAGCACGAGACCCTCGATCCCACCCAGACTCCCCAGGAGGCGGTCCGCTACGCCGGCGCCATGAGCGAATCCAACGCGGTGGCTTTCCTGATCCGCTACCTGTTTTCTTACCAGCAGGCCAGCCAGAAGATCGGCGACCTGTCCGGCGGGGAGCGCAGCCGCCTGCAACTGGCCCTGCTGGTGCTCTCGGGCGCCAACTTCCTGCTCCTGGACGAGCCCACCAACAACCTGGACGTCGCCTCAGCCGAAGTGCTCGAGAACGCCCTGGACGACTTCGAAGGCGCCGTCCTGGTCATCTCCCACGACCGCTATTTCCTCGACCGCACCATCAACCGCCTGCTGGTCTTGGAGGGGGGCCAGCTGAAGGAATACCAGGGCGGCTACAGCGACTACGCCGCGGCAATATCCACGAGTATAGGCTGAAGATAAGTTGAAAATTCTAACAACAATATCCCGTTACCGTCTGGTTGGGTTGCAGCCAGACGGTAATGGGTTGTCAGAGAGATACTAAACTTTTTTGAGCGCTTACCTTAGAGTCGTAAGAAGATCATTGGTAAAAACAAATCGTAGATGAAGTCCCGCAAGCCATACCAGAATCCCATACCGGCCTGGAAAATGGCGTTCTCGGAAGAACCAATAGCTGTTTGACCGATGGTCAGTTGGATGGTGTAATGGGTCGAGCTGGAATTTCCACCACCTCCGGACAGGGGAACCATCCAATCGATCACATAATTTGGCGAGGACATGGCGATGGCGCCGGTGGTCAACAACAAACAGGTCGCCAATACCAGCATCAGAGCAATTCGTGTGCGGCGCATGGGTAGCCTCCTAGTCATCATATTCCAGGGTCAGACGTGCCCCACCGAACTCGATATAAGAGACGTCGCTGTTGAAGCTGAGCTCTAAAGTGAGATACAACACTCCTGAAGAAGCCGATAACACATTGTTTGAAGTGAGATCGAAATGCAAGATGCAGCCAGTGGGGTTGTTGCCATCATCGCATACATGATCGGTGAAATTTTGTAATATGATTTCAAAGCAATCAGCAGTACTGCAAACAGCAGTTTGGCGGCGCATCAGCACGGCTGTGATTCCGTCAAATTCAGTTTGACCCCTCCAGTACAGATCCAATGCGCTCACTCGAGCAGGTTGGCCATACAGCGTGCCAGGGATGGTGATCGGCAGCATCACATTCTTTTTCAACGGTAGCCCACCCCGTTTAATACTGGCCCCACCGTAATTGGTCATATCGATGATGGTGGTGTCGGTTTGGTACATCGGGCGCACGCCATTGCCGCTGATCCACACGTAGCTCGGCTCAGTGCTGGTAATACGACCGCTGGCGGCAATCGCCGGACCACTCCCCAAGTTGTTGATCGTCAAAATCGGATCAGACAAATTGTATTCTACCTTGGCGCCCGGTCGCAGACTCCAGGCGTATGGCACATTGTCGATATATTTGCGGGGCGCCATTTCCCCATCATCGCCGACTTCTATGCCCAGGTAAAGTTGTCTCCCATCAATTGGGCAACTGTCAGCCCGCATATAAGTTGAGAACAAGCCATTTTCTACAACCACATTATTGCTATCATGGCACAACGAAGACCCCCCTGTTTGAACTTCGTACAAGCGGAATGTCAGGGTGTAGGTTCCGTTGAGCGCATGTCCGGCCGAATTCGTCAACCGCCCCTGGATGGGGATATAGTTGCTTTTCGCCTCTACAGCTGCCGGTGAAACCCCCTCGCGCGGCTCCTGGCCTTCCTGAGCGCTGGCAAAGCCCATCGTGAGCAGGATAAGTGCAAGTGCCAGCACCAGGATCGATAGAGAAAACCCTTTCTTGTTCATTTTTTGCTCCTTTCAAATTGACATTGATCTGACTTGCCGGCCGGCTGTTCGGTCCCGGCCTCAGTGACCTGGTCGACCCCCTCCCCCGCCGAACAGGCAGCCAAAAATAGCATGACTATCAAAAATAGCATGCTGACCACCCATTTTTTAGCGTGCATGTCATTATCCTTTGAGGGATTAAGAGAGGATTAATCGGACAATATTACTATAGCAAGTTTCTAATCCTTTGGCAAGTGTCTAGACATATTTTCCCCCTCACTCCAACGCCTGGCAGCTCGGGCAGATAAAGCCGCTGGTGCCCCCGGTCTTGATCTTTTCGATAGGCGTTCCACATTTCGGGCAGGCCTGCCCCTCCCGGTAACCGACCAGGATGGCCTCCATTGGAAAGCCGCCCTTCTCCCCGTACAGGTCCGTCTCGTAGAACGCCCCGCCCTGTTCGATGCTCGGCCTCAGCCCCTGCTCGATCGCCCTCCACAGCGCCTCGACCTCCTCCTCGCCCAGGCTGTCGAGCTTGCGTTTGGGGTGCAAACCTGCCAGGAACAGGATATCGTGCACATAAGCGTTGCCAATCCCGGCGATCTTGCTC
>JAWOHN010000223.1:0-10113 GCA_046485135.1 Anaerolineales bacterium | reverse complement strand
TCGATGGCTGGGATCGGTAACCAGACCTGGAGCAGGTCTTCATCCGGGCTGGTCTTGGTCACTTCAGCGCCGGACTGGCTGAGCGCCTTCGTTACGCGCGGCAGGCTTCCCGACTGAATACGAATCTGGACTTGTATGCGCTGGTCAGATATGCGCATGGCATAGCTTTCCACGAGTGATTTTTGCGCAATTTCATCTGGCGCGTTCACGATGGCTTGCAGGCTGGAGTCCAACCTGGGATGGCTTGGTTTGGCAATGATTTCTGGGGCGGGAATAGCTGCCTGGCTCAGCGCTTCGGGCGGCAGCTTGATGACCTCGAATGGCAGCTGTCCGTCAGGATTATCAGCAGCCAGGCTCATCTCAAAGCTGAAGAGTGGAAAGAGCAGCAGGAAGATCATGCTGATATTGAGAATGGGGCGATTGATGCGAACCATACGAATAAGTTTCATGGTTTTACCTTCTAAAGAGGGATTGAGATATTATATCCAGCTGCGCCTGGTGCGGAACTCTTGCTTGAGTTCGGCCAGAAAAAATCACCAGCCAGAACGGAAAATAATCGGATAAAGGTAGAGATCATGGAAAGATTGCCATCGCAGGAGGACGGATGGCCAATACTTGATCCAGGTTTGCCAGCTCGCATAGACGATCCAGCGGAACAAAGCCTTGCACCTGGTTACCAGATTGAGAACCGATCTCGACTCCGTATTCGGACAAAAATGTGCTATCGGCGCTGGCGAGATCAAACAAGACCTGCACTTTTCCGTTGTTGATACGCAAACCACTTTGCTGCGCAGCGGAGAATGGATCGGCTGATTGAGTCAACTGGTAGAGCAGGCTGTCCAGACCAGGACAGTTGACCGGTTTGTCATAGGGAAGGGAAGCCGGGTCTGCCAGTTTACCTGGCGTGACAGGGATGATCTCGATAGGCGCGTCTGATATCGGAAAGGTGGGGTCAGGGGTTAGGGATGGGTTACAGGCTGCCAGGAATATTAACATGAGGACACTGGCCAAACCACCCTGCAGGGAAAGCCAGGAAAATCTGTTATTTGAAAGGTTATCAAATGGACTTGCAAGGTTTGCATTCACAAATCATCTCCTGATCACGGCAATTCGTATTTCTTGTAATCCAAGGAAAATTCACCGCGAGCAAACAAGAGCGATATTATATAATATAAATGAAGCTTGTGAGGTTCAACAATCCCACATTAGAGCTATTCTGAAGAACAACTTATACTTCTTCAATTTATCGTTGCTCGACCAACAGGAGTTTAGCATAAGCAAATCGCATAACTTGCGCCATGCGAAATGATCTATGCGTCGGATTTAAGAAAACTCTGCGCTCCCTGAGGCTTTGCGAGAGATCAGATTGCTTCACAAAGAACGGTCGCAATGACAGCGATCTCTCCGAGATCTGCGAAGGATCAAAAAGGAAACAAAATGAGAAGAAAAAGAACCCTAAAAGCCGTGATCCCGGATACATACCAGCAAGCGGCTTTGCTGGTGATTGATGTGCAGCAGGCTCTATTTGAAAAGCGACTTCCGATCTACCAGGCGGATGCTCTTCTGAAAAATATCAACCAATTGGTAAATAAGGCGCACCAGGCGCAGGTAACGGTGGTGTATATCCAGCATTCTGGAAAAGGCGACCTGGGGCGCAGCGAGCCCGGCTGGCAGCTGCACCCGGCCATGCAACCAGAGCCTGGCAACCTGCGGATCCATAAAATCCACGGTGACGCCTTCCAGGAGACTGAGCTTTTGGATGAATTGAATGCGCGCCAGGTTGGCAGGCTGGTGATCACCGGTCTGGTCACGAATGGCTGTGTGATGGTCACCTCCGAGAGCGCCATATCGCTGGGTTACCGGGTGACCCTGGCCGCCGATGCGCACAGTACCTATAGCGAGAAAGCCGCAGAGTTGATCGCATCCCTGAACCAAAACATGGAGGAGCAGGGTGCAAGCATATTAATAGTAGAGGAGATTGAGTTTGAGCCTTCGTAGGCTCAGCGAGTAAATGTAACGCAAACTTTAGTTTAAGGATTTGCCGGAGGCAAATATGGTGTGTAGCTCGTTGCGGAGAATCGCACATCATCAGCTCGCATGAACAAACTGAAGTTTTTTTTACAGTAAGCATCGACTGACAGCGAGCAAATGTAACGCATCCTTTTATTTACAGATTTGGCGGAGGCAATCCATGGCTAATCGAACACCGATTGAGACCAGGAATCTCGACATATACGGCAACGCTCCACTGCCATGGAGCAGACCCCTTGACATCTTGGAGGCCGGCATCTTCTTCGGCAGACCTGCCTTCCTGGGCACGACGCGGCCGGATGGACGGCCCCACGCCGCCGGGATTGGCGCCATCTGGCTTGACGGCTATATCTATTTCACGAGTGGTCCGGGGACGCTCAAGTCACGCAACCTGGCTGCGAATCCGGCCTGCACGATCTCCGCCGGTCTGGCGACCATCGATATCGTTTTCGAGGGGCAGGCGGTCAGAGTAAGCGATGCAGCGACCCTGGAACGAGTTGCTGCAAGCTGCCGGGAGACTGGCTGGCCGGTTCAGGTCGAGGGCGAGGCCTTCACGGGTCCTTTCAGCGCCCCAAGCGCTGGCCCGCCACCGTGGCGCCTGTATCGCTTCACATTCCACACCGCCATCGGGAATGCCACAGCTGAGCCGCATGGTGCGACGCTCTGGCGATTTGGGATTTAATCTAATTCTTCCGTGGTGCAGGTCTACCGAATTCTGAGCCACCAGGTGCTCATTTGCATGGATATGGTCTATTCGCACCGAGTCTGCGTGAGGACCTGCACCTACAATTTACACCAATTCGTGTCAATTCGTGGCTAAAAAAACCTTTGTGAACCTTCGTGTGCCTTCGTGGCTAAAGGCTTTGCGGCTTTGCGAGAGATCAGATTGCTTCACAAAGAACGTTCGCAATGACAGCGCTCTCTTCGAGCTTTGCGAGCTCTGCGAGAGATCAAGTAATTTAAACTTCCGGGATCAAAGCTTCATAATCTTCAATACTGCCGCCATCCAGGCAGCAATCGATGATCTGGCGGCCCAGGGGATGCAGGTCGGGTTCCAGGTAGAGCTTGAGCTGCTGGCGGAAGAAAACGTAGAGCATCTCAGCGCCCTGGTCGTAGGCTTCGTCGCCGACTTCGGGCTGCGTGTTGACCTGCAGGAACCAGCGAGCGATCAGGCTGCCCTCCACATGCAGCTGGAAGAGGGTGTAGCCCAATAATGGGCAGCGGCTGGGGCGCAGCTGGTCGGGTTTGAAACGGGCGCTGCCACGCCGGGCCAGGTATTCACGGGCGATCCACTGCGCCATAAAGCCCACCCGCCAGGCGCCGATATGCTGGTTGGGGGTCAAGATGTTGCGCGTGCGAGTATGCGTGGCGAACTGGTCGAGCAGCAGGTTGGCCTGGGTCACCCGCCGGCCGGTGGAAAAGGGCCAGTAGGATCCGACGCCTTCACTGGCGAGACCTTCGGTATCGATGATGCTGGGGTTGTTAAAGCCGCGCGGTGAAACCAGGCGCCACAGCCAGGCTAGGGCAGGCGGGACAATGTGGAAGAGGCCCAGGATGCCGTAAGTGGGCTGCTCGCGGGTGCAGGGCGGGGTGCGCACACCAAAGCTGCGCACGTCTACATTGACCGGGCCCGGAATATTGTTGGGGATGATGCGGCGAGGCACGATCACGCGCGGGTTGGGACAGGGTTTGTTGGGGGCGTCTTCGATATGTTCCCAGATCAGCGCCCGGCTGGTAGGTACTGCATCTATATTAAGGAAGAGCAAGGGTTCGGCTGGCTGGGTGGTCAGCTTTTCCAGGTAGGGGTCCGCGCCGTAGCTGGTGATGTGGTTGACGCGCACGAACCAGGCATTCTCGGCGTCCATCACGCTGAGCTTACCGTTGCCTTGCTGGATGCTGGGATGGCACAGCGCCATATCATCGCTGACCGGGTAAAGATCGCAGCTGCGCGGGATAGTCAGGTGACGCACCTCGCCAGTGACCAGGTTTTCGCCCAACAGCAGGCGGCCATCCTGTTCACGGTGGGCTTGTTCGAGCATTTCGCTCTTGCCGCCGCCGCTGGCGCCTTCATGCATCAGGGTGACCATATTATCGTAGGGCGTGACCACCTGGACTGTGGAACAATGCGTGGTGACCCAGTTCTCTTGCTCGCCTTTCTCGATGAGCATGCCATAGACGCCTTTCTTGGCGCTCGGTCCCGGGTAAAGGTTGAAGGAATACATCTCGTACAGATCTGGCTGGCGATTGTGCACCACCACCTGGCGTCCTTCGAAATGGGTATGGCGGAAGATTGGGGCGATGAAAATGGCAGAGTTAGGTTTGAAATTCTGAGGGATTTTATCCAGGGGAAGGATGCCTTGCAGCATGGCCAGGCCGAGGGCAAAGAAACCAGCATTAGCCGGAGCAACCACAATCGAGTCTAGCCCGATATCGGTGCGCCCGGCCTGGAAGGCAAACACCACCAGCTCTTGCGACTTGAGCCAGTCAAAGGTCTGCTGACGCATGTCGGTGAAGGGGTAGCTGTATCTATCATGGAAGCGCTCTTTATCGCTGGGCAGCTCGTCGCCGATCAGCAGGCAATCCGGATCACGGCGGCGCATATAGGGGTCATCAAAATTGACCGCCAGGCCGTTCTTGACCTTGGCGATCACGGCATCCAACACACGCCCCTTTCCTGGGATATCATACACAACTTCATATTGGCTGTCGCCGTTGTTGCCGGTCGCCAGATGCGCCAGGGTTTGGGTATCTCCGGCCAGATAGACCCTGGGGGATGCAGCCAGAATATCTGCGACGGGTTGAGGTGGGTTGAAGATTTGCCAGTTCATGGGAGCCTCCGAGGTGCGATGTGATTTTAGATTTTCTTCTATTAACAAAAAGAAGCCCCGTTGTTGGGGGCTTCCAGTTAATCCAGTGTACGAATTTACCTATCTATGCGCAACCCAACAACTCTGAGAGCAGACTCCCAGGGAGATTAGTTTGGGGTTGATCAGGTGTACGCTTGGTAAACATTGGCACGAATATACTATCAGGCGAAGATGTTGTCAAGCGGCAAAATTTGATTGAGAAGCAAAACGTCACTGTGATGTTTTACTTCACTGTTAAACTGAGCTTCAGTGTAAAGGTTTTCTTCACTATAAAGCAAAGCTTCACACGGTGTTGGTCTGCAAGCAAGTTTGTGCTCATCAGCGCGGCATCATTGCGAACACACCCCAGCCCAGGTATTCACGCGTGTAAGCTGCGTAGAGCTCGGGTTCCGAGGTCAGTTTAGCGCGAACTTCTTTGGCGAACTCGTCAGCAGGATTGGCGTCAAGCCAGCGGCGCATGGTGAGCCACTTGGCCGCTTCGTATCGATCCCAGCTATCCTGGTCAGCCAGAACCATTTCCACGACATCATAGCCAAGCTGGTTGAAGGACGCCAGAAGTTGTGGAAGCAAAAGAAAGTCGGAGATCGAGTTGGCATGACACGCTTTGGCGATCTCTTCCGTCGGCGGTACCTGCCGCCAGTAGGGTTCGCCGATGAGGATCATGCCTCCAGGGAGGAGACTCTGCGCCAGAAGCTCGATGGTTCCGGCCACTCCCCCGCCGATCCAGGTGGCGCCGAGACAGGCTGCCACATGGACCTTCTCGCCAGAGACATAGCCAGCTGCATCGCCATGGATGAACTTGACTTGATGCGTGACGCCGAGTTCTTCAGCGCGTCGTATGGCCTGTTCGGTGAACAACTGGCTCATGTCGACGCCAACGCCGGTAACGCCGTAATCGCGTGCCCAGGTGCACAGCATCTCGCCCGAACCGCTGCCCAGGTCGAGCACGCGCGCCCCTGCTTCCAGACGCAGCGCCGCGCCAAGGATGGCGAGCTTTTCGGGTGTAAACGGGTTATGGATGCGGTGAGCACTCTCACTAATGTTGAAGATCCGTGGAATATCCAATGTGAAAAATCTCCTTGTGGGTGTGAATAGATTCAATGATTGCCTGACAGCTCATTTTACACCTAATCGCTTGCAACGCTGGTTTTTCTGCCTACTATTTCGATCACTGTCTCCTGGGATCGCCCAAACAAGAGGCTGGATAGTGTAGTAAAATCATCTTATGTCACCCCATTTTGGCCTTTTTGACCCGGAACAAGGCCGGCAGCGAGCCATGGCCGAGGCGCAGGTGACCCCGGACCCCTCCCGCTGCGTGCAATGCGGGATTTGCTCCTTCGTCTGCCCGATCCAAATCGATGTCCGCCGGCATGTCTGGCTGGACATCCCGGTTAAGGACAGCCACTGCCTGACCTGCGGCGAGTGTATTGCCCATTGCCCGCGCAGTGTCTTGCGCTTTGAAAGCACTCATTTACGAAGATGAACAGGACTACCAAGCAACGCAGATATCTCCTGATTGGTACTGGCGTGGCGAGTATTGCGGCGGCGCAATCGATTCGCGAGGTGGATGCAGGGGCAGAAATCCTGATAGTCTCGGATGATCCTCACGGCTACTACTCGCGCCCAGGATTGGCTTACTATCTGACGGGAGAAATCAACCGGGAGATGCTCTTTCCGTTTGCGGAGAAAGACTTTCGGGAACTGGGCATCACCAGGTCGCATAAGCGCATTGTACGCATCCTGCCTGAGGCTCACCAGGTGATCGACCAGGATCAACAGGTCATCTCCTACGAGCGGTTGCTGATCGCTGTCGGCTCAAGCGCTGTCCCGTTTCTGTCGAACAGTGAGCAAGTAAAGGGCGTCGTGAAGCTCGATCACCTGGCAGATGCGGATGCAATCCTGCGCATGGCGCGCCGCAGACAGACGGCTGTTGTGGTTGGCGGGGGGATTACCGCCCTGGAGCTGGCTGAGGGTTTACGCGAACGGGGTATGCAGGTGCACCTGATCCTGCGTGGCTCGCGTTACTGGGGTAATGTGCTGGACCTGCTCGAATCGGAGATTGTCGAACGCCGGCTGGAGCAGAGAGGCATCAGCCTGCATAAACAAACCAAAATTTCCCAGCTCATCACGGATAAAGACCAGCTCAACGCAGTGCACTTTCAGGATGGCAGCACATTGGCATGCCGGCTCCTGACTGCGGCGATTGGCGTCAGACCACGCCTCGAGCTGGCGCAAGGGGCTGGCATCCACACGGATCGAGGCATCCTGGTCAACGAGCAGATGCAAACCAACCTGGAGGATATCTTCGCGGCCGGTGATTGCGCCCAGGTTTTCGACCCAGCCAGCGGGATGGCGGTGCTTGATACATTATGGACACCTGCCCGGCAACAGGGGTCAGCTGCCGGCGCTAATATGGCTGGGATCGAGAGGTCCTATCGCAGATCGACTCCCTTCAATGTGACTCGCCTGGCGGATATTCCCACCACGATCATCGGCAGGGTGGGAGGCGGGGTGGACGAAGATTTGCAAGGCATTGCCAGGGGCGATAGCGAAATTTGGCGGCTTGATCCTTTCGCAGCCGTGGCGCAAACAGCCCACGAAATCAACCGCATCCGCCTCATGGTCGGTGCGCACACCCTGCTGGGAGCGGTGATCATGGGGGAACAGAGCCTGTCGAGGGTCGTTTATGATTTTATCGACCAGCAGATGGATATTACCGACATACGTGAAACCCTGTTGACAGCGGGCGTTTCGCTGGAAAAGGTATTGATGGAGCATTGGGAGAAGCAGCGAGATGCAAATGATCGTCCGGCGTAGTAACCTTGAGCTGTGGCTGGCTGTCCTGTTCTGTGTGATTTCGGCGCTTGGCTACCTGTGGGTTATGAATTCCCAGGGTAGCATACCCCCAGCTGGTGAGCTGTTTGGGCATGGCATCGGCATCCTGGGTTTTGCGATGATGCTGATGACCGAAACGCTGTATTCGATCCGCAAACGCAGCCGGCGCGCTCGCTGGGGGCGGATATCATCCTGGCTGAGCTTCCATATCTTCACAGGCATCACGGGGCCGTTCCTGGTGATGTTGCACAGCTCCTGGAAATTCAACGGGCTGGCAGGTGTGCTGACCCTGATGATGGTGGTAGTGGTGGGCAGCGGCGTATTTGGGCGCTACCTGTACACAGCCATCCCACGCACCGCAGACGGCAAAGAAGCGCAGCGTGAACTCATCGAAGCTGAGATTCACGCACTAGAAAAGGCGCTGCAGTCTGAGAACCAGCCGGCCTCCAAAGAATTGAAGCGCCTGGAAAGACAGCAGCGAGATTTGAACAGGCAGCTGCAACGCCTTTCAGCCGCCCGAAGGAGCCTGTCCTTGTGGCACGCGGTGCACATACCGCTGGGGATGGCCATGTTTGCCGCCGCCCTGGTGCATATCCTGGGATCTCTGTATTATGCGACCTTTTTGCATTAGGTGAGCATGCACACGCAACGATTGGGTTGTCTCTCTTTTTCAGGCATCCTGGCGGCTGGGATCACCGGCTTGCTGATCCTGGTCAGCGGGATCCTGCAGGGCGGCCTGCTTTTCAGCCCGGGCGCGTTGAACGACCAGCCTGGGGAGCTGGAGCTGGGCGGGGTCAGAACGCACGCTCAGACCGGCGGCCGGTGCTCTGCCTGCCACAGCGCTCCCTGGGATGCCACACCGATGGACCAGCTGTGCCTGGACTGCCACACTGATCTGCTGGCGAATTCGCAAGATTTTCATGCGATCATGCTAGCTCAAGCACAAGTCACCCCCTGTTATGAGTGCCACACCGACCACAATGGCAAACTGGCCAGCCTGACCATTTCCGAGCTGAGCGAATTTCCACACCAGGCCGTCGGTTTCTCCCTGCAAGGGCATGCCGCCACAATGGATGGCACACTCCTCACCTGCGCCGATTGCCACGGGGAAGATTTTTCCGTTTTTCACCAACAGACCTGCCTGGACTGCCACGCCCAGACCGATGCGGCCTACCAGCAAAGCCACCTGGACGATTTTGGCGCTGATTGCCTGGCTTGCCACGATGGGGTTGACCGCTATGGCGCCAGCTTTGACCACAGCCAGCTGGCTTTTGCTCTCGAGGGTGGGCACGCCACTCTCGCCTGCCGGGACTGTCACCTGGAAGCCAGAGCAGCCGCCGGTTTACAGGTTAGCGACACAAGCTGTGTGGCCTGTCACCGAGAAGATGACGCCCACCAGGGAAGATTTGGGCTGGATTGCGCCACCTGTCATTCGACAACGGATTGGCAGAACGCCAGTTTTGACCACAGCCTGTCCAATTTCCCGCTGACCGGGGCGCATGAGCAGGTGGATTGCCAGGAATGTCATCAGGAACAGATCTATCTGGGAACGCCGACCGAATGCGCCGCCTGCCATGCGGAGCCGGAATACCACGCCGGTTTATTTGCTGTGACATGCCAGGAGTGTCACACTACCAGCGCCTGGTCTCCGGCGGAATTTCAGCAAGCACACACCTTCCCCTTTGATCACGGGGAAAGTGGGGTCAGCGATTGCCGGGTGTGCCACCCTTCCAACTTAATGGAATACACCTGCTATGAGTGTCACGAGCACGATCCGCAGGAAATTGCCAGCGAACACCAGGAGGAGGGTATTTTCGATTTCGAGAATTGTATGGAGTGTCACCCAACTGGGGAGGAAGATGAGGGTGAGTCGGGGGAGGATTAGTGGGGATGATTTAGGATCCGAATGGATTTCAAACCCTAAAGGTTTTTGAAACCTTTAGGGTTTTTACATTATGAGTTCCGGTCGCAGAAGATATGCACTGCCTCACGCACAAAGACAGACCCACCTTCGCGGATGCGCTCGTAGTTGACGGCGAAGCGCGGGTCATCTACCCACATGTCCGCCAGGTTGCGCAGAAAAGCCACATCGCACTCGTAGAAGTACTTGTTGATGTAGGCGTGGTAATCGGCGATGGCTTGCTGCACACCCGGGTCACCGGGCGGGATGGAGGCGTCTACGGGTACCATGCGCAGGGTGATCTTCCCGCCTTCTGCTTTGATAGCTTCCTTCTGGTCCTTGGAGTAACTCTTCCAGCGCGACTGGGACTGGGCGTAGGCTTTGGTATGACCCCAACGCTGGCGGGTCTCTTCTTCATATTGGCTTTCGTCAAAGCCGGCAAAATATTCTTTATCGTTCATGATCCAATCTCCTTGTAAG
>JAWOHN010000215.1:0-2783 GCA_046485135.1 Anaerolineales bacterium | reverse complement strand
CTTGGAGATGGGCCTGGAAGTCTGTGTCGGCGCGGAAGACGCCTCGCGCGCCGATCCCGAATTCCTATATTTCCAGCCATCAATACCGGTCAAACCACGGTAAATACCGCTCCAGCCGTGTATGCCTCAACGGCCGACTTTGTTGACCTGCATGCCTACCTCGGGTGGGGGTTGAGCCTGGATCAGTACATGACGCGTTTTGGGATCACAGAGCCGGCTGAAAAACCCATTATCTTAGGAGAATATGGGGCCACGCGGAGGGCGTTCCCGGACATAGCCGTGGCAAGCCGAGCATTACGGGAATGGCAGGCGGCTGCCTGTGATTATGGCTTTGATGGATGGCTGTTTTGGACCTGGGATGTCGATGGGCAAGATGACCTGTGGCACGGGCTGAGCGAGAACGGCGAGATCGCGGCTGCCTTGTCACCTGCAGAGCGGCCTGATCCGTGTGGACGAGAGCGTTGAGCGGCTGTGATTTTCTTTTTCACCCGGTTTTGAGTTGATCCCACTGAACTAGCTGCTGCTGCGTGCCTGGCGGGGAGGGGATTTACAGCCAGCGGGTATGGCGATACCCTAATAATATCGGGGAAAGGCTCAAGCTAACAGCTTACGCAAGGATGCTCAACCGCCGGCGATGGGTGGGAAGATCGAGAGCACGTCCCCCTCTTTGATGGTCGTTTGAAGCCCGCCGGGCAAGTGGGCCAGGTGCTGGCCATTCAGAAGCAGCACCTGCACGCGGCTGGGTTTAGCGGTGTGCGGACCGAATTCCAGACCGGGAATCTCGCTTCCCAGGTCGGCCTGCAGGCGCTCGAGCAGGTCCTGCAAAGTCGGGGGCGGGTGGTCGGCCAAATCGACGACGCGCCGGCCGAGCGCAGATTTAAAGGTCAGGTACCCCTGTACGGTAACCTGCATGACTGCCGTCAGACACCCAGCTGGGCGCGAAACTCCTGCTGGTAGAGCTTGTACTGCTCCAAATCTGCCGGGCTCATTTCATCGGGGAATTGCAGGTCGACCAGGGTGAGAGTCTTGATGAGCGGCGTCGAGTAAGGCGCCACGCCCAGCACGGTCACTTTGCTGCCCTTCTCCAGGACCACTTTGCCGAGCACGAATTCGGTGACGAATTTGGCGTCGCCGCGCAAGAGTTTTTTCCACTCTTGGGGGGTGGCGGTGAGGATGAATTCGCTTTCCGCGGCGGCCTGTTCGGCGCTGATGAATTCCAGGCAGGTGATCTGGCCCTTATCGACGTAGAAGGCAAAGATGATATCCTGCTCGATACCCCAGGATGGGTCGGCTTTGATTTTGTAGCTCACTTTATACGAGAACTTCGCCAGATCTTCTTGTAATTGCGGGTGATCCTGGTACAGATTGGCGACCTGCTGGAACCATTGTGGTGTACAGTATTGGACGGTTGTCATTCCATTCCTCCTGATTTATGTGGCGATTAATGCCCGCTTGGGTTGGTCGATGCCAGGCTTTCGCCGGCCTTGATGCGCTCAAGGACAGACTCACGCAGCGCTTTTTTGAACAATTTTTCTGAGACGGTGTAGGCCAGCTCAGAGCGAAATTCGACCCATTTGGGAACAGCATAAGCTGGCAGGTGGGCCTGGCAGAACTGGCGGATGTCTTCGGTGGAGACCTGGCCGCAATCCGGCTTGAGCTGAACCACCGCCATGACCCGCTCGCTGCCGGGAATTTCGGGGTCTGGCACGCCGAAAGCGGCAGCCATCTGTACTGCAGGATGTTTAAATAGGACCTCGTCGACCTGGGTGGTGTAGACTTTTAACCCGGAAACGTTGACCATGTCTTTGACCCGGTCTACCAGCTGGAAATAGCCATCGTCGTCCATGACTCCGATGTCGCCCGTATGCAGCCAGCCATCCGGGGTCAGGCCGGAACCCGGTTCGGGCCAGTAGCCGAGCATGATCTGCGGTCCGCGTACAACGATCTCGCCGGGGCTGCCGAAGGGGACCTCCTCTCCGCTTTCCGGATCCAAGAGGGTGCACTCAGTATCCGGAGAGGGCACGCCGATGCCATGTTTGTCCTTTGACATGAAACCGGTGATCCTGGAGAAGGCTGAGATATTGAAATGGGTCAGGGGAGAGGTCTCGGTCAGGCCGTAGCCTTCTGAGACCGGCATGCCCAGCTTTTCCTTGATGGTGGCGGCTACCTCGGACGGAAGGGGGGCAGAGCCGCTCATGGCAATGACGTTCATGCGAGCCAGCTCCAGGCCGGTCAGGCGCATCAACTGGGTTGGCACAGCCGGGATCAGGAAGGGCCGGTGGGTGCGGATCATATCGGCCATCTGGTCGATGTCGCGCGGGTCGGGCAGCAGGATCACGCGCATGCCCAGGTAGGTCGAGGCTTGCAGGCAATAGTGCCCATAGGCATGGAAGAGGGGGATAGCGATTAAGGTGGAGGCCTTGCCGGCGAAGCCCTTCAACATGGCTTTCAAGAACCAGGGCAGACCCTGGCGGATGCAGCACAGGCGGTTGTAATGGGTGACCATAACGCCTTTGGGGACCCCAGTAGCGCCGCCGGTGAAAGCCAGCTCGCACAGGTCGTGGAGCGGATCAATATCGACTTTGGGCGGGATGGGGTCATTTTCGTCCAGCAGGCGGCGTAGCTCATATACGCCCGGCGGCAGCGAGACGGACAAGGCCTCCTGGTCGTAGCCGGAATCGGATGTGACGATAATATGCTCCAGTTCACAGCGTCCACGCAGGTTGAGAGCCAGCTCGAGATGGCGTTCCTGGCAAACGATGACCTTGCTACCAGAGCTGCCG
>JAWOHN010000207.1:0-50434 GCA_046485135.1 Anaerolineales bacterium | reverse complement strand
AAAACACGCTTGATGATCGTCTGGCTTAAAGCCAGATCAGCCTCTTCAATCGATTCTTGTTCCCAATTCCGTGCTATCTGGGGGACCAGCTCGCCAGTACTTGGTCCATCTGCTCTCAGCATCAAAACGCCTCGTTCTGCCCCGGTCAAGCTGACTATGGCGTCCATCACCACGCACAACACTTCGCTCAGTTCCAGGGAGGAGTTGATCACATTCCCAATGCTGGCCAGTGATGCCCATTGCTGGCGCTGCTCATCCAGGCTTTTAACCTTGTTGCTGAGAAATTTCAGCCTGATCGAGAGATGTTCCAGTCCGTCCAAGACCCCTTCTGGTATATCTCTACCATCAGAATAAGAACTCCTCATCCGCTCAACCACCTGAGCGAGATTTTCGACCTGTTTTCCTAAGCTCTCATCAGGCGATTCAGAGATCTTATTTTTCAAGGCGACCTCAACAGAGACTGCAAGCGCTCATTAGCGGTTCTCTTGCGCAAACCGACCATAAGGTTGCGCAACATCGCTCGGTATGAGAGTGAGCGGATTTGGAGACCAAACTGGCGGGCATTATCGACATCTGGAATGCGCTGGCTATAAATTGAGAGCTGGTATTTCTCCAACAGGAAATGTACTTGCTGCTCAACTTCAGGTAGTAAGCTGGACAATTCCGCAGCTCTTTCTGCAGGCGTATCATGAACCCCAGCCGGTTTTCCCAAACGTTTTAGGGCTCGATTAATTTCCATATAAGATCGGGCAATGGGATCCAAACTGGCAAAATATACCCATCTGCGCAATAATTTAGGCGATTTGACCCCAATCTTGCGAAGGCCTCTTTCCAGCCGGATGGGCAAAAAGGCGCCGAATGTATTAGACCTCTTCTTCCTCCAAGCAACAACAACCACGAAAATAATCACTAAAGTGACCAGCAAAATCAGGTAGATCGACACAGAACGGGAAGCCGCCTCGGCTTGGGAAGAAGCCTCGGCAGCCCGTTCGCGCTGGTTGGCTAAGAACTCTTCAAACTGAGCTTGTTCTTGTGCATCACGCTCAACTTCGGCCGGTGTGAGCTCAGCTTCGTCTTGAGTAACACCGCTTGGACGGAAGATGCGCAATTGGGAAGCAGTAGGTTCAAATTCTACCCAGCCAATCTCAGGAAAATAGACTTCAGGCCAGGCGTGTGAATCCCTTTGCCGGACAACATAGGTCCCGCCCACATCAACGAAGTCATCGAGAGCAGTGCTGGGCATACCGGTAATATCTTCATCACCTTCCCCCTGTAGCTCACCCTCTGCATAACCTACCGCGTAACGCGCTGGAATGCCCAAAATTCGCAGTAAAATCACCTGGGAGGTAGCGTAATACTGGCAGAAACCTTTCCCATAATCAAACAGCCACCAATCTACCACCTCCTGATTCAGCGGTGGGGCGTCAATGATTTCACTATATTCATAAGTACGCAAGTACTCGGTAATCGCCACAGCGATATCATAAGGATTATCGAAATTTTCACTTATTCTTTGGGCTAGCTCAATCGTGCGAGGTGTGATGTCATCCGGCAGCTGCAGATAGCGCTCTGTAACCCACTCAGGATAATCCGTACCCGCTTGGCGGATGTCCATCTCAGTTGCCGCTGCCAGAGAAGAACGCACCTCATATCCATCGCCGCGGAAGACGGGCCGGTTCGCCTCAATAGCGACAATGTCTGGAGAACCCCCGGTGGCAGTGTTTACGTGAGCGGTTGCATCCAGGCTGACCCATAAAGGTTGAGGGGCAGTGAACAAGGTAGCAATCGGATTTTGGGGAGTGAACACAAATGAAGCTGTCAAACGCCCAGGTGCATCCATGGAGGACAAGATCGGATCTTCCGGTCCCATATTGATCGTCGAATTGGCAGTGCTAAGCCAACGCCCATCCGCAAACTGGTCATAAGCATAAGCCCGCCAGTAAAAGCGCAGTCCTGGAAATCCACGTGGTGGCGCCTGGATAGCCAAAACAGGTTCGTCGGTAAGTGGGCTACCAAGTCCTAAAGAAAATGTGTCGGTGTAATACTCGTTGTAGATACCCACCGAAGCCTGCAAAGTACCAAAGAGGTTGCTCATGCGATCCTGGAGCTCAACCCAAGGCTTCCGGGCTTGTTGCCAGGCCTCCTCCACGGCTGGCAGCGTATCGGCCAGAACTGGAACAGTCCAGGCAACCGCAACGATTAGAATCGCCACAACCAGGGTAAAACGAATCCAGTCGTAGCCAATATCCGGTGGGATATAGGTGCGGTTGGTTTTCCAATTTGCCCGACGCTGGATAAAATTCATCCGGGCAACAAGCAAGATCGCAAATAAGAGCAAGGCAGCCAGAAAACCAGCCCGGCGCGTCAGCAAAGGATCATAAGCCTGGATGATCATAGCAGTGAAGCCAATCGGAAGCGCAGCTCTCCAGGCGTTGGCGTGGCGGGTGAGGGTATAACCAGCATGCAGGCTAAAGCCCCAATAAACACAAGCCATTAAAAAAAGAAAAAGGATATTGTCGCTAACTGCTTTCGAGCGAAGCAGTTCCTCAAGCGTTGCCCCCAAACGACTGCTCAAGGTAATAACCCGTTCTTTCCACAGGATATCTTCTGCTAAGGTCAAGCCAAGTTGCCAGGGGATCAAAAAAATGCCGTAAACAACGCCAAAGAATACAGCTGTCCGAGGAGAGAACCTGGTTTGTCCGAGTACCAGACCTAAAATCGCCCCCAAAACCGCCAGAGTTCGGACAAGATCTAACCCGTCTGTCCATTGTGTGACTATTAAGCGAGCAGCAGCCGTCAACAGCACGCAGATCAGCAGAACTGCTGCCAGAGGATCCCACCAGCGAACCTCAGATTGAGATGATGAGCTCGTCTCCATAGGATCTAATTATCCCAGGTTTTCTGCATCTCAAAGATGAAGGTAACCTAAATACTGTGAATTCGAGACAAATAGCCAGCCGGAGATCACTCCAAAGCTCAAATTACAATATTGACCAGCTTGCCCGATACCACAATCACTTTTCGCGGTGATTTTCCTTCCATTAGATTCTGGATTGCTGGCGAAGAAAGGGCTGTGGACTGGGCCTCTTCATCACTAATATTGACCGAAACAGTGATCCGATCACGGACTTTTCCATTAACTTGAACAACCAATGTAACTACGTCATCTGCTGCAGCATCATGGTCCACCTCGGGCCAGGGCTGAGCATGAACGGAGTATGGTTTGCCCATTCTGCTCCACAGTTCCTCGGCAATATGAGGCGTGACTGGCGCCATCATGCGAACGTATACATCCATAGCTTCTTTCCAGGCTGTTGTGTTCACTGCACCATGCTCACGTGCCCTGTACATTTCGTTTAATAACTCCATCAATGCAGAAACAATGGTGTTAAACTCAAAATTCTCGAAATCATGCGTCACCTGGCGAAGCGTTTGGTGGACTTTTCGGCGCAGTGAGCGCATAACCTGGTCATCAGGTTTTCCACGACCTCCTGGCTCTGTCACCAGCGCCCAAACCCGGCGTAACCAGCGAATGGTACCCTCGATGCCGCTGCTATTCCAGGGCGCGCCCATCTCCCAACGAGCAAAGAACATCAGATAAGCCCGCACCGTATCGGCTCCATAGCGGTTAACCAACTCGTCGGGTGCAACTACGTTGCCGCGACTCTTCGACATTTTCTCTGAGTCTTCACCCAAAATAATGCCCTGGTTGCGCAGTTGGATCATGGGCTCGTCCCCTTGAGTAATGCCCATGTCTCGGCAGGCTTTGTGAAAAAAGCGGGTATAGATCAGATGCATCGTGGCATGCTCGATGCCTCCCGTATAGGTATCTACCGGCATCCAGTAATCATATTCCTTGGGATCAAAGGGGCCTTGGTCGTAATGTGGGCTCAGATAACGCAGGTGATACCAGGAGGAATCCATGAATGTATCCAGTGTATCGGTCTCGCGCTCAGCAGGCCCGCCGCACACCGGACAAGTAGTCATTTTCCAGGTAGGGTGTAGTTTGAGTGGACTTTCCCCAGTGGGCAACCATTCAACATCATCCGGGAGCAAAACGGGTAAATCCTCATCTGGAACGGGGACCTCGCCATGTTCTTGGCAGAAAACAATGGGAATTGGCGGCCCCCAATAGCGCTGGCGGGAGATCAACCAGTCACGCAGGCGATAGTTGACCGTATACCTGCCGCTACCTTTCTCTTCCAAGTAGCGGGTGACCTCCTGCCGGGCGCTTTCACCGGGGGTATGGCTAAACTCACCGGAATTGATCATCTTGCCATAATCATGATGGTATAAAGAATCCCGGTAGAATTCAACCGCCCACAACATTTCCATCAATGTGCGCTTGTTGCGCACACCTGGCTCCAACTCCTGGCAGCGTGCCAGGATTCTGGTCTCACTTTCGACCGAATCCCATACCTGCACGCCATCAGAGAAAATGAACAACCAGGCAGCACCGACTACCTCATTCCAATAGCCAGGAGACAGATAACGTATGGCCAGTTCCACATAACTGTCGATGGCTTCAGGTGGAATCTCAACGAAATAAGCGCCCGCGTCTGCTCGGAATGGTATCCCTTTTGCTTCCAACGCCTGCCCAAAACCAGATTGCATGCTGCCAGCTACAGCATATGAGCGAGTCAGACCATCCACCCGCTCAATCACCGGCAAGATGGGCAGGCCAAACTTCAAGGCAAAGGCGAAGTCGCGCTCATCGTGAGCGGGCACAGCCATGATCGCGCCGGTGCCGTAGGTCATCAATACATAGTCAGCAATCCAAATAGGGATCGATTTGCCATTGACAGGGTTGGTAGCATATGCGCCGGTGAACACACCGGTCTTATCCTTGTCAATGGCTTCACGCTGGATATCCGATTGGCGGGCTGCAAACTGAACATACGCCTCAACTTCTTCCTTCTGAGCCTGAGAGGTGATAATGGACACCAAGGGATGTTCAGGGGCCAAAACCATGAAGGTGGCCCCCCATAATGTGTCGGGACGAGTGGTAAATACTGTCAGGCGGGCTTGCTCGGGTGTGAGGCTCACCCCCACAGGCAAACTCTCCGTGTCCACCGAAAAGTGGACCATGGCGCCTTCTGAGCGCCCGATCCAGTTGGTCTGCAGAGCCTGCACCCGCTCAGGCCAATCGAGTTGCGAAAAATCCAGTAATTCTTCAGCATAACTGGTGGTTTTAAAGAACCACTGGTTGAGGTCTTTCTTTATCACCGGCGTGCCGCAGCGTTCACAATGCCGGTCGTCCCCCCAGACCTGTTCCCGGGCCAGGGTGGTATTGCAATTCGGACACCAGTCTACGGGCGACCACTTCCGATAAGCCAGGTTATGCTTGAATAATCGTGTAAAGAACCACTGTGTCCAGCGTAAGTATCCCGGATCCGAAGAGACCGCTTCCCTGCGCCAATCAAACATGGCGCCCATGCTTCTCAATTGCACCCGCATGCGGTCGATGTTTGCATATGTCCACTCTTTGGGATGGATGCGGCGCTGGATAGCAGCATTCTCTGCCGGCAAGCCAAACGCGTCGAAACCAATCGGAAAGAGCACGTTATACCCGCGCATCTTCATGAAGCGGGCTCGTGCATCAGAGGGAGTCATCGCATACCAATGCCCGATATGCAGGTCTCCTGATGGGTACGGCAACATGGTCAGTGCATAGTGTTTCGGACTGCCTTCGTCTATGTCTGACTGGTTTAGTCCATCCGCCTCCCACCTGGCTTGCCATTTTGGTTCGATTTGCGCCGGATTGTAAACTGGTTGATCGTTCATGTAATTAATACTCCAAAGCCTTCAATTATGATCAATTCCCGCTCAAAAAGCAATTGTTCAGCTTAGCAAGAAAACGGTTAGCTCTCCACTTACCCTCGGTTGGTCTCATCCAAAAAATGACCGACTTGGCGATTATAACCGCAGTGCTCTCAAAGCGGGGTAATGGGCGTTCTTATTTTCCGCCAGGAACATAGTTTGGTATGAAATTTGCAACAAATTTATTGTCAAAATAATAAAGAGAGAATCCCAAAAAGGATAACGATAAAAGGTATGGATAAAAATCTGCAGTCATTTTGGATCAAACTGTTACTTTATCTATCCCGGTACATCGATTCAAGAGTCTCTCCCAGCGGTCACCACAGCACTCAGGTCGCCAAATGGGTCAAAACCACTGCTCGCAAATTGGAATGCAATGAGGATGAAACCCGTTCGATTTATTGGGCTGCCTTACTGCATGATATCGGAAAAATTGGCGTCCCAGATAAAGTCTTGAGCAAAGCTGGTCCTCTTACCGATGAAGAATGGGAAGTGATGAAACTGCATCCCACTGTCGGTTCAAATATCGTGCAATCTCTCAAAGCGATTTCCCATATTGCCCCGGTCATCTATGCACACCAGGAAAAATACGACGGCAGCGGTTATCCGGAAGGGTTACAAGGCGAGCAAATCCCTTTAGGAGCGCGTATCTTAACGGTGGTCGATGCTTACGATGCCATGACTTCCGACCGCCGCTACCGCAAAGGCCGCAGCCACCAGGAGGCCGCTGGCGAGCTTCGCCAACTAGGCGGCAAACAATTCGACCCCCAGGTTGTAGAGGCTTTTTTGGAAGTCATCCCAGCCACGGAAAACGCAATGGCATGGATGTAGGTTATTAAGAATACAAAAATCCTTCGCCTGATAAGGGACGAAGGATCACTCCGCGGTACCACCCTTATTGCCCAAATCTACGATCGTGTACCACCACCAGGATGATTTTGCCTGTTGCATGGCACGGTTTAACTGGGCCGCTCAGGAACGCGCTAACGGGCGCAACCCGCCGCTAGCTAAGGTCCAATTTCGGACCCTCACCAGCGAAGTCTTCCCATCGGGATGGCAGGCGAGTTCAGCCCTGGAGTAAATCCTGTGCTCTGCAGGCACCTGGCTGGGATTCCACTATGCTTTCCCAGCTCCCTGGCAGATGGCTTACTACTCCTACCCTGACATTTAGAAAAAAAAGATCAGCCGACCTTCACTCAAGGTTAACACCCAGGCAGCCAGTCAACCGATCTCTCTCAACTTGTGTGGACCCAGTGGGATTCGAACCCACGACCTTCTCAATGCCATTGAGACGCGCTCCCAACTGCGCTATGGGCCCTGGAATTTGGCAACGCACAGTATATCATAAAAGATGGATCATGCTAGCCAGAACTTCCGATGGACCTGGGGGGATTCGAACCCCCGACCTCTTCAGTGCGATTGAAGCGCGCTCCCAACTGCGCTACAGGCCCTTGAGCAAGGTAGCCGGAATTGTACCTGAGCGAACAATGGATGTCAAGGACACCCAATTAAATGATCATTCTTCACGAGGCAGTGCATGGCCTGGCCTTTTGGCTCTTTACAGGTAAACATCCGAAATTTGGATTCAAAGTATTTTATGCTTATGCAGCCTCCCCTGAAGGCGTCTATCTGCCCCGGCAGCAATATTTTATGGTCGCCTTGGCGCCACTGGTTATTTTGACGCTGGTTGGCATTGTTTTAATCCCCATAATGCCGTTGCTTGCACTTCCAACACTGGTCTTTTTCTTGATCGGCAATTCGGCTGGATCCGTTGGTGATCTTTGGGTAGTGGGCTGGTTGTTGCGGGAACCTAGGGAGATATTGCTTCAAGACCAAGGCGATGCAGATCAATTGATAGAGAAATGGCCGACGTTCTCCACATCGGCTTCCAAGAACATGGCTTGTAGCAAGGCTATTTCCCGGCGATAGAGCTTGTACATGTCCGTTAGAAGATCAACTGCTCGCGGTGTGGATAACAGTTCTTGCTTTTTATCGAGGGGGATGTGAAGCAAGACCGCAGCCAGGTAAGCCAGCACTAAGGGATCGTTGGGTAGATGCTGCGGATCTAGCTCCACGTCACTTAACCGTGTTAAGATCTCCATATACCGTTTAACCCACGGGCGCAACCGGCGTCCAGTCCGGTCCATTTGAGCCCGGTTCGTTTCCTCCAAGGGGAAAAGCTCAACCGAACCGACCAGATAGGGCTTTTCCTGGTAAAGCTCCAATACCCGGAATCGCTTTTGGCCTAAGGCAACAATATTCATTCGCCCGTCTGTCAATGGTTGGACATCCAGGATGCGCGCGGTACAACCTATACGGTAAGGATCTGCCAGCGGTCCCAGAGCTTCTTTTCCGTGACGGATTAGCACCACACCAAAGGGCTGGCGTGGCTCAAGGCAGTCCGCAATCAAACGTTTGTATCTTTCCTCGAAGATATGCAAGGTTAGCGGCATCCCGGGGAAAAGCACGGTATTCAGAGGGAACAACGGCAGATTGAAAGACATAACAATATTATACCCTGACCATAATAAATCGGTGAAAATCAGTAGTATTTACACAGGACTAGTGTATCCCTCCGCTTGACCCGGATCAGGCTATAATTAGGCAATCTGCTCGCCCAACGGAGGTAGCAATGTACCTGGAAACAAACCATAATCAATTTATATCCCGCCAAAACCAGCTCTATCAATCGATGCAAAGCGCCGGGCTCGATGCACTGGTCATCAACCCTGGTCCAACCATGGTCTACCTGACCGGGCTGCACTTTCACTTAAGTGAGCGCCCGGCTGTGGTCCTGTTTGTGCCTGGCGCTACACCGGCAGTGATCTTCCCTGAGCTAGAAATGATCAAGATCAAAACGTTGCCTTATCCGGTCAGATCTTTTCCCTACGGTGAAGATCCTCGCACCTGGGGAGGCGTTTTTCGCCTGGCAACCCAGGCCTGTGGGATCGTGCATAGCCGAGTGGGGGTTGAACCGCGTGCGCTGCGGGTGCTTGAGCTACGACTTTTGGAAGCCGGCGCACCGCAGGCAGAATTCGTCTCCGCGGAGGAGACTCTAGCCTTCCTACGAATGCGCAAAGATGCCAGCGAGGTGTCTTTTATGCAAAAAGCGGTGGACATAGCCCAGCGAGGGCTGGAAGCTACCATCCCCTTCCTCCAAGCCGGTAAGAGCGAAAAAGAGATTGCGGCTGAACTGACCCTGCAACTGCTTAAAGCCGGCTCTGATGCCAGTATCCCCTTTTCTCCTATAGTGGCCTCAGGCCCCAACAGCGCCAACCCCCATGCGACACCGACCGAGCGGGTTCTTACCCCGGGGGATTTGCTCATCATTGATTGGGGGGCCAGCTATAATGGCTATATCTCTGATCTGACTCGCTGCTTTGCTATAGGCCAGGTAGAAGCAGAATTTGAGCAAATCGCAAAAATTGTGATCGAAGCCAATGCAGCCGGACGGGCAGCAGCAAGACCTGGCATTACGGCAGGGGAGGTTGACACTATCACCCGTGCGGTTATTGTCCAGGCAGGCTATGGAGAATATTTCACCCACCGCACCGGGCATGGCATTGGCATGGAAGGTCACGAAGCGCCCTATATTTACAAAGAAAATACCATCCCATTAGCGCCTGGCATGGCCTTTACTATTGAACCCGGCATTTACCTGCCAGGGCGGGGTGGGGTGCGCATTGAGGATGATATCGTTATAACAGAAAATGGGGCGCAGAGCTTGAGCGACCTCCCCCGAGAACTTTTTTATATTAATGCGAATTCGGGATAAGAAGAATTTATGATGCTACGTGCGGTGGAGCCGCATGTAGCATCATAAATTCCCCCTAATTATTAAGATGAGCAAAGAGCTGATCCTCCTGGCTATATCAATGGCAACCTGGGGAGTTGGAGAGGGGATGTTCTTTTTTTTTCAACCCCTATACCTGCAAAAACTGGGCGCTAGCCCGGTTGAAATTGGAGCAATCCTGGGTGGGGTTGGGGTCTCCATGTCTCTGGCGCATATCCCCGCCGGATACCTGGCTGACCGGGTTGGACGGAAGCAGGTCATCATTGCAGGCTGGCTGATTGGTCTCAGCTCAGCCTGGATCATGGCCCTGGCCTCTTCTTTGTTGATGTTTACAATCGGTCTGTTGAGCTTCAGCACAACCATCTTTGTGCTGGCTCCACTTTATAGCTATGTAACCGCTGCACGCGGCAAACTATCCATTGGCAGGACAATCACCCTGATCTCTGCATCGTTCAACACTGGCGCTATCCTGGGTCCAATCATTGGCGGGCAGATCGGAGATCAGGTGGGACTACGCCAGGTTTATGTCATCGCTGCTTGCATCTTTGTTGTCTCCACCCTGATGGTTTTCTTCATTCGCCCCCAACCGATAGAAGCAGGTTCCAAAGATAAATCGTTAAATGTGCTTCGACTCGATAAACGCTATCTGCTTTACTTAAGCATTGTCTTTCTGGCGGTGTTCGCCATGTTCTTACCGCAATCGCTATCGTCCAATTTTCTGCAAAACGAACGGGGCCTGTCGCTGGGGCAAATTGGGCAACTAGGAGCCATCAGTAGCCTGGGTGTGGTGGTGTTGAATCTGGTCTTAGGTCAGCTTGATGCCCGTAAGGGGTTTCTGCTTGGGCAGGCCGCGGTTGGGCTATTCGCCTTATTGCTTTGGACCGGAACAGGAATTCCCTGGTTTATGGCTGGATATTTTTTGTTGGGGGGCAACCGTACGGCTCGCTCGCTGGCCTCCGCACACACCCGCGAGTTCGTCCAACAATCGAAGATGGGACTGGCGTATGGCATCACCGAAACGGTCAGTTCTGCAGCCATCATCCTGGCTGGGCCGTTGGCAGGCTACCTATATTCTATTAATCCGATCTGGATGTATCCAGTCAGTTTAAGCCTGGTGGTGATATCCATCCTGGTCGGAGCAGTGTTTTTTATTTTCCAGTCCCCCAAAATCACCCACCCATACAACCACCCATTGGCTTTTAGCCCTGAAGAGCGGCTATTCCCGGATACAGAAATCGGACCAGTGAAAGGAGAGTGAAATGGAAGGCATCAATAATTTTGGCGTTGACTTAATCTTGTTTTTACAAGGGATTGGAGATTGGCTGGATTTCCCTATGCTATTCTTCTCGTACCTGGGTAATGAGGAATTTTTCCTGCTGGTCATGCCGGCTGTTTATTGGTGTGTCAGCTCGACCATTGGTCTACGCCTGGGTTTACTGTTGCTTTTCAGCGCCACCCTTAACAGCGTCTTCAAACTGATTTTGCATGGTCCACGACCCTACTGGTACAGCCCCGAAATCCGGGCAGCGATCACGGAGACCTCTTTTGGAGCTCCCTCCGGTCATTCCCAGAACGCAGCTGCCGTTTGGGGTGGGCTGGCAAGCGCTTACAAGCAACCCTGGTTGTGGATGGCAGCCGCAGTTGTCATTTTCTTTACCGGGATATCGCGCTTATATGTTGGCGTACATTTCCCCCAAGACGTGCTGTCTGGTTGGTTGTTGGGATTACTGATCCTGCTGGCTTATCTGTTGCTCGAAGAACGGATAAAAGCGTGGTGGCAAAAACGCAACCTGGTGATGAAATTACTGGCTGCCTTTCTCATCTCCCTGTCCCTGATTGGTTTGGGCGTATTGACCAGAGCAAGTCTCAGTGATTGGACGATCCCCCAGATCTGGGTGGAGAACGCAGCATCTGCAAACCCAGATGCAGAGCCGATCAATCCACTATCCTTATCCGGAATTGTCTCCAACTCTGGCGCTTTGTTTGGATTGATTGCGGGAGTAACCCTGCTACCCTATTTTGGCGGCTTCAATGCCGGTGGCGCGTATTGGAAACGCGCTGTGCGCTTTGTTATCGGTGTCATAGGAGTCTTGTTGATCTGGCGAGGGCTGGGGGTGCTGCTCCCAGGGGGAGAAAACATGGTAGGCTTTGCCTTTCGCTACTTCCGCTATGCATTGATAGGTGGATGGATCTCAGGCTTGGCGCCGATAATCTTCACCCGTACCGGATTGGCAGACGGATCAAATCATTAGAGAAATCATCAAAAAACAGGTGTTCGTGGGGACGCATGTGGCCCCACGAACACCTGTTGAGAAATTTCTTTCTGCAAAGGCTTTGGCCAGAGCAGTTGCAGTTATTATTACTCTTCCCTGGCAGCCGCCATCTCTTTTTGGCGAGTATTGATGACTTCCTGGGCAATATGCGTTGGTACCACCTCGTAATGAGAGAATTCCATGCCAAATACGCCCCGGCCACCGGTGATCGAACGCAGGTCGGTCGTATAGCGCTGCATCTCAGCCAGGGGCACCTGAGCGGTTACTACCGAACGCCCCCGATCGGTATCCATGCCCTGCACCCGCGCCCGGCGAGTGTTCAAATCGCCCAAAACATCACCCATATTTGCTTCGGGTACAGTAATACGCACATGCATGATCGGCTCGAGCAGAACCGGCGAGGCATCTTTTACCGCCAATTTGAAGGCTTCTCGACCAGCAATCTCAAATGCTACTGGCTTTGAATCGACCGGGTGTTCTTTACCATCGTACACGGATACTTTGACATTCTTGATGGGGTAGCCAGCCAGCACCCCTTCTTTCATAACGCTCTTGATCCCTTTATCAATTGCAGGCATATAACTGGAGGAGATTGATCCACCAAATACATCATTGGAGAACTCGTAGTCCTGGTCCTGCAATGGCTCAACCCGCATATGCACCTCGCCAAATTGACCTGAGCCACCAGTTTGTTTCTTATGACGGTACATCGCCGCCCCCAGCTTGGTGATGGTCTCTTGGAAAGGCACTTTGGGTTCTTCGATATTGAGGTTCGTTTGGAACTTGCTCTCAGCTTTGCGGATGGCAACATCGATATGCTGGTCACCCATGCCTTGCAGAATGGTCTGGTTGGTGCTGACCTCCTGACGCCAGGTTAACGTTGGATCCTCTTCCGCCAGACGGTTAAGCGTGGGGCTGATTTTCCCGGAATCAATCTGGGATTTGGGGAATACAGCTACGCTGTACAGGGGGTGCGGGTATTCTGGGGATGCTAACACAAGCGGATGCCCCTTATCACACAGGGTATCACCCGTTGCGGTTTGATTTAACTTGGAAACTGTAGCAATATCACCACAGTGTACTGTTTTTACACCAATTTGCTCTTTCCCGCGCAACAGATGTAAGGTGCCCAGCCGCTCCTCAACACTTTTGTTTGGATTCCACACCCTGCTATCAGAGTTGATCGTACCAGAATAAACCCGGAAGTAGGTGATCCTGCCAACGAAGGGATCAGCGGTCGTTTTCCAAACATAAGCAGCCAGTGGTCCAGAATTGCTGCCCGATAATTGTTCTTCGCCATCTTTTCCCTGGGCAATTACCGGTGGGCGCTCATTGGGAGCAGGCATTAGGCCAACAATCGCATCCAGCAAGGGCTTCAATCCGATCTCCGCCAGGCCGGCAGCGACAAAGACCGGCACATAGCTGCCAGATCTGACGACAGTTGAAAGTCCTTGCAGAATTTCTGCGCTGGTTAGTTCTTCCCCCTCCAGATATTTCTCCAGCAAGGCGTCTTCGCCCTCAGCAGCCACTTCTATCAGCTCCATACGGGCGTTTTCCACCTCGTCCATAAACTCTGCAGGAATTTCCTGGGAGCTGGAACCATCTCCGGGATAGGCATTCATGGTGAGCAGATCCAGCACACCGTTAAATTCAGCTCGTTCTCCCCAGGGAAGCTGGACGGGGATCAGCCTGGTCTCGGAAATCTGCTGGACTGAATCCAGGGCTTTGCGGAAATTTGCATTATCCCTGTTCATTTTATTGATCACAACAAAGCGTGGTAGCTCGTAGCGATCACAGTTTGCCCAGGCGATTTCGGTGCCAACCTCCGCGCCCGCGACCGAGTCTACCAGGATCAGAGCCCCATCTGCAACCCGAAACGCAGAAATGACCTCGCCTACGAAGTCCGTGTATCCGGGGGTGTCCAATAAATTGATTTTTACATCATTGTATTCAACAGGAATAATTGAGGTTGAAAGGGAGAGACCACGGCGTTGCTCTTCTTCCTCAAAATCAGCACTTGTGGTGCCGTCCTCGATCCTTCCTAATCGGGTGGTTGCGCCAGTAAAGTGCAGGAAGGCTTCCGCTAGCATGGTCTTACCTGCACCGCTGTGAGAAACCATAGCAATGTTACGGATAAACTCAGTAGAATATTCTTTCATGAATTGGACCTTTCTTCGTTTATGATTATAGCAGACAGATTTTAAGGTATGTCGGCGAAGTTGTCTATAGTAAAATCAACCATCATGTCTTTCAGAAACCGGCTCAAGTACACGCTGATGTATTGGCTCCCTGGTCCTCCACCCTGGGATACGGGCATATCTCCACCTGAGTTGATGGCCTTTATTCACAGCCATCCTGCTGGCAAAGCTCTCGATCTCGGCTGCGGTACGGGGACAAACGCGATTACGCTGACTCGGCACGGCTGGCAGGTTACCGGCATTGACTTTGCCAGCCGCGCCATCCGTTCAGCCAAACAGAAAGCCAGGAAAGCTGGCTTGCACATCGATTTGCGGGTCGGGGATGTATCCCAACCTAAAAATGTACAGGGACCTTTTGACCTGATTCTGGATATCGGTTGCTTCCACAGCCTGTCTGCAGAAGAAAGAACAGAATATACCCGCAATCTGGAACGCTTGTTGGCCAAAGATGGCGCCTTTTTGTCCTATGTTTTCTTTCGCGACCCTGCTGAAAATGGACCAGGGTTGGTGGAGGCGGACGTGCAAGCCTTGTCTGATCATTTTAGGCTGGTAGACCGGCAGGACGGCAGCGAGCGCGGAAAACGTCCATCGGCGTGGTTAAAATTCCAAAAAAAGAGAGCTTAAACCCGTGCGATGCTTGTTTTTCTTTTTAGATGGGGTTGGTCTAGGAGCAGATGACCCCGCCACCAACCCCCTGTCAGCCACAGAAATGCCAAATCTACAGGCGCTCCTCACAGGGCAAAAACTGGTGGCAGCAAGCGCTCCCAACGAATCGAGCCAGGCCACTCTGCTGGCTTTGGATGCCTGCCTGGGTGTGCCGGGATTGCCTCAATCAGCCACCGGTCAGGCCAGCCTTTTAACCGGCATCAATGTACCAGCAAAGATCGGCTATCACTACGGTCCCAAACCAAACCAGGAGGTAGCCGCTTACCTGGTCAATGGGAATTTGTTCAGCCAGCTAAAGGCCAATGGGCTACAGATAGACTTCTTGAATGCCTACCCACCACGTTACTTTGAAGCCATTCAATCCAGGCGGCGGATCTATTCATCAATCCCTTTGGCAGTCACACAAGCCGGTTTGCGCCTGAAAACGAGCATTGATTTATCGGCCGGACTGGCGCTATCAGCCGATTTCACTGGCGCAGGCTGGCGCGACCATCTGGGTATCTCGGGTATACCAGCAATCAGCCCTGACCGGGCCGGGCGGCAACTGGCAAAACTGGCCCAAGCCAACGATTTCAGTTTTTTTGAGTATTGGCTCAGCGATTATGCTGGTCACCGGCAAGACATGAAAGCAGCCTGTTCACTCCTCACAGACTTTGACCGGGTCTTGGGTGGTTTATTGGAGGCCTGGCATATGGATCAGGATTTGATCATCATCACATCTGATCACGGCAACCTGGAAGACCTGAGTACCCGCCGTCACACATATCATGCAGTTCCTGGCTTATTGATCGGCGCGCCTCACCTTCGTCAGAAGTTCTTGCAGAGCACATCTGCACAGTTGCAGGACCTGACCGGCTTGGCGCCGGCAATCCTGAACAGCCTGGCTAACGAGACTTGAGTTGCCGCCTGAGCTTCTCAGCTATTTCTTTGAATTCCTCCAGCCGGTCGCGCTCTTTTTCTACCACAGCAGCTGGTGCTTTCTGCGTAAAAGGGCTGGCAAGCAGCTTTTCGAGACGATCAATCTGAGCCTGCGCTTCACCCAGCTCTTTCTCCATGCGCATCCGCTCGCTTTCCAGATCCAACATACCGTCTTGGGGAAGATAAACCTCCAACGGGCCAACCACCAGGGAGATGCTCCCAGGCAATGGTGTTAAAAGCTCGTTGGTCAAGACCAGATGGCTTGCATCCAGATATGCCAAAGCTGCGATCGTCTTCAACTGGGATTGCATGATCTCAAAAGGCCGGCCAGAAGCAACCAGATTGGCTGGGATAAGCTTGCCAGGCGGCACGTTTTTCTCAGCGCGCAGGTTGCGGATGCCCCGGATCAGATCCATCACCAAAGAAAACTCACTGATGACTTGAGATTCCCAGGCTTCTTCTTCGGTTGGCTCGGGCCAGCGCGCTACAATCAAAGCCTGCTCCCATCGCCCTAACTCAGGATCAGGAGGCAAATTCCTGGCGGACAAACCAGGGTGAGCGGAGACAGCCTGTTTCAGATGACCCCAAAGCTCCTCTGTAACAAAGGGAGTAAAAGGGTGCAGCAAGCGCAGGCTAGTATCCAGGACGTGAACCAGGGTCTGGACGGTATCATAAGCCCGGTCGTCGCCTTCTTTGAGCTGAAGTTTAGCAACCTCCACATACCAATCAGCAAACTCACTCCAGAAGAAATCGTAGATTTGCCGTCCAGCCTCGCCAAACTGGTAGTTCTTAAACAAGCGCTCCACGTCCCGCTCGAGGGAAGCCAGACGGGCGCGAATCCAACGGTCAGCCAATGTCCAACGTGCCTCGGCCTGTGCCTCGACTGGCGCCTGATTGATGGCGTGGATAACAAAGCGGGAAGCATTCCAGACCTTGTTGGCGAAGTTCCGGTTGGCTTCTACCTTTTTGACACTCAGGTTGGTGTCATTACCGGGTGAAGACCCAACCAGCAGCGTAAAACGAAGGGCATCCGTGCCCAATTTATCCATGACGATCAACGGATCAACCATATTGCTATAGCTCTTGCTCATCTTACGACCCGTTTCATCCCGGATTAAACCGTGCAGATAGACCGTATGGAAAGGCGCCTGACCGGTAAACTCCATGCCCATCATGATCATGCGCGCCACCCAGAAGAACAAGATGTCGTAGCCTGTCTCAAGCACAGAAGTGGGGTAGAAGTATTTTAAGTCCGTTGTCTCATCAGGCCACCCCAAGGTTGAAAATGGCCACAACCCGGAGGAGAACCAGGTATCTAGCACGTCTGGATCTTGCTCCAGGTCAGTTCCGCCACATTTTTCGCAGGAATGTGGATCTGTGCGCGAGGCAAACATATCTCCGCAATCCTGGCAGTACCATACGGGGATACGATGGCCCCACCACAACTGGCGGGAGATGCACCAATCCTGAATATTTTCCAGCCAGTTATAGTACACCTTGGTAAAACGCTCAGGAATAATTCGTATGTGACCCTCCCGCACAGCCTGCAGGGCTGCCCGGGCCAATGGTTCGATGTGGACAAACCATTGGGTGGAAATCATGGGTTCAACAATTTCCCCTCCTCGCTGGCTGCGGGGCACATTCAGGGTATATGGCTGCTCTTTTAGAACCAAACCAGCCGTGCGCATATCTTCCCAAAGGTTTTCCCGGCATTCAAAACGGTCCTGACCTTGGTACGGACCCCCATTTGCGTTGACCCGCGCGGCTTCATCCAAAACAGAAATGATTTCCAATCCATGCCGGCGCCCAATTTCATAATCATTTGGATCGTGCCCTGGGGTAATTTTCAGCGCACCGGTGCCAAATTCACGATCGACGTACTCATCGCTGATGACCGGTATATCACGGCCCAAGATGGGTACCCTGACTTTGGAACCTATGTACTTCTGATAGCGTGGGTCTTCTGGGTGAACGGCAACCGCTGTATCACCCAGGATCGTTTCGGGGCGAGTGGTAGCTACCGGTATGTATTCATCCTCAGCTTCTCCATCTTGGATGATCAAATACTTAAAGTAATACAACCAACCAGGCTCTTCAGAATATTCCACCTCCAAATCTGAAACGGCGGTCTTCAAACCTGGAGACCAGTTAATCAAGCGCGGGCCGCGGTATATCAATCCCTTCTCATATAAACGCACAAATGCCTCCCGGACAGCGCGAGAAAGCCCATCGTCCAAGGTAAAACGCTCACGCGTCCAATCGCAGGAAGCCCCCAGTCGGCGGATTTGGTCTGTGATGATCCCGCCGTATTTTTCCTTCCAGGCCCAGGTACGCTTTAGAAATTCATCCCGCCCAATCTGTTCGCGGGTAAGATGCTCCCGGGCGAGAGATTTTTCGACCTGCATCTGCGTGGCAATCCCGGCATGGTCGCTGCCCGGTACCCACAGGGTGGGCGTTCCTTTCATGCGATTGTAGCGGACCATCAGATCTTCCATCGACACGAACAAAGCATGTCCCAGGTGAAGCTCTCCGGTGACATTGGGTGGCGGGATCGAGATCACAAAGGGTTGGATGGAGGGATCAAAATCTGGTTTGGAGGGATCATTGGTTGGTTGAAAGAAGCCGTTCTCTTCCCACCAGGAGTAGATCCGTTCCTCTGTGGATTTAAAATCATAAGCTTTGGGTAGATTATGTTTTTCCATATGTCCTCGTTGTCGTTCAACTCAGCCAGAAAATGTCCGGGGAACAGGAGGGCGTAGAGCATAAACACTTACCCAACACCCCAATATCCGGGTTTGCTTTGATTAAACCAATAACCCTTTCGTCCAATGAGGACGAAAGGGCCAACCTTCCGCGGTACCACCTCATTTCGCTAGAGTTTGATCCAGCGCTCTCAACACCCCGACAGGCCACCTGATTTGGCGCCGATCGCAGCTCTGCTGTAACGGGCAGCCCCGTGCCGGTCTACTGGCAGAAGAGAGTTTTCTTCCGGGTTCTTCGGCAATCCATCCGGGCGACATTCAGTGGGGGAAACCTGCGGGGGTTTTCAGCCTGGACCACTCCTTCTCTGGCAGCTACAAACCCACTTACTCCTCCCGGAGATATATATCAAAGAATATCAGGTTGAATTATTGAAAAAATTATACACCGTTCCCTACAATCTGGTCAAGTATGGCTGGAAATGGGTGTGCTAAAAAGTTGTTAGTGAATCCCGAATATTAGGGGGAAAAACCTGAGTACTCCTGATGAAAATTGATATTATGTAAAATGTTCTTGACTTTTCAATCCGTTTTGTGCTATTCTAAAAATTGTTTGGCAGCTTTGAATTTGATAACAGCGACATAGCTTAACCGGAGACGGCCGGAAATTGGGGTGTGCGGGGTACCCTCCAAAATACTTAACCGCGGGGTAAATATATGCTTCAACACGAACGAGTTTCTGACAATGTATACTCTTTTCAAAGTGAGATTTACGCCCAGGTTACTGCAGGAGCAGTGATTGGCCCAAACTGGGCGGTTTTGATTGACACGCTTTCAACCCCCGAAGAAGCTTTGGCCATTCGCGACTTCATCGAACAAGAACTGGAAGTCCCTGTCCGCTATATTATTAACACCCATTACCATGCTGACCATAGCTGGGGTAACTGTTTCTTCCCCGGAACAACAGTGATCTCTCATTCACTTTGCCGGCAGTGGTTAATCGAGCGCGGTATCCCTTCCTTGGAGCAAGTTCAGAAACACAATATTGCCTTCCGACAGGTGAAAATTATCCTTCCGCATATAACCTTTAATGATGACAATCTAACGCTCAGGGTAGGAAAGAAGAACCTGATCTTGATCCCCCTGCCCGGACATAGCGCAGATAATCTCGGCGTCCTGGTTGAGGAGGATCGAGTCTTATTCGCCGGAGATGCTTTTATGCCTATGCCCTATGTCGTTGATGGAGATATCGATGACATGATCTCCTCGTACAAAAAAATCGGGAAAATGGGATTGGAGAATGTAGTCCAGGGCCATGGAGACATCGTTCTGCGCGGAGAAATCGAAGGATCGATAAAAGAGAACCTGGCCTACCTTTCTACCATCCGCAAAGCAGTGCGGAAGGCATCCCGCAGAAAGTACCCCTTCGATATGCTAGACGAAATCAATGTGGATGAATGTGGAAAAAGCCGGGTGTTGATCGGAGGGCTTGCACAAGAATTGCACAGACGCAACTTAAGAGCCCTCTACCGGCAGCTCTATGGAGAGCCGCTACTGGTCGCTGAAGAAGAGGATGATTTATACGACGAGGAAGAATAGTTCTTAGACCTTATCCTTATTGGGGCTTTTGTTTTCGGCGAGCTCGCCAACCGACCAGCCGTTCCTGCCCGGCAATAAGCCTTCTGATGTTTGGAAGTAAGGCTACCACCAATAGAATTTCAGCAAAAATACCATACAAGGCATACTGCCAGGGCGCCAACCCCATGATTGCCAGGATGGTAAAGGTAATCGTCGAGAGCAAGGCGACACTCATGGTTGTGACAGAGGCATAACCAATGCCAAAAAGAATGGCCGCGGCCAATGGCACTATTATCATGAAGGACGGCGCCCACATCCCTACGGAACCACCCACACATGGAGCTCCTCCAGCTCCCCCCCGCAAGCGAAGACGCCCAGATTCATTTCGCCTAATGAGAAAAATTGAATAATTATGACCCAGGATCACAGCCAGGGGAGACAGGATGTGCAGCCAGGCATTTCCTAAAGACGTTTCTAAAGGAAAGATAACTTTTGCCACCCAAACCATCACTGTAGCTTTGAGCATATCAAACAATGCCGTAAACAGCCCCGCCCAAAAGCCAGCAGCCCGCATAGCATTTGTTCCCCCCGTCCGGCCGCTCTCAATATCGCGAATATCCTGACCTGTTGTCAGCTTAACAATAACCAATCCAAATGGAATAGAGCCAATCACATAGGCAAGGGTGAGCATACCCAATGCAAGCAGAATTTGCATAATTTTCTCTCCATACTCAGGAATGGGCGTCGAAGAGCGCTGGCTCTTCCATTTGATTCTGAGTTCTCGATCATCAAAATCAGGTTGAATTGTTGGATGTATCATTCGACGGAGGCGGATGAAACATCCAACAATTCATCTTCTCCTAAAAGCTCAGAAAGCTTTCACTTTGAGAAACACATTCCACGGGTAAAAGTTACTTTTCTCCCAAAATGTCGAGCGTCACCTCTACCATTTGATCTGTTGTGATGATAAATCCACGACAGCGCCACTCCCCTCCTTGTGGATACCAGATGAGGTTCACAACATCTGGGTAGGCTGATTCAACAATATCTGTAACCGATGGATGAGGCGGTCCAGCAGGGTGCGAATGATAAATAGCCATCATGTCAAATCCCTGCTCTTCCATCGACAACATGGCATCCAACTGCTGCTGAGGATCAAGCCTGAACCGGATTGGACTTGCCAGGATATTTTTTATGGGGAAGACCCTGACCGAGCACCGGTCTTTACCCGCCACCAACCCACAAGCTTCATTTGGGAGTTGGTCTTCAACATCCGAGCGCATTTCGTCACAGTGCTCTTGGCGGATGCAGATGCCATTTATTAGCGTGTCCATAGCGCAGCTATCAGAACGACTAAGAGAACCAAAGCTGGCTCAAGCATGGCCTGACGCAACGACTTTCCTTCGTCCAAGCCACTGACCAGGGTGGTCATAGCATATGTGGGTCCTAGAACCGCCAAGCCATAGGTGATTGAACTAAGAGGCCAGTAATGCAATGCAGCAGCAAACTGCCCCAATACCAACACAGTCACCAGAGTTGCCAAGAAGTCCAAACTGGATTGGGTTCTCAGGCGCAGGGTCCGCAAGCTCACCAATCCGCCCGCCAGCATTAACGCCGGTAAGATCAGAAACAAGCGCGTTCCGGCAGAGTGCAGGACAATGGCAAGGGTCAGGAAAAGGGCAAAAGAAACTGCAATCAGCCCAGCAGAGGCAAGTGCATAGCGGATATCTTGTGGATCGACAACAATATACTCCGCAATCATTACCAGCATTAATAGGATGCCACCGGTGGCAAAAACGGCCAACCACACCATTCCAAATGGAAGCTGGAAAAGGGACAGCCCCAGTACCCAAGCCGTTAGAGATGGCAGGAACCAGTGTTGGACCGTAGATCCTTCTGCGATGGCTGGATGATCGCGCAACAACCAATCTACACCGCTGGCAGTAAGGCATGCGACCAGGAAAGCCACCGCTGTGCGAATATTGATCTCAACAGACAGGAAAAAACCGGGCAATTCGATTGAAATATCACGCCCGGGCAGATCAACAAAGGGCGTCAGAGAATAAGCCAACAGGATCACTGCAGCCAGCATGCTCAACCTGTCGGCGCTCGGTAAATAACGGCTTTCCATACTCTCAACCACAAATGGATTTTACCCGCCATTTGGGCAACTGCCAAGGAATGGCTACTTGACGTTTTCCGATCTTAAGCGTAGGATAATAAACAATTAAATGGATTGGAAATAACTTGGGTAGACCACCATGGAACCGTGAAGAAACCGGAAGTTTGGCAACAAATTAGCGGATCGAATACGGAAAAATGCGCGGCTATCCTTTCAGGTGGGAAGGGCAACAGAGAGCCAACAGAGGAGATATAATCTATGCGCATCGGTATGATGGCAGATGCCTATAAACCACATATCAGCGGGATTACCACCTATATCGCTTTGAACAAACACGAAATGGAGAATGCCGGTCACGAGGTGTATGTCTTCACTTTCGGAGATGAGGATTACAAAGATGAGGAACCCAACATTATCCGCAGTGGGGGTGTACCCATTGTTGACACCGGATATTATCTAAACTACCGGTATAAGCGAGAAGCCCGCAAGCTCCTGCAAACCATGGATCTCGTCCATGTGCATCACCCCTTTCTAAGCGGGTCAATTGGTTTAAGAATATGCCGCCCGAGGGGGATTCCACTCGTTTTCACGAACCATACTCGCTATGATTTATACGCGCACGCTTACCTGCCCATCCTTCCTGACGTGATTGGGGAAACGATGCTGCATGCATATATGCCGGCCTTTTGTAGGGCATGCGACCAGATCATCGCGCCTTCAGCTGGAATGCGCGAAATCCTGGTTAAGTTTGGGGTGGATGTATCAATTCAAGTTGTCCCAAACGGAGTCGATATCAAGCCATTTCTGAACTGCGATGCTATCCAGGACCGGACGCAGTTTGGATTCAATTCGGATGATATTGTCATGATCTACGTTGGCCGGTTGGGTCCAGAAAAGAACATACCCTTCATGTTGCGTTCGTTCGCCGGTATCTCCCAGGCTTACGACAAAGCTCGCTTGCTGATCGTCGGCGATGGACCTGAACGGGATAATTTTGAAGACCGTGTCCAGGCGATGGGCATTCAGGAAAAGGTGATTTTTACCGGTATGGTGACCTATGATAAGCTGCCGGGTTACCTGCATATGTCGGATGCCTTTCTGACCGCCTCCGTTACAGAGGTGCATCCGCTTTCAGTCATCGAAGCGATGGCTGCCGGATTGCCTGTTTTGGGAATCCAGTCTCCGGGGGTTGGCGATACTGTAGAGGATGGCGCAACCGGCTACCTGGCGACAGAAGACCTGGCCGCCTTCACTGCGAAAATGGTACGCTTGATCTCTGAGCATGACCGGCGCCTGGAAATGGGTCGTAATGCTCAAAAAGCCTCCGAACAGTATGCCATTGAAAAAACAACCCGGACCATGCTTGACCTTTACGAAGAAACCATCGAAAGAGCTCGCCACCGCAAGCGGCCATTGAGCAGAAGGATCTCTCAGTTTCTGGAAGATCTGCTTACATGAAGAACTCCAAACAATCTCTTGGGCGCTGGGGTGAGAACCTGGCAGCCAATCATCTTACCAAAAATAATTACACCATCCTTGAGATGAACACACGCACCCCCTATGGGGAGATAGATTTAATCGCCAGTAAGGATGGGGTGATCGTTTTTATTGAGGTAAAGACGCGCACTTCCACAAAGTTTGGATTGCCGGAAGAGTCGATCAACCAACGCAAGCAAGCCCATATTTTGAGCTCTGCCCAACATTACATCCAGGAACACCCGCAAGTGGAAGGCGCCTGGCGGATCGATGTAATTGCCATTCAACGTTTCAGCGGCAACCGCCCGCCTTTGATCACCCATTTTGAAAATGCAGTCCAATCCTGAAACCGCTCCGGAGCAAGGAGCGCCAATCCCGCTGGTGGTCATCCTTGGTCCCACCGCAGTGGGGAAAACCGAAATTGCCCTGCAATTGGCAGAACGCCTGGGTGGCGAGATCGTTTCAGCCGATTCGCGCCTATTTTACCGGGGGATGGATATCGGCACCGCAAAACCTTCTAAGAGAGAGCTTGCGCGGGTTCCACACCATCTGGTGGATATCACCGAGCCTGATGATGTGATCAGCCTGGCCAGATTTCAAAGCGCGGCGCGGCAGGCTATTGCTGAAATCACCGGTCGAGACCGCCTACCATTCCTGGTCGGCGGCACAGGGCAATATATCCGCGCAGTGATTGAAGATTGGTTGGTTCCGCGGGTAAAACCCAGCCCGGTTATGCGAGCCGTATTAGAAAGCTGGTCTGGGCAAATCGGTCCAGCAGGGTTACACCAGCGTCTGGCCGTTTTGGATCCCCAGGCTGCCGAAAAGATCGATTACCGCAACCTACGCCGTACAATCCGGGCCTTGGAGGTGATCCTGCTAACGGGTCAGAAATTCTCCACTCAGAGGCAACGCGGCTGCGCAGCATACCATACCCTGCAGCTCGGACTGAACCGTCCTCGCTCAGAACTATATGCGCGGATAGATGAAAGAGTGGATTCAATGCTCAAAGCAGGCCTGGTGGCAGAGGTGCAGAGCTTATTAGATAAGGGTTACCCAGCAGATCTACCAACCCTATCAGCCATTGGCTACCGGGAGATTGTCCCATATCTGGCAAGGGAAACCAGCCTGGAGGAAGCCATCCTCCAAATCAAGCGCGCCACCCGCATCCTGGTCAGGCGCCAGGCGAACTGGTTCAAAGAACAAGATCCGCATATCCATTGGTTCTTGGCTGGGCCGGAAACTGCCGCTGCAATGGAAGTGGAAACTAAAGCCTGGCTAGCCAAACTGGGGAAAGATTAATCCCAATTCCCGGTCATGCTCGGACGAGCTGAATCACATCTAAAGTATTAAATTGTTCCGCCTGTCACTTTATTGACAACAGTTGTTTAAAAATCTATACTATTATTAGTAACAAGCAAGCCGCCAAAAGGGTATTGAAGAGGCGTTATAGTTTCAGGCGGTGCGCTTTACTGATCGGTCGGTCCAAGCCGGATCCTGAGAAAATTAATTTTGGCCGATCAGTCACAACTGAATATTTTTTACCGGTAGCTTGTCACTAGACCTGGGCCATTTCAATTAATTCAACCATAGCTAAAGGAGGAGGAATGGACAGTAGGCCTTGGCACAAGCGTTACGATCAGGGTGTACCGCTGCATATTGATTACCCTGAAATCCCCTTATTTGCACTGCTGGAGGAATCCGCCAAGAAAAATCCTGAAAGCGCCTGCACCATTTTTAAGGGTGCGACCATCACCTATCAGGAGATGAGTGCGCTTACCGACCGCTTGGCAGCCGGGTTGGCGGAATTAGGCGTTAAAAAGGGAGATCGGGTTGGTATCTTTATGCCAAATACCCCCCAATTTGTAACGGCCTATTTCGCGATCCTGAAGCTTGGTGGGATCGTTGTGGCGATCAACCCATTGTACACAGAGCGCGAAATCGAACATCAAGTGAATGACGCCGGCATAGAAACCATGCTGGTAATGAGCAACTTCTACAAGTTGGTCAAGAAGACCCAACCGAAGACCAAGATCCGCAAGGTCATTGTCACCAATATCAAGGAAGGGTTACCTCCGGTACTGGCGGTCTTATTCTCCCTCACCAAAGAAAAGAAAGGCGGTTTTCGGGTAGAGCTGGAGCCGGGCGATGTATGGATGAAGGACCTGATCGAAAGGCACAAACCTGAAGATAGGCCGAAGGTAGATGTTGGCCCTGACGACCCGGCTCTCTTCCAGTACAGCGGCGGGACAACCGGAATATCAAAAGGAGCCATTGCCCTGCACCGTAATCTGGTTGCCAATGCCCTGCAAATACGAGCCTGGATGCCAAATGCGGAGGATGGCAAAGAAACCGTTTTAATGGGTATCCCTCTCTTTCATGTATATGGGATGGTGGCGGGCATGTTATTTGCGATGCGTACTGGGGCCGGCATGGTAATGGTCCCCAACCCGCGCGATCTGAAAGACGTTTTGACTAATATTCAAAAATATAAGACAACCATCTTTCCTGGAGTACCCACCCTGTATAACGCCATCAACAACCATCCGGATGTGCTGGCAGGTAAGTATAAGCTAGACACAATCAAAGCCTGCGTGTCCGGCTCTGCTCCTTTGATGCGGGAGACAAAAGAAAAATTTGAAGCGCTCACGGGGGGCAAGCTATTTGAGGGATACGGCCTATCTGAAGCGCCTACTGCTACACACTGCAACCCGCTCTTCGGCGAGAATCGCACCGGTTCGATTGGGTTGCCCTTGCCAGATGTAGACGCCCGCATTGTCGATCTGGATGATGGGGTAACGGTCCTCCCGCCAGGTGAAATCGGGGAGTTGGTCATAAAGGCTCCGCAAGTATTCAAAGGTTATCATAACATGACTACGGAAACAGCCAACGCCTTGCGGGAAGGCTGGCTGTATACCGGTGACATCGCCCGCATGGATGAAGACGGCTACTTTTACATCGTCGACCGCAAGAAAGAGCTAATCAAGCCAGGTGGATACCAGGTTTGGCCACGCGAGGTTGAGGAAGTGATCATGGAAAATGAGAAAGTCCTCGAGGTAGGCGTTGCAGGAGTGCCAGACCCATACCGGGGAGAGACCGTCAAAGCCTGGGTGGTCGTCAAACCGGGGCAGAGCATGACTGAAGATGAGGTCAAACAATGGTGCACCGAGCGGATGGCTAAATTCAAGGTCCCGACCCAGGTGGAATTCCGCCAGGAGCTTCCCAAGACAACCGTTGGCAAAATCCTCCGGCGAGAGTTGGTCAGAGAGCATAAAGCCAGCAACCCTGAAGCATCCTAGAACGCCAGCAAAACCGCGCCTGATTAGGGACAATAATAGACCTGGGGACTGGCGCCGGTTATTTATCCTCCAAAAAGAGGTGCGTGAGCAGCGATCGCTGCTCACGCACCTCTTTTTAGGAGCGCTTTACCAGTGCCGGCTCAACTTTCATCATCTATGGGCATTGCTGATACCATGCGGATACCCCAATTAGAAATCCCCTCTCCCTCTAGACAAGTCTGTAAGGTTAAAAAATTCTCTCCGCGATAAAAGCGATCGAACAACTCCCTGCTGGTTAAAATCGTTTGTGTATGTAGATCGCGAAAATCGCTGCGAACGTCAAAACGAGTCAGCCGCTCAAAATCAGCAAATCCGACGACTCGATAGCGCCGGTAGGCGCCATCTCCATATACCAGGCGAATTTCAAGACCAGGCGTTAGGCTTAGAAAATGCCTTCCGGAGAGATAGTTATGCGCCAACAAGCCAACCACTCCATAAAATGCGGGCGATTGAAATTGGGTAGCCGTACCAAATTCATCTGAAACATAGGCGACATCTTGGGGCGGTTGTTGTAAGACCCTCAGGCTAAATACCCCTTCTACATACACACCTGTAATGGTTTTTCCATCTCCGTTGAAGACCTGATGAAGAAACTGGTCAAACTCAGCATCGCCAACCAGATCGAGTGTGTCGGTATCCGATAGCTCTGCAACCGCGCCCCCAATAATTCGGGGAGATGGGTCATCATTCGTATCTGCGCTATTGTCACCGCCTCCTGAATATGATCCCTGCAATGGCAAATAAACTTGAGCAGGCGACCTATCTGCCTGGGTGATAATCGTGGAAAAGGTGTCTGGAATCGATTGAGTGGTATCAGTTGTTGTTGGTTGATCCTGACCGGCGGGCAGCAAATAGCCACTAACCAGCACCAGTGGCAACAAGATGAATGAAAAACCGATCACCAGGATCAAACCGATTTTGGGCAAACTTATTGATTTCATAACAATACCACCTCCAAATAATAAGGGCCCGGTAAAACCAGGCCCACTGTGAAACCGTGATGGTATGTCTTCATCGGTGGCCCAGCCATCCTGACCATGCCAGAGCATGGTTTTAGACCCGCAGGCTGTATGAGAGCGCAAATTTTAGCTGAAGGAATCGCAATAAGCAAGAGTACTTTTGTCATAGCATAATTGTCCTGTTCAGACAAGCACAAACTCACACCCCAAATCCAGGGGTGACTCCTAGGCGACTCTCAATGACGCATGGAAATTTGTTGGCAAAATTCAAGATATTTGTGCCATAATTAGGCATGGGAAACTGAATGACGCAGATGCTCCATACAGCTGAGCAGATTGGATAAATCTATGATGCAAATCGGCCTTATCTACCCACAAACTGAATATGGTATGGATCTGATCGCGATCCGTGATTACGCACAGACTGCGGAAGGACTTGGCTTCTCGCATATTGTTGCTTACGATCATGTTCTTGGCGCTAATCCTGAACGACCCGGTTGGCAAGGTCCCTACACCTACCATTCGCCGTTTATGGAACCCTTCATGTTGTTTGCCTACATGGCTAGTTTGACCTCTAAATTGAGCTTTTTTACGGGCATCCTGATCCTTCCACAGCGTCAGACAGCTCTGGTAGCAAAACAGGCTGCCACTTTGGATATCCTCTGCGCCGGTCGTTTACGCCTGGGTGTGGGCGTTGGTTGGAATGAGGTCGAATACATCGGTCTAAATGAAGATTTCCACACGCGCGGACAACGAATCGAAGAACAAGTAAGTCTACTGCGGCAGCTTTGGACTCAGGATTTGGTCACCTTCACCGGCCGGTGGCATAACATCCCGGATGCCGGGATCAATCCACTGCCGATCCAGCGCCCCATCCCAATCTGGTTCGGAGGCCATTCTGAGCGTGTCTTACGCCGGACAGCTCAGATGGGAGATGGTTGGGTGCCCTCCTCGAGCAGCTATGCAGACTGCCGGCCGGCTTTAGACCGGCTTAAATATTATCTGGAGAAGTCTGGCCGAGACCCCAGCACCTTTGGGTTGGAAGGCCGGTTGTCTTTCGGCCATGGAAATGCCAGCTTGATATCCAGAGAGGCAGCTGAGTGGAATGCAGCCGGAGCAACCCATTTGTCCCTGAATACCATGAATTTAGGTTTCAAAACTCCCAACGAACATATCGCGGCTATCAAAGAATTTGCCCATGTGATGGGGTTATCCTAGCTACAACAACGGTATAACCATAGGAGGTTGAAATGCGCACCAATCTACGTGATTACGAAATGGAATATGAAGATAAAGGCAATGGAATACCGCTGATCTTCATTCACGGTTACCCCCTAAACAAGACTATGTGGGAAGCACAGCTGCAAGCATTATCGACTGTAGCCCGGGTTATTACACCAGACCTGCGCGGTCATGGGGGTTCAGAGCCTGTCCAGGAGACCTACACCATGCGTTCCATGGCAAAAGACATTAAAGAACTGATTGAAAACCTTAACATTGAACAGCCGGTGGTCCTGTGCGGCTTATCTATGGGCGGGTATATCTGCTTTGAATTTATGCGCAATTACTCGAACATGGTGAAAGGCATGATACTTGCAGCGACACGGGCAACGGCTGATAGCATCGAGGTAAAAGTCAACCGCGAGGAAGCGGTTGCCATTGCCTTGGAGAAAGGCCCGCTCGCCATTGCCAACATGATGTTACCCAAAATGTTGGCGACTGCAACTTATGCACAAAAGCCTGCATTGGTGGAGCGCGTCCGCAATATCATGGTGAATACATCCACGCAGGCAATTGTTGGAGATCTAAGAGGCATGCTAAATCGCGAGGATTCCACTTCTCTGCTCAAAGAGATCGATATTCCTGTGCTCATTTTGCACGGCGCAGAAGATCAGATCATCCCCAAGAGCGAAGTCGATTTAATGAAAAACGGGATAAAAAACGTAAAATTGCAGATCATCCCAGCAGCAGGGCATCTCTTAAATATTGAGCAACCAGATCTTTTCAACAAAGCCGTTCGTAATTTCATCCAGGCCTTATAAAGGATATTATGAACAAAACCACGCTCTTGGAAAAATTGAGTAACGGGCGCCAACAGACACTGGAATTCATTGAAAGCCTATCAGAAGATGCCAAGCTCCAACCTGGTGTTAGCGGAGACTGGTCTGTCAAAGACATCTTGAACCATCTCAGTCATTGGGAAGCAGAGCTGGTAACATTGCTATGGCAAGTAGAGCAAGGCCAGAAACCCTCTATCACATCCCACTCAACCGGAGAAATCGAAAAGTTAAACCAGCAGTGGTATTTGGAGGGCTTGGAACGATCGTTGGAGAGAGTCATGGCTGATTTTCGAGGTGTCAGGAAACAAACAATCCGGCGAGTGGAAGCTCTCCCGGAAGATGTCTTGATAAAACCTAATCGCTATCCCTGGCTGAAAGGAAAATCTTTGGCTGATAAAATAGCTACCTACAGCTTTGATCATGAAAAGGAACATATGGAGCTAATTCGCGAATGGAGGCTGAAAAAGTCTGCTTGAGATTACTGACACAAATGCATGCTCCAGTTTGTTTAAGATAAAAGCAACGCAGTTCAGTTGGAGATGGCCGGGAATTAAGGAAGTCCTAAAAATTTTACTCAGCCACATCGGTTGTTACGAAAACACAGATTGGTGTACAATAATTTATCTGATCGTGAATGAATCAACGAATTTTCAATTTGATTTATGGAAAGTCTGAAATGATTTCTACCAACACGTAGTATTGTTGATGATGTAAATGGAGAGATAATCATGACCACTCCTGCACCCATTACCGGCCCACGGCTGTCTACCCCGGATGTTGAAAAGATCAAGGCCTTTCTTACCAAGACGGTCATGCACGAGTTGGAGATTCACCCAACCCATGCTTACCAATACCGCAGCGTTGTTCGAGAAAAATTGGATCAGGCTTACGATAACCTGAAGCTGACCCTCCCCAATGAAGTTCGGGAGGGCATCATCCGAGAAGTATTTGACGAATTGGTGGGTTTTGGACCGATCCAGCCTTTGCTAGAGGACCCTGAGATCAGTGAAGTGATGGTCACTGGACCCAAACAGGTCTATATCGAAAGAAATGGTGAGCTACTTGATACCGGCATCACCTTTCAAAACGATGACCAGGTTTACCGACTGATCAACCGCATCGTTAACCCACTTGGCAGGCGCGTGGATATTGACAACCCAACGGTTGATGCCCGGCTGCCAGATGGCTCGCGCGTCAACGTGGTTGTGCCACCCGTTGCAATTGACGGGCCCTGCATTACCATCCGCAAGTTCTTAAAGACCAGGCTGACCATGGACCAGTTCATTGAGCTCGGGTCGATCACTCCCAATATGGTAGATTTCCTTAGTGCCTGCATTGTTGCACGTTTAAACGTGTTGATCAGTGGGAACACCAGCTCCGGTAAAACAACCCTTTTGAATATCCTGACGGGTTATATCCCTGGACACGAGCGAATTCTCACCATCGAAGATGCAGGTGAATTGAAGCTAAACCAGAAGTATGTCGTCCGGCTGGAAACCAAAAACCCAAATCCGGACGGAACCGGTATGGTAAACCAGCGCGACCTGGTCAAAAACTCCCTGCGTATGCGCCCTGACCGGATCATCGTAGGTGAGGTGCGCGGTGGTGAAGCACTCGATATGCTCCAGGCCATGAACACCGGTCACGATGGATCACTGACCACCTTACACGCTAACACACCTCGAGATGCGATCTCCCGCCTGGAAACAATGGTTATGATGGCTGGCCTGGAATTACCGGTTTTCGCCATTCGTCGCCAAATTGCATCATCCATTAACTTGATTGTACATATGGCCCGCTTGCAAGATGGCTCGCGGCGCATCACCAATATCACCGAGATAGTGGGTATGGAAGGCGAGATTGTTACCACCCAGGACATCTTCCGCTTTGAGCAAACCGGGATGAGTAAGTCCGGACAGATTTTGGGTGACTTGCGCGCCACTGGAATCAGGCCGCACTTCTCTCAAAGGCTGGAAATTTCCGGCTCGAAGTTGCGCAACGAAATCTTCATGCCGGGTGCTTCTTCACGCTGATCGCCCAGACCTAATCATCTCCCCCAATAAACCTGCGCCGCCATTCGTAGAGTTTATTCAACGCTTCGATTGGTGAGAGCGTATTCACGTCCAAAGTCTTTAATTCATCGATCAAAGGATTAGTTTCTGGGAACAACGCCATTTGGCGCGGGACCTGCGCTTCCAGTCGGACTGCTTTTCCTGAGGATGCTTCCAACTGGCGCAGGATCTCTCCCGCGCGCTGGACCACAGGCCGGGGCAAGCCAGCCAGCTGGCCTACGTGGATACCATAAGAGCGATCAGCGCCGCCGGGGATAATTTTGTGCAGAAAAACGACATTGCCGTCAGCTTCACTTACAGCGACATTGTAGTTACTTACACCAGGTAACACCTCAGCCAACTGGGTCAGTTCATGATAATGGGTGGCAAAGAGGGTTTTAGCGCGTAGCTGGGGGTGATTGTGAATGTATTCGACCACAGCCCAGGCAATTGAGACTCCATCATAGGTGCTGGTGCCCCGACCGATCTCGTCCAGGATAAGCAAGCTGCGAGCGGTGGAATGATGCAAGATATTGGCTGTCTCTACCATTTCAACCATAAAGGTGGACTGGCCCGCCGTGATCTCGTCCTGGGCGCCAATACGGGTAAAGATCCGATCTACCAAGCCAATGCGAGCAGAAGCTGCCGGAACAAAACTCCCCACCTGAGCCATCAGTACAATCAGAGCTGCCTGGCGTAAGAATGTGCTTTTTCCACTCATGTTCGGCCCGGTGAGGATATGAATGCGTTCGTTTTTCATAAAGGACAGGTCATTGGGTACAAATCTCTCCCCGCTCAAGCTCCCTTCAACCACCGGATGACGGCCATCTTTGATATCCAGGGCATCTTCCTCGATTACCTCCGGACGGACATAGCCTCTGCGGGTGGCTGCCTCAGCCAAAGAAGCCATTACGTCTAACTCTGCCAGGGCGCGTGCGGTCGACAGCAAGCGCGCCGAGCTGGTCGCCAATTGCTGGCAAAGCTCCCGAAAGAGGCGAGCTTCGATTTCATGAATGCGCTCTTCAGCATTCAAAACGAGCGCTTCATATTCTTTCATCTCAGGGGTGATATAGCGTTCAGCATTGACCAGGGTCTGTTTGCGAATATACTCCGTTGGAACAAGATCGGTATTCGAACGGGTCACCTCTATGTAATATCCAAAGACCTTGTTATAACCGACCTTCAATGATTTGATCCCCGTTCGCTCCCGCTCGACTGATTCAAGGTTGGCAATCCACTCACGCGCGTGCCGTGATCGCTCAATAACACCGTCTAATTCCGCAGAATACCCAGCGCGAATCACCCCGATATTTTGCAAGGTAGCCGGAGGATCATCCGAAAGGGCTGTCTCCAGCAGACGCAATTCATCTGCGCAAACATCCAAAGCGTCTAAAACCGCAGCCAAGGCGGGTTCATCCTCAGGCAACAAAGAGCACAGAGATGGCAGGAGCAACAAGGTAGACCGGATCGCAACCAGATCGCGCGGTTGGGCCAAACCACCGACCACCCGGTTGGTCAAACGCTCCAGGTCTCCCAGTGGCTTGAGCGCGGTTCGCAACTCTGCTCGCAGCATGCCGTCATCAAAGAAGTGAGCTACTGCTTGCTGACGGAGATGGATATGGGATACGTTTAATAGTGGTTTACTCACCCATTGGCGGATTAAACGGCGCCCCATGGGGGAATTGGTCAGATCCAACACGCCTAACAAGGAACCTTGAACGTTGCCGGCACGCAAGGTCTCAGTCAGTTCCAGGTTTCGGCGGGTTGCTGCGTCTAAGATCATGAAATCAGCAGTGCTGTAAGTGCTCAGGTTATCCAACAACTTAACCGCAGCAGGTTGGGTTTCTTTGAGATATTGCAATATCGCCCCCGCCGCCCGAGTCGCCTGGGTTAGCGTTCGCAACCCAAAACCATCCAGGGAAGCAGCTTCGAAATGCTGTAAAAGCTCCTCCTGACAGCGGGCTGGCTCAAAGCGCCAGTCCGGCCAAGGGGTGGTATGTCCTGGAAGTTGGTCATGCAATGTAATGCTGTCGGGATACAAAATTTCGGCCGGCTTCAAGCGGCTAAGCTCGGCCTTCAAAGTCGTTTGAATGTCATCGCTTTCCAGCTCTGTAGCCGCAAACTCTCCGGTGGTAATATCGACATAGGCCACCCCGGCGCGTTGGTCTTGTAAAACGACACAAACCAGATAGTTGTTTGCATCCCCAGGAAGCAAGCCGGGTTCCACGACAGTCCCCGGTGTAACCACCCGCACGACCTGGCGAGCAAATATGCCCTTGACCGGCTCATCACCCACCTGTTCACAGATTGCCACATGATAGCCACGCTCGATCAAGCGCGAGAGGTAGTTTTCTGCAGCATGATGGGGAATACCCGCCATCGGTATGCGCGTCCCTTTGGCAACATTCCGGGAAGTCAGCACAATATCCAGCTCGCGTGCAGTGATTTCTGCGTCCTGGTCAAAGGTTTCGTAAAAATCACCCAAGCGGAAAAATAATATTGCATCTGGGTATTGGCGCTTTATTTGGAGATACTGCTTGCGAATTGGACTGATATCATCTTTTCCACTCATGCCACCATTCTAAATGATAATGACAAAAATCACCATAAATTCATCTCCCATTTAAGATCAATTAAGAATATAATTGAGTCACTATACCCGCTCAGAAAGGAGAAAATCGAATGGCTAGTGTAACGTACGACCATGTCTTTAAGCGTTATGGCGATGTTGTTGCCGTAAACGACCTGGACATCAAGATCGAGGACAAGGAATTTTTGGTCCTGGTAGGCCCATCCGGCTGCGGGAAGACAACAGCACTGCGTCTTCTGGCTGGCTTGGAGGAGATCAGCGAAGGCAAGATCATGATCGCAGACCAGGTGGTCAACGACGTGGCCCCAAAAGATCGCGATATTGCCATGGTCTTTCAATCCTATGCGCTCTATCCCCATATGAGTGTATATGACAACATGGCGTTTGGCCTGAAATTACGCAAGACGCCCAAAGAAGAAATCAAGCGACGCGTCCAACAAGCTGCAGATATTCTAGGGCTGGATCAGCTTCTCGACCGCAGACCCCGCCAGCTTTCGGGTGGTCAACGCCAGAGAGTTGCGGTTGGGCGTGCGATCGTGCGCGAGCCAAAGGTTTTTCTCTTTGACGAGCCGCTCTCTAACCTGGATGCGAAGCTGCGCGTTGAAACCCGCGCGAACATCAGCAAGCTTCACCAACAGCTGCAGACTACCTTTATCTATGTGACCCATGACCAGATTGAGGCCATGACCATGGCCTCCCGCATTGCAGTGATGGCAAAAGGTATCCTGCAACAGATCGACTCCCCCCAAAACCTGTACGACAAGCCCAACAACCTGTTCGTAGCCGGCTTCATCGGCTCTCCGGCGATGAACTTCTTTAAATCGAAACTAACGAAGTCCGATGGAAAGATGATTGTGGATGGCGGATCCTTCAGCGTAGAAGTGCCAGAAGACCGGCACGATTTGTATGCCAAATATATCGATAAATCGGTAATTTTTGGCATCCGGCCTGAAGACATCAAGGATCCTCACTTCTTGCCGCCAGGCATCTTCCCGCAGCAAGTACAGACGAAAGTGGATATAACCGAGTTGATGGGCAATGAAATCTTCCTGTACCTGACAACCGGAGAACACAGCTTTGTCGCCAGGGTTGACCCGCGCACACGGGCTCAAATGGGCGATCAGACCGAGATCGCTTTCAACATGAACAATATGCACCTGTTCGATATAGATACTGAGCAAGCTATCCGGTAGTTATCGAATATGTTCGTTTAGATATTTGAATGTTTCCCCGTGAAGGTCTCGTCTGGAAGAGATACCACGGGGAAACATTTGTCTTATATTGGTAAAAACCTGTCCTGAGTAGTTTTATACCCAGGTTAATTTCAAGCAAGGAGGATATCATGACTGAAACTTATAAAATGGTGCTCGTCCGCCACGGACAGAGCACCTGGAACCTGGAGAACCGTTTCACAGGGTGGACTGATGTTGGGCTTACCGAACTGGGCGCTCGTGAGGCCCTTGAAGGCGCCCAGGTAATGAAAAAAGAAAACTACACTTTTGACATTGCCTATACCTCAGTTCTCAAGCGAGCAATAAAAACCTTATGGATTATCCTGGAGGAAATGGATCTGGAGTGGATCCCCGTACACCGAGCCTGGCAGCTCAACGAAAGACATTATGGAGCATTGCAGGGGTTGAATAAGGCTGAGATGGCGGAAAAGTTTGGAGAGGCGCAGGTGAAGATCTGGCGCCGTAGTTACGATACCCCACCTCCAGCCCTTGAGCTGGATGACGAAAGACACCCCAGGCATGACCGTCGCTACGCAAATTTGAAAGCGGAAGAACTTCCTCAATGCGAAGCGCTCAAAGACACTGTGGCCCGCATGTTGCCATACTGGCACAGTACGATTGCCCCGATGGTCAAAAGCGGCCAGCGCGTCCTGATTGTTGCCCACGGCAATAGCTTGCGCGCTCTGGTAAAGCATCTAGACAATATCTCCGAACAGGAAATCACCGAGCTCAATATTCCCACCGGAATCCCCCTGGTATACGAACTGGACCAAGAGTTGAAGCCGGTCAGAAGCTATTATTTGGGAGATGAAGAAACAGTACGTAAAGCGGCTGAAGCCGTTGCAAAACAAGGAAAAGCCAAATAAGCCCGGATGGAACCCTTTCCATGACAGATGAACTGGAATTCGCAGAAGAGCTGGCTCGCAGAGCGGGCCAGCTTTTGTTGGGGTGTTTCTCACATTCAGGCAGCCCTACCTCCACAAAAAAGGATCGTTCGGTGGTCACCGAAGCTGACCTGGAAGCAGACAGGTTGATCCGCACAGCCATCCTGGAAAAATATCCTGGAGATGGCGTGGTAACCGAAGAACTGGAAACGATCTACCCGGCTGGCAGAAGGGCAGTTTGGGTCGTTGATCCGCTCGACGGTACCACGAATTTCAGCTTGGGGCTTCCAATTTGGGGCGTATCTATCGCCCGCCTGGTAGATGGCTGGCCTGAAACTGCTGCTCTTTACTTCCCGCCTTTGAACGAAGTATACCTGGCTCAAAAAGGGCAAGGAGCATACTTCAATGGGGAGCGGCTGCACATCAACCCAGCTCAAAAAATAAACACCACCACATTTTTTGCCTGTTGCTCTCGCACCCACCAACGCTACGATGTTCAGATACCCTACAAGCCGCGCATCCTGGGTTCGGCTGCTTTCAATTTATGCTGCGTTGCCCGAGGGATGGCAGTGCTATCTTTCGAGGCTGTGCCCAAACTTTGGGACCTTTCAGCGGCCTGGTTGGTTGCACGAGAGGCAGGCGCAGTCATCGAGTCGTTGGATGATTCACAGCCATTCCCACCTGTCCCTGGGCTGGATTATGCCGGGATGAGTTTCCCTACCCTGGCAGCTCCGACGCAAGAGTACATCCTCAAGGGGCGGAAAAATATCAAGCCAAGATGAAAAGTAGTAGCTCGCCATCGAACCGTTAGGACCAACCACGGTTGAGTGTATAGCTACCAAAATAGTGACCGCTCAGGTTATAACCTAAGATATGAGATAACCCTTCTCTGACAGGGTTGAAGGAGAAATGATATGGAATACCGCTTTTTAGGCAAGTCCGGACTACAGGTTTCGGCTTTATCGTTTGGAGCATGGGTCACCTTCGGGCAACAGGTAGGAGAAGATGCCGCTTACGAGAGCATGGAGGCCGCTTACCAGGCTGGCGTAAACTTCTTTGATAACGCAGAAGTATACGCCAGTGGAAAAGCAGAAACCGTTATGGGGAATGTGATCAGGAAGGCTGGTTGGAAACGGTCAGACCTGGTCATATCAACAAAAATATTTTGGGGCGGAGACGGGCCAAATGATACCGGTCTCTCACGCAAACATATCGTTGAAGGCGTGCGCGCTTCACTGGCTCGATTACAAATGGATTACGTCGATCTGATATTCTGTCATCGCCCTGATATGTACACTCCGATTGAGGAAACCGTGCGAGCCATGAATTTCATCATCGACCAGGGCCTGGCTTTCTATTGGGGCACCAGCGAGTGGAGCGCAGAGCAAATCATGCAGGCTTACGGTATTGCCCGCAGGGAACACCTCATTCCGCCATTGATGGAACAGCCACAATACAATATGATGCATCGTGAGCGGGTAGAAAAGGAATATGCGCGCCTGTACAAAGAAATTGGCTTGGGGACTACCATCTGGAGCCCGTTGTCAAGCGGCCTGCTGACAGGCAAGTATAATAACGGTATTCCGGAAGGAACACGCGTGTCGCTTTCTGGTTATGAATGGCTACGCGAGCGATTTGAGGACGAAGAAACTCAAAAACAGGTTGCTCAGGTACGGGAGCTTACCAAGGTTGCCGGAAAACTAGGCTGCACCATGGCACAACTTGCCATTGCCTGGTGCCTGAAGAATCCAAATGTTAGCACCGTCATTACGGGCGCATCCAGACCTGCGCAGGTTGTTGAAAACATGAAATCCTTGGAATACTTGGACAAATTGGATGAAGGGGTGATGAAAGAAGTTGAGGAAATCCTGAAGAATAAGCCCAGCCCGATTCCGGATTTCCGCTAAAACCCTTGGGTGTCAGATCGTTAAAGTTTGTGAAATTCAAAAAATTGGGTATTGAGCGGTTTATGCCTGCTCAATACCCAATTTTTCGCAATTTTTCACCAGAGATCTATTCTTGATTCACCTGGTAGTTCGGCGCTTCCTTGGTGATGATCACATCGTGTGGGTGGCTTTCGATCAAGCCCGCATTGGTAATCCTCACCAAACGGGTACAATCCCGAAGGTCAGATAGATTTTTAGCGCCAGCATAACCCATGCCAGACCGTAAACCCCCGACCAATTGAAAAACGTAATCTTGCAGCGAGCCTTTGTAGGGCACTCTCCCTTCAATGCCTTCCGGAACAAGCTTGCCACTCCGATTTTGCCCGGAGGCATAGCGGTCACGCCCAAAACCCTGCATTGCGCCGAGGCTACCCATGCCGCGATATTCCTTGAAACGGCGTCCTTCAAACAAAACCACCTCTCCAGGCGCTTCCTCTAATCCTGCTAACAAGCTTCCTAACATAACCATATCTGCACCCGCAGCGATGGCTTTGACAATATCCCCACTATATTTGATACCCCCATCTGCAATGATTGGGACAGCATGAGGCCGTGCTGCTTTAGCACATTGGTGAATCGCGCTAACCTGAGGCATGCCTGCTCCAGAGATCACCCGGGTCGTGCAAATTGAACCCGCTCCTACACCTACCTTGATGGCGCTGGCGCCTGCTTCAATTAATGCCTGCGTACCTTCTGCAGTTACCACATTACCAGCAATAACCGGCAATTCAGGCCAGTTGTTACGAATTCGCTTGACCGTGTCGATAACTCCTGCGGAATGACCATGAGCAGTATCGACTACGATCAAATCCAGACCAACTTCTACCATGAGCTGCACCCTCTCTTCAGCATCTCCCCCCACCCCAACCGCTGCCCCTACCAACAATCGCCCCTGAGCGTCTCGAGCGGCATTCGGGAAGTCTCGAATTTTTTGAATATCTTTTACCGTAATCAACCCTTTAAGGATGCCATTTTCATCTACCAGAGGAAGTTTTTCAATGCGATGTTTCTGCAAAAGCTTCTTGGCAGCCTCCAGGTTAATTCCCACTTGGGCTGTCACCAATGGAGATGAGGTCATAAACTCGCTGACTGTCCGTTCGTAATCTTCTGCTTCTACAAAGCGGATATCCCGGTTGGTGAGAATTCCCACCAGACGACCACCATCCTCCGTAATTGGCACGCCACTGATATGGTAGTTCGACATGATCGCCTCGGCTTCACGCAGGTGGGCGTTTGGCGTCAGGGTAATGGGTTCAACAATCATACCTGACTGAGAGCGCTTCACTTTATCCACCTCAGCCGCCTGAGCCTCCGGCGACATATTCCGGTGGATAATCCCCAGGCCTCCTTCACGGGACAGCGCTATCGCCAGACGAGCATCAGTGACCGTGTCCATTGCAGCAGAGAGGATTGGGATGTTGAGAAGGATCTTCTCACTCAAGCGGGCGTGTAAATCAGTTTGGTCAGGTAGAACTTGTGCGAATCCAGGTTCCACCAGAACATCATCAAAAGTAAGGGCTTCGAAACGGTTAAATAACTCTTCGTTCATGATCCCTCCTGTAGATCCGATTATCAACTTTTTTCCTTCAAGTATGAATTGATTGTCGTCGCCAACTGGTGCGCTCTTTGCGCAGCATCACCAAGATACTGCCCAACCTCCATGAGCTCTTTCAAATGGTCCAGATCCAAGTATTGTAAAATGTCTGGATCTGCAACCAACCGTTCGGTCATGGGGTTTTCAAGACCATGCTGAACAGCCTTCCAGGCCTCCATAGCATGCTCGCGCAAACGTTCGTGCATGATCTGGCGGTCTGCGCCGGCCTTTCCCAGTGCCATTAATACCCTTTCCAAAGCAGCAAATGGCCCGTAGGTCTTCAAGTTTCGAGATATTGATTCTTCATTAACACGCAGACCATTTATAATTTTTATTGCTGTGGAGAGCAGCTCATCTGAGATTAAAAAAGTCTCTGGGAGCATCGTCCGCCGGTTGGCGCTGTCGTCCAGTGTTCGCTCTAACAGGGAATGGGCTGCGTTATCCCATGCCAGGCGGGGATATTGCGCTAGCGCCCGGGCCAGCGAATCAAGCTTTTCAGCATTAATTGGATTGCGTTTGAACGGCATCGCCGATGATCCAACTTGCTTTGTCCCAAATGGTTCAGCAATCTCCCCAATTACAGGAGATTGCAAAATGCGTAAATCAAAAGCAAATTTATATAGTGCCCCGCCCATGCTCGCCAGCGCTGATATCACCTGGTAATCTTGCTTGCGCGGATATGTTTGGGTGGCAATCGGGTAAAAAGGAAGGTCTAACTGGGCGCTCAGGCGAGCTTCAAAGTCAGATAGGTTCTCATTCCCGACCAATTCCCCATAAGAAGCTCCTGTCCCAACTGCGCCTTTGAACCCCTTCCCGCGTAAGCCTGATCGCACCGCAGCAATCCAGCGGTGGTCTTCCAACAGATCCTGAGCGTATTGGCTCAGCCGGTACCCTAAGGTTGATGGCTCAGCCGGCTGGAGGTGGGTGAAGGCAATAATGGGAAGATCTGCCCAATCAACGATCTTGTCAGCCAGAACTGCCAATAATAAACCCAACTTCTCCAGGATCAAATCAAGTGATTGACGCATGCGCAGAACATCTGCATTATCCTCAATGTCCATCGAGGTTGCACCCAGGTGCAGGCCGCCGCCTGCCAGGGGGCACGTCTCTGCATAGGCCTTTAGCTCAGCCATGAGATCGTGATGAATTTGAGATTCGATCTCTAAAGAACGCTCAACATCCACATCATTTACTCGAGCACGTAATTCATCAAGCTGCTCAGGTTTGATCAGGCCATATTCAGATTGCACCTGCGCCAAAGTCAGCCAAATATGCCGCCACAGGCCGCGCTTGTTGACCTCGCTCCAAATACTGCGCATTTCTGGTGAACCATAACGCCAGGTGAATGGGGATAAATAGGTCTTGTAATCAGGCATAGAAAGATTTTTTAAGCAGGAAACCAAAGTGAAAACAACAATTGAGCGCCAGAACGGCAAAGGGATAATAGATCCCAATACTCTATTTACAATTTTACCCAAAGATGGCTATAATTAACCATCTTAAATCAAGTTACCATGCAAACCGCCCTGAGTAATTAAACAATCTCGTAGGTAAATCCGTCGGTTTGCTACAGTGATTGGCCGTTTGTAGTTAGATCTTTACGGTCAACCACTTGATTATATAATGCATTTTTACTATCTAAACCGGCAATACTTGGAATCCATCTTGCTCCAACTTGGCAACCATCTTGCAATTAAGTTAGGGGTAACGCAGTTCAACCTGGATTGGGCAGGCATTGGGGTAATTCCCGAACCTTCCTTGTTGAAGTGCTTAGGTCCTGTAAATATTAAGCTGGAATTTGAGCCAACAAATCTGTTTGCTAAGTATAATAAATTTTTTAGGATATTGAGATTATTAATTGGTATCGGTAAGGAGGGCTAGTCTGGAAACTCAACGCATTAGCAAAGATTATGAGCCGGAGCAGCCACAAGAGCATCTCCGTCCAGATAGCACGCTTGGTAATCGGTACTTGATCCAAGGTGTTATTGGCGTTGGTGGTATGGGCGCAGTTTATCGCGCTCGAGACTTGCACTTCCCCAACGTGGAGAAGATCGTGGCAGTTAAGGAAATGATCAACCAGGGTCGCGATCTCGCCATCCGGGACACCATCGTGCGAAATTTTGAGCGAGAAGCAAATATCCTGGCTACCTTAAACCATCCAAGCATTCCCAGAATCTACGATTACTTCACACAAAACGAGCGCTCTTACTTAATCTTAGAATTCATTGATGGGAAGGATTTGGAAGCACTGATGGAGGAAACGAAAGGTTTCTTCTCAGAATCTCAGGTAGTTAGCTGGGCAGTAGAATTGTGCGACGTCCTGCATTACTTGCACACGCACAAGCCCGAACAAATCATTTTCCGGGATATGAAGCCGTCAAATGTGATGATTAACCAGCATAACCATGTTGTGCTGGTTGACTTTGGTATTGCCAAACCATTTGAAATGGGTCCCAAAGGAACCATGATTGGAACTGAAGGCTACTCTCCCCCAGAGCAATACCGGGGAGAGGCCACGCATCTGGCAGATATCTATGCCATGGGGGCGACGATGCATCATTTGCTCACCCGTCGAGACCCCCGCTTGGAAGCGCCGTTTTCGTTTAACGAGCGCCCCATCCGAGAGCTCAACCCGGAAGTGTCGGTAGAACTCGAAACAGTCATCAACACTGCCATACACTATAACCCAGAAAATCGCTTCCAAAGCGCATTGGCCATGAAAGAGGCCATCCTTGCTGTTGCGCCTGAGCTGGCTCCCAGCCCATCCCAACATACTCCTTTTGCCAAACCATCTATGCAAGGGAGTGCGAAATTGCTGTGGAGTTTTGAGAGCGAAGATGAGGTACGTGGTATCCCCACTTATCTTAACCAAAGGGTTTATTTTGGATCTTATGACAATAACCTGTATGCAGTGGATGCAGTTACAGGTGATTTTACTTGGAAATATCCAACCGATGGGGGTGTTGTCAGCAGACCACTCGTATATGAGGACAATATTTATTTTGGATCGGAAGATAAGCGTGTCCATGTCGTGTATGCGAAGTCCGGTAAAATGATCTGGACATACTATACAAATGGAGAGGTGCGCTCATCTGCGAATATTGCTGCTGGACACCTGTTTATTGGCTCAGATGACGGTCATCTCTACGCTATCAATGCTTTGATCGGGCGGAAAGCATGGGAAATCAATATTGGGGCGCCGGTCCGCTCGACGCCGCTTGTCCATAACGACTTAATCTACTTTGGAGCTGAAGGTGGTGAGTTCTTTTGCATAGACTTGTCTGGGACGATAAAATGGCGCTTTAAAGCAAAACGAGCCATTACATCTTCTGCTGCAATATCGCAGGGTATTGTCTTTTTCGGCTCGATGGACTCGACCCTCTATGCCCTGGACGCAAAAACCGGCTGGGTCATCTGGCGCTACCGTTTGGGAAGGCCATCCATTTCAACGCCATTTATCGTGGAAAATCTTATCTTTACCGGTGCATCCAGCGGCGACATCACCTGCATCGATGTTAGAACTGCGAAAGAAGTCTGGCATTATTCCACAGAAAACCAGGTAACCGGCTCCCCCATCGTTTATAAGGACTCATTATATTGTGGGTCTGTGGATGGGCACCTGTATAGTTTAGAATACCGCACCGGCCGTCTGCGCTGGAAGTTCCGCACGGAAGGTCCAATCACTAGCACACCGATTGCAGTTGATGAAACCATTTACATTGGCTCTACAGATCACAGGCTGTATGCTATTGCAGCTTGATACTTGATGCAACCCGGGAGACCCTTTGTGACCACACTTTTCCAACGACTCTTCAAAAAGAATAAGCCAATCCATGATGCGCCCCAAAAGGATAACCAAAGCGATCAATCTGGGATGTCTGAGACACTTGAAATGGAGAGGATTGAGCCTGAACACAATCAAATGATAACGAGCTTTGCTCAGTCCATCGGTAAGCAGCGCGATCATAACGAAGATGCCCTTTTTACCCTCACCACCACCCTGGCAAGCGATACTCGCCTGATCCCATTTGGCTTATATATCATCGCAGATGGTATGGGAGGGCACCAACATGGTGAAGTCGCCAGTGCAGTAGCCATCCGCGCCATGGCCGGGCATGTGATCCGCGAGCTCTATCTACCCCTGTTCAACTTAATCGACCGGCCTCCCCGGCATTCATTGCAAGAAACAATGGAGGCAGGGGTTGATGAAGCAAATGAAGCCGTGCTAAAAAAGGATTTGGGAGGTGGCACAACCCTCACGGCAGCTTTGATTTTGGGTGAGCGCATGACCATTGCCCATGTAGGCGACAGCAGAGCTTACCTGATTGATATGGAGCGCAATATCGAGGTGCTTACCCGTGATCACTCCTTTGTAAGCCGGTTGGTAGAGCTTGGGCAGATCACGCTGGATGAGGCAGCTGTCCATCCCCAACGAAATGTGCTTTACCGGGCGCTCGGCCAAGGAGAACCATTTGTGCCCGACATTATCACTGCACCACTCCCTGATCGAGGCTACCTTTTATTGTGTTCTGATGGGTTGTGGGGAGTAGTCGAGCAGAAGGAAATCTTAGACATCATCTTTTCAGCCCCCACTCCGGAGCAAGCTTGTCAAAAACTCATTCAAGCAGCGAATACTGCCGGAGGTCCAGATAACATCTCGGTTATCTTGGTACGCATGCCATAGGAGCTTTAAGGAAATCAGGAAAACAAGCGCCTGTATTTCAGCCATCTACGCAATAGACTGAGCAATTACAATTATTTGCATTGACTAAGTATGGCCCAGAAACCCAACCATTACACCCGGCTTAATCTTCCACTGGATGCAACGCCTGAGGAAGTACGCCGCGCATATAGAGAGGCTGCCCGCCGCCTGCACCCTGACATCAACGCAGAGCCAGGCGATACACAACTATTCTTGGGCATACAAGAAGCGTACGAAATCCTATCAGACCCGGAGAGACGCTCTGCTTATGATTCTGAGCTACACAAGAGAACTGGAAACCATCAGCCGATCAACGTAAACACCCTGTACAGTCGAACAAAATTACCACGAATAAAAGAACCTCAACTCATTTATGTCACCATTACACTCTCTCCCGATGAAGTAGACGATACAAGCGCGGCGCCCCCTACCAATCTATGCCTGGTGATTGATTCTTCAACCTCTATGCAAGGAATTTGGATGGACATGGTCAAATCCACCGGCATAGAGTTAGCCCGGCAGATGGGACCAAATGACATCCTGTCCCTGGTTTCATTTAACGATCGGGCAGAGGTTTTGGTATCGGGAGGCACAAGCGAGGATTATCAAAAATTTTCATCCAGCATCCGCATGCTCCTGACGCGTGGTGGGACTGAAATCTTCCAAGGGTTACAGACAGGCGTCAACTTGGTTAACACCTATCGCCGGAAAGGTTATGTCAACCATGTCATCTTATTAACAGACGGTCATACCTATGGAGATGAAGCAAATTGCCTGGAGCTAGCCAACCAGGCTGCATCTCAAGGGATCGGCATCACCACACTTGGAATTGGCACCCGCTGGAATGACGTGTTTCTTGACACCCTAGCATCTCGGACAGGCGGCGCCAGTGCATATATCAGAGATCCAGAGCAAATCCGCACGTTGTTAAGTGAAGCATTTAACGGGATCAGTAAGAGCTTTGCAGATAACCTCACCTATAATTTTGATACTGGCCCAAATGTTGACTTGAAATATGTGTTTCGGCTCCAGCCAGAGGTAACACCCCTGGAGATCGAATCGCCCCTTAAATTTGGTCATATTCCGAAAAATGGGGACTGCAGCTTGATTTTGGAATTCTTAATTCATGAACTCCCAGAAGACGTGAATTATTTGAACCTGACCAAGGGACGCGTATCCGCAGATGTGCCCAACCTGCCCGATAGTCAGATCGAGGTTCGCCTGGACTTATCCCGAGAAATCAGTAGCGGCGCGACCTTCGAGACACCCCCACCAGCGATCATGAAAGCCATGTCCAGACTAACATTATACAGAATGCAGGAACAGGCACAGAAGGAACTGGCAGTGGGGCAAGTAAAAGAGGCTACCCGTCGACTCCAACATATGGCAACCCATTTGCTCTCACTGGGAGAAAGTGACCTTGCTCTGGCAGTTTTAAAAGAGGTGGATAATCTGAAGAGCACCAGCAGCCTGAGCGAGGAAGGGATTAAACGAATAAAGTATGGGACAAGATCCCTGGTCAAACCTTCACCGGGTTAAATCTATGCATGAATTAATGATGACCCTGGAACAAAGGGAGGTCGATGATGATCAGTTGTAATACCTGCCGGAGGACTTTAGTAACAGGTTCATTATACTGTTCTGAATGCGGCGCTCCATTGATTAATATCATTGAGAACCAGAACCAACCACCCGCCCCAGACCCATCCAAGCAAAATGATGGGGACACTCCGAATGACCAATTACCGTCAAAATCTGTAGTATCTTTACATATTGTGGATCATGGACATATTATATCTTTGACAGGCAGGCAAGAATTCACCCTGGGCAGGGTGTCGGGAAGCCAATCAGTGCTCCCAGACATTGATCTGGCGCCGTATGATGCATATGAAAAAGGCACCTCTCGTCTGCATGCATCCATTAAGTTAGATGGGCAGTTTGTGAGCATCATCGACCTGGGATCTGTCAATGGCACCTACCTCAATGACAAACCGATTCCTGTTCATGAACCTCAAGCGCTTAACAATGGCGACGTTATCTCTTTGGGCGATTTGAAAGTTCAAATCTTGATCCCCTGGTAGAGGCAGGGAAAATAATTATGGCAATCACCATTATCTTGCATATCCAAAATGAAGAAGCAGTTGTCGGTGAAATTGAAGAATTGCCCGCTGCTACTGACAACATGGTTACAGTCATCAATCCCAGGCGGATTGATGGCAAAGATTTGCATTACCTATCCGAAAATGTTGTTACTGTGGTTTGGCCTATTCACCGGGTGACGTTTATCGAGGTCATGTCATCGAAGGAAGATGAAGAAATTTTTGGATTTGTGAGGGAATAAGATATGACAGATATGGCTTTTAAGAACCGCCGTATTCTCGTTGTTGATGATGAAGAACGAATGGTGCGCTTCATCCGGTTAAATCTGGAACACGATGGCTTCCGAGTTTCAGAGGCATTCAAAGGAACCGAAGCCCTGGACAAACTACGGAGTACGCTGCCTGACCTGGTCTTGCTGGACGTAATGCTTCCAGACATTGATGGATTTGAAGTTCTGCGGATGATCAGAGAAGTCAGTACAGTTCCGGTGATTATGCTGACTGCCAAAGGTGAAGAAGATGACCGGGTAAAAGGTTTAGAGTTAGGCGCAGATGATTATGTGACCAAGCCATTCAGCCCACGCGAGCTAGTCAGCCGGGTGCGAGCAGTGCTCAGGCGAGATGAAATTGCCAGTGGAGCATCGCATGGGCTGATTGAGGTGGATGACCGCCTAAAGCTGGATTTCGACCGGCATGAGGTATGGGTGGAAGGAAAGCTGGTCAATTTGCGCCCCACCGAGTATCGTTTGCTGTATCACCTGGTCCAAAATGCAGGCTGGGTGATTTCTCACGATCAGTTGCTGGCAAATGTGTGGGGGTATGAGTATAGAGACGAACCCCATTACGTTCGCCTGTACATCAACTATTTGAGGAAGAAAATCGAAAAAGATCCATCTACTCCAAAGTACATTCTGACAGAACGGGGAATTGGCTATCGCTTCGTGGACTTTCAGCGGAAGAAAGAAAAAGAGCAACAGGACTAAATAGACTGGAAATATATCCTTGCCAGGTCTGATGCTCTAGGCTATACTCCATGCTTATGGAGAGTAAAATGACACAAAAACAACGAATTCTTCTGGTGGACGATCATGAAGTTGTCAGACTCGGTTTAAAAGCTTTGCTAGAACGACACCCAAATTTCGAGGTTATTGCAGAGGCCGGCACAGCCAGGGAAGCAGTAGAACGAGTTGCCACGCTCACCCCTGATGTTGTGGTAATGGATATTCGTCTTCCTGGCGGCTCAGGCATCGAGGCCTGCCAGGAGATCGCCGAAAAATACCCCAACACGCGTGTCATTATGCTCACATCCTATGCCGAGGACGAGATGCTTTTCTCAGCTATCAGAGCTGGGGCAGCAGGGTATGTCCTTAAGCAAATCGGAGGAGATGATTTGGTCCGGGCCATCGAAGCAGTTGGGCGAGGGGAAGCATTGCTCGATCCGGCTGTAACCCAACGCATCTTCCAAGAGGTCCGCAAGGCCGCCCGGGAAGAAGAGGCATCTGCGTTTTCCGCCTTGACCCAACAGGAAAAACACGTTCTCTTATTGGTTTCAGAAGGGAAAACGAACCGCGAGATTGCCAAAGCACTGTTTTTGGGAGAGGGCACTGTGCGCAACTATGTCAGCAGTATTCTGTCTAAACTTGGAGTCAGCAACCGGGCTGAAGCTGCTGCTTATGCAGTTGAGCACAATTTAAGGGATTATCTGTAAAATTTAATTATATCTCGGGGAGATCGGTCGCTGGTTAAAGCGCGAGCCTGCCGTTGGAAAAATTTGAATCGCCGAAACCATCGCGAGCCATCTGGTAAGCTAGCCCCCACAGCCAATCTTGTAGATATACTTCGATCTCTTCCAATAAATTCGCATGCTGTAGCAAGCTGATGATGATCTCACGCGTGTCTTTGAACATCTGCAAACAAGTGGACTGGACATCTTGTTCCACCACGCCCTGTTCCTGAAGCATTCCCAGAAATCGAGCGGATCCTACGTATTTGACGGTAATTGGGTTAATCCCACCGGTCAGCCGGACGCCGAAACTGCGCAGACTGCCTTCCAGCTCAGAAAAGATCTGGCTTAAGTCATCCAACACCTGTGACTTCCGCAGGGCAGCTTCTACCCGCATTTCTCTGAGCACAGCCAGGCTTTGAGGTCCGGCAAGGACTAATTCTTCCACCATTTGCTGCACTGGAGAAGCATTCCCTTCTTCTATGCACCGGATTAAGATATCCCCCGCCTGAAGGCGCACGTAGGCCCGTTCTACATAGGAATATACCGCATCAATCGGATCTTCACCCATCAACAGTCCCCCGGCAAATATTGCAAGGACATAGTGCCCGCAGGTAATGCCAGTTATAAATACCGTAATGGTGACCATCTTCCCATTCGATGGTAATGGCATAAGTACCTACGGCTTCCAAATTCCGCATGCGGGTTGACTGGGATTGTTCTTCAGGAAGGGTGAAAACCTGTGGGTCGGGCTCTGAGCTCATATTCTCATGTCCACCGCGGCATTCAGCACAAGGACAGGCTTGGCGTAAGAGAGAAAATGAGTACGTGCTCACATGTCCATCATCCCAATTGATGATCAACACCCCAATATTACGATCTGCAGTAATTCCGCTTGGTGAGATAACCAAAACTCTATTCCTTTGTTTTTCTTTGACAGGGTCACATTCAACAGGATTCCCCATTTGAGGATATTGGTTAATGTGACACTGTCAAGCTAATTTACCGAGAGGGGCAATATCCCCTCTGCAAGGACTTAGGTCTGAGCAGTTCCTTCTTATATTATGATCTGATTTTGGCCGTCTTGCCTTTACAGTTCTGCCAGGCGAGCAAGTTTACAAATTACAAAACGGTTAACATTAATATATACTGATTGTTGAAATTAGGCAAATGAGTTGGTGATTGCGTTTTATTCATTTAGAGCTTACTCACCACGTAGAAAAAGGTTCGGGAACTGGGGTTTAGAGCAAGCATACGCTCTCTCTACACCCAAATTCACGGTATTAAGGGTTTTGAATGACTTGCAAAAAATTGGCCACTGCCCAGCCGCTGGGACCTCCTTCATATGGCGCTGTCAGAAACCACCAGGTATAACCATCTGCTTCGCGAGGGCCATCTGTAATTTGAAAGACCTCGGATTCGATCCCTAATGCCTGAACCGCGCCTTCTAAACTTGCGTCCGAGCGGATACGCAACCCGTCTCCTCCGGTACCAGAGATTTCCACATAAGCACCAACCGATAGGATTCCATCTTCAGGAGATGGCGGGATATCTGAAGTGGGAGTTGGTATGGAAGTAGGAGTGGCTGTTGGAGGCACTGAGGTTGCAGTGGGAGCTGATATTACATTTAATATTGCGGTTGAGGCAGCCACTGGAACGGGTTCAGGGCGAAATACCCATAATATTCCCACAGCCAACCCGAACAAGGCCAGGCCA
>JAWOHN010000097.1:0-3882 GCA_046485135.1 Anaerolineales bacterium | reverse complement strand
AGATTGCCACGCCGCAAGAAGAGCACTTGCGGCTCGCAATGACAGGTCAGAAATTAACTGTCCGAACTTTTGTCCGAAGGTCAGTGATTTGAGTGGTAGCACTAGATCATACCGTGTAGAGCCGCCATTTGAGTTGTTGTCTACAGAGGATTCCAGATTATCCAGTCATAGTGGACGGAACACTAGTTATTGGTTGATATCGACATTCAAGGCGCCGAGGCCGGCCTGGAAGGTGATGAGCAGGTTGGATTGGCTTTGTCCATAGCTGGGGTTGGTATAGATATTTCCATCCCTGGTCAGGCCATCCGCCTCGACCACTGCCAGGCCGTTGGTTTCTAAACGAATCCCAACCCGCTCCGGCAGGCGCAGGTCGATTTGCCCAACGCCTCCCTGGATATTGACATTCAGATCATTGTACCAATCCCCGCTCAGGTCGATGATGGTGTTACCCACACCGGTGGTGACAGAAAGATCGCTCAAGCGCAGCTCACCCAAATAGAGCTGGGCTTCGCCGGTTCCCAACATTACGTTCATGGAGAGGGGAACCCGATCGTTCAGGCGCAGGTTCCAATCGTATTGGGAGACGCCCCGCTGGGGAAGGATTTCGATCCCAGACGGCTGTTGGATGAGCAGCTGGCCAATTTCCCCATCCACCGTATAAGTCAGCTCCGGGCGCCATTCGGGGATATTGTAAGTAAAAGCCCCTTCCAACAGGGCCTGGCTGCCGTCCTCGATGCGCAAGCGCCCGGCCCCCATGAGCACCTGGATCTGGGCGGATTCAGCCTCGCCAAGCTCAATCAGCCTGGATTCCGTTTGCAGGGGACCTGCGCTGAGCGTGCTGCAAGAGCTCAAGACCAGCCCTACCAGCACGAGGAAGATGAAAAAGGATGGCTTATGTTTCATTCTGCACCATTCGATTTTCTGCCCGGCGGGGAGCCTGCGCCAGGCGCAGCTTCAATCCGAGGCTACCATAGCGCCCGCGTACCCATAAAGCCGTTAACAGACCGCCCAGCAGCATCGCCAGCAAGCCGAGTAAGCCGGCTTCCGGTCCAAAGGCGCCCCCGGTCCACAGCTCAGGACCGCTTTGTTGGATGGCGATCAAGGTGACTCCACTGAAGTCAATGCCGCTGACCGGAAAGCCGTAGATATTGCCCATAAAGAAGTTCCAGGTGATGTGGACTCCGATCGGTATGGCTAGCTCGCCGGTCAGGATATAGCCAACCGCCAGCAGGAACACGCCGGCAGCGATGATGTTCACCGTGCTGACCAGGGATGCATTGGGGTTGGTCATATGCATCACGCCGAAAACTGCCGAGGAAAGAAAGGTCGCCAGGAGAATGGCCAGCCCAGGAGAGATGACCTTGCCGCTCAGCCCCTCGGATAAATTTTGCAACTGGTATCCGCGGAATAAGAGCTCCTCTTGAATCCCCACTGCGATAAAGGTAACCAGGTAAGCCAGCAGAGCCAGGGGAAAAACAAACGCAGAACTGTGCGCCACCAGCGTGTCGCTGACAGTGATCCAACCGGTGGAAAGCTGGACCCCGAAAACCAGCGAAACCAGCAGCGCGCCCAAAAAGAGCCCAAAGCCAAAGTCGATCCACCAATCCCTGTTCAAGCGCAAACCGAAATCGGAAAATGGGCGCCTGTCCAGGACTCGACCCGCTATCCAAATGCTCAGAATAAATGCGACCAGGGTGATGACGGTGGAAACCATCATCAGCAAGGGAGATTGGACGATGTAATTTTGCAGGGTCAGGGGGTCGGCCAGCTCGGCCGGCGGAAGGGACTCTCTATAAAGCAGGTAACCCATAGCAAAAAAAGTTGTGACCAGTTGCAAGGCCAGGGTAAACAGGAGCAGTACGATGAGCTGACCCAACAGCCTCCACAAGGCCCGTAAGCGCCCTTCTTCCCTGTTCCAAAAGAATGAAATAATCGTTTGCATAAACCTTCTCTTATCGTGAGCTCGCAATCATTTTTAGTGGCAATACAGTCAATAGGTAGCAGCACCCAATTTCCGGATCAACCACAGTTAAGTGCATGGCTACCAGCAAATTATAGTCGATATCTATTTTGGGTTTTGCTTAACAAAAGGAGAATGAAAACAGCCTGGCTGTTGGTACCAGGCTGTTTCTGATGCAATGCTGAAATGCTCAGGCTTTGGTGAAGGTCACTGGCAGGCAGCGCAGCCCGTAAATCAAGATGCTGGGGATGCGCTCCAGCTTGGCCCCGGGCGCCAGTTGGATGGAGGAGAAACGCTCCAGCATGCCGCGCAGGGCGATGCTGGCCTCCAGGCGAGCCAGAGGCGCTCCCAAACAGTAGTGGATGCCATGCCCAAAGGCCAGGTGCTTGTTCGGTTTGCGGTCAATGTCGAACTTGTCCGGCTCTGGGAACTGGTCCTCATCATGGTTGGCAGAACCGATCCAGGCGACCAGCGGTTGGTTGGCGGGAATGGTCGTGCCTGCCAGGGTGGCTGCCTCTTTGGTGACGCGAAACATGGACTGGACCGGGGAACGGTAGCGCAAGACTTCTTCGATGGCAGCAGGGAGGATATCCGGTTCCTGGCGCAAGCGCTCCCATACTTCGGGGTGTTCGGCAAAGGTGAGGACAGCGTTGCCGATCAGGTTGGTGGTGGTCTCATTGCCGGCTACCAGGATCAAGGCGCAAAATCCTAACAGCTCGATCATACTCAGCCGTTCGTTATCGACCTCAGCTTGAAGCAAGCCGCTGATCAGGTCATCGCTTGGGTTTACCCGGCGCTGTTCGATCATGTTGAAGAAATAGGCGCTCATTTCCATGACGGCGGCATTGTTAAAAGCTTCGTAATCGATCTCACCACCTAAATCGGCCAGCGAAACCACGATATCGGACCAGTTCTTGAACTTGGCCCGATCCTCCACCGGGACGCCCAGCAGCTCGGCAATCACGATGACCGGCAGGGGGTAGCCAAGATGCTCGATTACGTCCATTTGACCGGACGGGTAAACCGCATCCAGGTATTCGTTTACGATGGCGTGGATACGGGGCGTCAGGGCTTCAACCGCGCGGGGCGTGAAGGCCTGTGTGACCAGTGTGCGCAGCTTGCGGTGTTTGGGCGGGTCGCTGCTGATCATGCTGGCTGAGAAAGGCTCCGCAGCATCGCTTTGTCCACCGGTAAACTGGGAGGAGAAGGTCGCATATTCAGACAGCACCCGCTGGACATCTTCAAAACGGAAGATATTGTAATTTTTCCGCCGGGGATCGAAATAGACCGGATCCGAGCGGCGCATTTGTGCATAAATTGGGAAGGGATTTATGTCTGCTTCGATTTGAGCAATTTTACTCATCATATTTCCTTTTAGTTATTTAGCTTGCAGAGATGCACCTATTTTCAGGGTTTTTATGTGGCAAAGGCTCCAGCCTGGAAAGGGTAGGGAGATGGAGCCTGGATATATTTTGGATTTCCCCAGCGGTCCAATTGTACCAGAAGGGCGTTTAAGGCGTGATTACTACCCGCACGTCCTCGCCAAACCCTTCCAGCTGGTCTAAGACGGCATTGATGGCGCCGGCCTGCAGAGGGACCGTTTTGGTCACCACGCCGGATAGGTCCAACCTTCCCTGCCGGACCCATTCGATCAGTCGAGGCAGCTCCTGGGCCAGGTGGTCAGAGACCCCAATGATCTCCGCCTCTTTGTTGATCAATTCGTGGTAAGGAGCCACCGCAAAAGATTCGGCAGACAGGCCGACCAGTGCTGCCCTGCCTTTGATTGCCAGAGATCGGGTGGCTTGTTTCATTGTCAGCGGCAGGCCTACCAGCTCCATGGCTACGTCTACTCCGCGGCCGTTGGTCAGCCGCAGGATTTCGTCTACCGGGTCGCTCAGGCTGGCATTGATGGGCGTAGCCTG
>JAWOHN010000054.1:0-45844 GCA_046485135.1 Anaerolineales bacterium | reverse complement strand
TGGTAATGGACAACAAACTGGTAGCGGTCAGCCCGGTACACCGAGCGGGTGAACTCCATTGGCGCCCCATCTCTGGTATAACCGGTCCGTTGGAGGCGCATGACCGCCGCGCCCTCTTCGATTTCCAACAGCCTGGCTTCTTCTTTGCTGGCTACACTGGCCACAAAGCTGTCCAGCGCTTCATGTGGGCGCGCCTTATACAAATCCTCCAAAATCGCATAGATCGACCGGTCGTTCAGGTCCATGTTCAATAGCTCTGGGAAGAGCTGGTAGGGATGGCAAGTGGTTTCGATTACGATCGGTTCGTTGCCGGCGCGGCGCAGTCGCCGGATCAGGATGACCTGCTCGCTGCTCGACAGCCGCAGTTCTCGCATCAGTGTGCCGGCCACAGGGATCAACGTCTGTTCCAGCACCTGCGAGTGCACCGTAAAACCCATTTCTCCCACCACGTCGGTGACCCCCAGCAGCTGGTCGCGTTGGAAGGTGATCATACTGCGCTGTGGAGCGATAAAAGTGCCCTTGGCTCGCTTGCGGATCAGCAGGCCGTCATTGGTAAGGTTGTTGAGCGCCTGGCGCAAGGTCAGACGACTCACCCCCAGCTCTTCGCTCAGCGCGATTTCCGGAGCCAACATATCGCCTGGTTTGAGCTGTCCGCTGGCAATTTGTCCCCGGATCCATTCTTCGATCTGGTAATAGAGGGGGATAGGGCTGGCTTTATCGATAGAGAATGCGGTCATGATGGGTTGGTAGAATGCAGGTCTTTAGGGGAAACGGGATACCAAATGTACTATCATATATACATTCTCGCGCCAAAAAATAACTTTGTCAACTGTTTTCTTGGGCTGTGTCTGCAACCAGGCAAGGTCAGTTGCTCTTCTTGATGCTTGGGCTGAAGCTTAACAGATTGATCCGAGCGATTTTAAGGTGTCCCTGGAGTCGATAAGGGTTTACTACGTTATTAAATTCCGAATTTTAGGGTTGTGAAAGGCGTATGCCTTTCACAACCCTAAAATTCGGGAACAACCTTTGAGTGCTCCAAGTCTCGCAATATATGTGGTTGGCGAATTTAGAAAAGGTGTATAATATCAAAAGGGACTAAATATATCTAAATACTGAGATGTTGCGTATATGCACTTTTTAGGGGGCTATACTGGAACAAATTCACCAAGTGGAGTTTTATTTTATGGATGCACTTTCTAAATCAACGTTCATGAGTGCGATCCATTACGACCACAAAAGGAGTCCACATGACCCATTCTCAACCTGATGGCTTTCTTGCCCTTCCGCCTACCGGCAAGGGACCTGGTGTCCTGGTCCTGCATGCCTGGTGGGGGTTAAACGACACAATCAAAGCTTTCTGCACGCAATTGGCTGAATTGGGTTTCGTTGTCTTCGCCCCAGACCTCTATCATGGCAAGATCGCAGACGATATTGCTGGGGCGGAAACCCTAGGCGCCGCTCTGGATGCCAACTATCTTCAGGCCAAGGCTGAAATCGCCGACGCAACCCTCTTCCTCTACGAACGCGCTGGACCAGCAGAAGGAGGTCTGGCGGTGATTGGTTTCTCGCTGGGTGTCTATTATGCGCTGGACCTGGCCGCGGCTGATCCCGAACATATCCATTCCGTCGTCATTTATTACGGCACCGGTGATGGCGATTACAGCAACTCGCGGGCGGCCTACCTCGGTCATTTTGCCGAGAACGATGAGTTCGAGCCGCAATCCAATGTGGACAACCTGGAGGAATCCCTCCGCCGTGCGGGCCGCCCGGTGACTTTCTATCGTTACAGCGGCGCCGGACATTGGTTCTGCGAGCCTGACCGCTCTCAAGCATACGTCCAGGTGGCAGCCAACCTGGCCTGGGAGCGAACCCTGACCTTCCTGAAGCACTCGTTCAACAAGTGAGTCAAACCAATGCGCTGGTGGGTGACAATTTGATGGAGCCAACCCGGTTAAACGCAATCGTCCTTCACCGCTAAGGCCTAGCGGTGAAGGACGATTGCTTGCTGAGATTGGGTAAATTACCCCGTAAGGGTGGCTGAAGGGGCTTGAACCCTCAACCGCCTGATCCACAGTCAGGTGCTCTGCCTATTGAGCTACAGCCACCGTGTGCCCGCTATTCTATCATGATCCAGGGTTGCTTTCAAGCAGTTCCCGTATGGCAGCCGCGGCGCCCGCCCGCTTGACGATCTGCTGGGCACCCTGGCGCAGGTCTTTGATGGTTAACTGGTCGCTAGCGGCTTCGTCAGGCCCAACCACCACTACGATCTTGATCCCCATCCGGTCGGCGTACTTGAACTGCTTGGGCAGCTTGGAAGCTGTGGGAGAGACGCCTACCTTCAACCCGGCCTGGCGCAATTCGGCTGCCGCCTGGAAGGAATCCAGGATATGCTCTTCATCGAAGACGGTCACCCACACTGCCGCGGGGGAGGCTCCCCGTTCTTTTGGCAGGCGACCCAGCTTCTCCAGGATCAGAGTGATGACCAGGTCTCCCATGGCAAAGCCTACGCCGGGCAGCGGGTCGCCGCCCACATCAGCCATCAGGTTGTCATAGCGCCCGCCGCCCAGGATGGCCCGGCGGATATCGCCTTTTTGTTCCTGCGCCTCGAAGACGGTGCCGGTGTAGTAATCCAGGCCGCGGATGATATGCGGGGCAAAGACTACATAATCAGACACGCCCAGCGCTTCTACCGTCCGGAAGAAACGCACCAGCTCTTCTGAGTTTTGCCAAAGCTCATTATCTGCCAACAGGTTTTTCAGGCCCTTTAGCTGAGGCGCTGTCAGGCCGCTGTCCAAGGCGTAAGCGTCCCAATCCTGCGCGGAAAGCTTATCCCGCCGGTCGATCAAGCGAAAGACGTCCGCGCGCAGACCTGCACCCACGCCCAGTTTCTCTAACTCGGCTTCCATCAGGCGGCGATTGTTGACCAGGACTTTGACCTCCTCCGGCTGCAGGCCGACCTGTTTGAAAAAAGTCGCCATGACGGCAGCCAGCTCAGCGTCCGCCTCCGCAGAGACCGCGCCGATAATGTCAACATTCCACTGGAAGAACTCGCGCGTGCGGCCTTTCTGGGGGCGTTCATACCGCCAGAAGGGACCCCAAGACCACCAGCGCAACGGGAAGACCAGCTCCTTCTGCTGTTGCGCCACCATGCGCACCAGTGTGGGGGTCAGCTCCGGGCGCAGGGTGATTAAGTCGCCGCCCCGGTCTGGGAAGACGAAGGATTGCTCTTTAACCAGCTCTTCGCCCGACTTGGCCGCGTACAGATCGATCGACTCGAGGAATGGTCCATCGTATTCCTGGTAGCCGAACGACTCAGATACTCGTCGCATGGTAGCGTACAGGAAATTCCGCACCATCATCTCTTCGGGATAGAAGTCACGGGTGCCTTTGATAGAGGGGATAAGGTTTTTCATGATTGCATGGCGTCCTTTTTGGTGATTGGCCGAAAGTAATTTAACATAGATATAGCTTCAAACGGCCAATCACTGGAGCAAACCGTTAGTAGTCATACCACATACTCATCCGTACACCTGGCGGTTTGCTCAGATATCAAAACTCAGGCTTGGATTTTAGCACAAAATTTCTCAGCAGGCTTTCCCATTATGAGGCTCTTCAGGTTTTACCAGAGATGATCCCAGGTTTAGGGATTAGAGCTGGCGCGCACCAGCATTGCGGTCTTCCGAGTTTATTTTCTGCAAAGGATTACAAATGAGGTAAAATCTTCCATAGTTAACCGACCCCTTGCAAGGTTGAACCCGCCATAAGCTGGTCACCAAGCATTGTGCCAAAGACCAAACGCCAAAGAAGGAGGAAGTAAGATGATCGTTGTTACTGATAGTGCAGCGGATTTAACCCGCGCGGATATTGAGCAGTACAACATTAAGATTGCACCGTTGCATATCCAGTTCCCGCAAGGCGGGGTGAGCGCGGAAGAAATCACCCCAGATGAGTTTTATAGTCGCTTGAAAGCCATGGAGCCCGATATCCCCACCACCTCTCAGCCCTCAGCAGGATCATTTGCCGAGATGTACCGCGCCCTGGCAGAGATCGATCCCGATATTCTCTCCGTTCATATCTCTTCCGGTTTGAGCGGGACGCTGGAATCAGCCCGTCTGGGCGCCCAGGAAGTTGCGGGAGCCAATATCACCCTGGTCGATTCTATGACCCTCTCAGGGGGGGAGCGCTTTCAGGTATTAGGAGCGGTTAAGGGCGTCAAGGCCGGTTGGAGTGTTCCCAAAATCCTGGAGCGCTTAGACCAGATTCGTGCAGCCACAGAGACCATCTACACCCTCGAAACCCTGGTGTACCTGGCCCGGGGCGGGCGCATTGGGCGGGTGCAAGCCCTGGCAGGTTCGATATTAAAATTAAAGCCGATTATTAAAGTGGACAAGGCGGATGGGAAATATGACACGGTTGGCAAAGAACGCACCATGCCCAAGGCCTTGGAAGGCATTCGCCAATATTTGTTGGACGTGTATGGGGCTCAAACGCCTTTGCATATTTCAGTAATGCATGGTCAATTTGCCGATCAGGCAAAAATTCTCTCTGAAACGTTGAAAGAAAAACTAAACGTAGCCAAAACTGAGATCTTGCGTATTTCACCGGTTTTGGGCGTTCACACCGGCCCGGGTATTGTGGGCGCTACGGTTGTCCCGCTCGAGCTGTTGGAAGGCATCGGGTGAAAATCACCACCTGGAATGTGAACGGTCTGCGGGCGGCGCTTGCCAAAGGGGGATGGCAGGCTTTAATGGCTGAAGCTCCGGATATTGTCTGCCTGCAGGAGATCAAAGCCCGCCCTGAACAACTCTCTGCCGAACACCAGGCTGGTTTTGGACCTTACCAGGCCTGGTGGAATCCCGCTGAACGTCCCGGTTATAGCGGGGTGGTTACCTTTGCCTGCCAGGAGCCGCTGGAAACCCAATATGACCTGAAACTGCCTGAGTTTGATAGCGAAGGCCGCCTGGTGCTCAGCCGCTACCCAGATTTCAGCCTCTTCAATGTGTATTTCCCCAACGGGCAGCGTGATCACGGTCGCCTGACCTACAAGCTTGATTTTTACCAGCACCTGCTGGAGCTATGCGACCAGCTCCACGCTGCGGGTGAGCGCCTTATCATCTGCGGCGATTTCAACACCGCTCACCGCGAGATCGACCTGCGCAATCCCAAACAAAATGAGAACACCTCCGGCTTCTTGCCGGAAGAGCGCGCCTGGATCGACAAATATCTGGCGCATGGTTTTGTCGACGCTTACCGGGTGCTTTATCCTGAGCGGGTTGAGTATACCTGGTGGACCTACCGCATGGGAGCGCGCCAGCGCAATATCGGCTGGCGTCTAGATTATTTCCTGGTTTCGGAGAACCTCATGCCCAGCGTCCGGGACGTGACCATCCACCCCACGATCGAGGGCTCTGACCACTGCCCGGTTAGCTTGTTAATCGAGCCCTGAAGGTAAAAAAGGAAAAGATCCGCAAATTGGGCTGTTGAGGGTGCGTATTCACCCTCAACAGCCCAATTTTCGGTTAACTGCGTAACTCCCACCGTAGTTTATGCTGCTGAATCCAACTGGGCAGACAACTCATCCACATCATTCACCGGTTGGCGGCATAGGAAGTTTTGGCAGACATATGCGGTGGGCAGCTCCTGCAGTAAATGCCGGTCATCCAGCAGGGCAGGTCCTCCTGGCGCGGGTGGGTAACCAGATAGAGCTGCCACCAGGCGCGGCCGGTAAGCGCTCCACAGGGTTTGCACCAATGCCTGGGTGCGCTGGTTGTCTGGTGCGCCCAAGATGGCCACCTCCACCACCGGCCCAAGAGCGAAATCCAACGCAGATAGCCATCTGGCAAATGCAGTTGGGTAGCGCGTGGCTGCACTGACGATCGATCGCAGATCTGCTTCAGCCAGGTTTCGCCAATCTCCCCGACCGGTGTACGCCGCCATCTGCAGGAGAGCAGTGCTTGCCAAAGCGTTGCCGGAGGGGGTGGCATTGTCTTGCAGGTCTTTGGGACGGGTGAATAGGGTCTCGTGGTCTGCGCGTGTGTCAAAGAATCCCCCATTCGGGTCTCTGAAGTGTGTGACCATTTCTTCTGTCAACCGCAGAGCCCATTGGTACCAGCGTGGATGAGGGTCAGACTGGTACAGCGCCAGCAATCCCAGGATCAAAGCTGCATAGTCCTCCAAATAGGCGTTATGCCGGGCCTGTCCTTCCCGCCAGGCGCGCAACAGGCGCTTGCCCGCATGCAGCTCGGTCAGCAAGAAATCTGCATTGCGGATAGCTGCCTGCAGGTAGTCCGGTCGTTTTAGGTACCGGGCTGCTTCGGCAAAGGCGCTCAGCATCAACGCATTCCATGACACCAGCACTTTGTCGTCCGTGCTGGGCCTTACCCGCTTCTCACGCTCTACCAAGAGGGCCTTATGGAATTGATCCAGGCGCGCTCGAGCCTGTTCAGGTGTCATCTCAAACTTTTCCGCCAGCTGGGTGTCGTCCAACGCTTGTTGCAACACGTTGCTCCCCTCGAAATTCCCCGTCTGGCTGATGGCATAGGCTGCGCTGAACAATTTTAAGTCTGCTGGATCGGTCAGGACAGCCTGGATCTCTGGCAGCGTCCAAACGTAATACTTGCCTTCTTCCCCTTCTGAATCCGCGTCCAGGCTGCTGAAGAAGCCTCCCCGTGTGTGGGTTAGCTCGCGCAGGATGAAATCCAGGGTTTCCTCACAGACACGTTTAAATTCCACCTGTCCGCTCAGTAAATATGCCTGCAAGTAAACCTGTGCAAGCTGGGCATTATCGTACAACATTTTTTCAAAATGTGGCACCAGCCAAACCTCATCGGTGCTGTAACGGGCAAAACCGCCTCCCACAACATCGTACATACCGCCTTGGGCCATCGATTTGAGAGCATGAAAGGCCATATCGCGTGCGAATACATCACCCCGCATAGCCTGGCGCAGGGCAAATTCAACTGACATGGGTTGCGGAAACTTGGGAGCGCCGCCCCAGCCCCCGTTTTTCCAATCGTACGCCTGGGCCAGTGTCTGGCTGGCTTGGGTGATCTGTTCTGGGCTGAGTTCTGCCTGGCTGGTGGGCATTTGGGATGTGCTTCTGATGTGCTCGCCGATCTCCTGGCTGGATTGCAACAACTTGTCGCGGTCGTTGGCCCACAGCCTGGCGATCGTTGCCAGAACCTCCCTGAACGCCGGCATATTATAGCGGCGCACCGGAGGGAAATATGTGCCTCCCCAAAATGGCGCCCCCTCAGGCGTCAAGAATACGCTCATCGGCCAGCCCCCTTGCCCGGTCATGGCGACCACGGCATTCATGTAAATACTATCGAGGTCAGGTCGTTCTTCCCGGTCCACTTTGATATTGATAAAATGTTCATTCATTATGAGGGCGGTGTCTGGATCTTCGAAGGACTCATGTTCCATGACATGACACCAGTGGCAGGCTGCGTATCCAATACTCAAAAAGATCGGCTTATCTTCCTGGCGCGCTTTTTGCAGGGCTTCATCTCCCCAGGGATACCAGTCCACCGGGTTATTGGCATGTTGGAGTAAATAAGGCGAGTTCTCGCCGGCAAGTTTATTTGTCATCATCTCCTCTTTTGGTCGTGGATACCTCTGCACAACAAGTTTTCCGGGGGAGCGTATACCTCTGCTACACTTGGTATCCAGGTTTTCTCATAACTGAAATGGTACAATCCAACCATGCGCTTCCGTTCTTATCTCCATTCAGGAGTGCTTCGTTGGGGTCCTGCTGTGCTCATCATGGGGATCATTTTCTTGCTCTCCTCCATCCCCTCTGAGGCGATGCCGGTTTATGGCCGCTATGATTGGCCGGTGAAAAAGTTGGGTCATCTCACCGGTTATGCTCTACTATCTTATTCCATCTTGAGAGGTTTGGGCAGAAAAGACCTGCCCGCCATTGCGTTGGCCTGGTTCTTGACAGTTCTTTTTGGCGCCAGTGATGAGCTACACCAGGCCTTCGTGCCTGGGCGACAGTCTACCCTGATCGACGTTGGCATCGACGCGGTCGGGGCTTTTCTGGGCCTGCTTCCATCTCTATACCACCGGTCCCGCAAACCTCGTTAGGAAACCCCATTTCTTAGGTTGTTATTCCCCAAACTCCAGCTCAAAATCTTCGTTCTCGTTCCAGGCGTTCACCGCTTCGAGCTCGATCTCTCCAAATAATTTTTCTTGATGGGCGGTGATGATATGCCTCTTGATCAGCTCCAACATTGCCAGGAAAGTGACGGCGATATCCAGGCGCGAGCGCTGCTCCCCTAACAGCTTGCGGAAGCTGATGCGTGATTTCAAACGCAGCGAGCGCGCGATCAACCTGATTTTCTCCCGGATGGTTACGGTGGGGATGGGTACAATAGTGGACAATGCACTTCTGGCGTCTGCCTGACTGAACACAGCCCTCGCTGCGGCTGCCAAATCCATCAGGGTCAATCCGGATAGATCCAGGATGCCTTCAATCTTGGGGGGAGCCGCCAGGCGCAAATAGGTGTGTAAACCAGCGGCTGCGCGCATTCCCAGGTGATTGGCAATCGCCCGGTAGCGCTTGTAGGCAATAAGCTGTAGCGCCAGAGCTTCGCCGGGGTCTTCTTCGCCTGGCTCGCGTGTGGGCGGGCGGGGTAGCAGCACTTCTGATTTGATCTGCAGCAATTTCGCCGCAATGACCAGGAAAGCAGACACCTCACTGGCATCCAAGTCTTGGATCAGGCGTAAGTGTTCCAGGTATTGGTCCGTCACCTGCGCCAGGGCGAGCTTGGTGATATCCAGCTCAGCGTGTTCGATCAGTTGCAGGAGTAAGTCGAGGGGGCCTTCGTAAATCTCTGTTAGCACCCGGTAGGTCGACGCCTGTTGAGAAGTAATGCCGGTGTTCACTTTTACGATTATACCTGAGTATCTCGACCCAATGGAATTTGGACCTCCCTCCTACAGATCAATTTTTATTAAACTTTAATCTGGGTGCAACGTGTGCTATACTTGGCGGTATATAGAACACTTAGGCCGAAAAACAGGTGTGCGTGGGGTGCACACCCCTCCCCACACCTGTTTTTCGGTTTTTCTACTCTGACGGGTTAGTTTTTTGATCTGTACCGATATTGGATAGATCCATACCAAATAAAATTGAGGAGATTAATTAATGGTCGCAGAACCAATTCACGTGACAGATGCGGAGTTTGAGAGCAAGGTTCTCCAGTCCGATATCCCGGTGGTGGTAGATTTTTGGGCGCCTTGGTGCGGCCCCTGTAAGATGGTAGCTCCTACTCTGGATAAACTGGCCAAAGAACAGGCTGGTAAGATGCTGGTAGCGAAAGTTAACACCGATGAAAATCCGGATTGGGCCACCCGCTATGGCGTGCAAGGCATTCCAACCATGATTCTATTTTCCGCCGGGAAAATCGTGCACCGGCAGGTGGGGGCGCTTCCGGAGCCCATGCTGCGCGAGCTGGTGACCCAGTTCCTGGCTGTTTTGGCAGAACAAGACTAGTTTAGCGATAGTCTACGGTTCGTGTATTCTTTCAATCCGCGCCCCCAGGGCGCGGAGTTTTTCATCTATACGTTCATAACCGCGGTCGATTTGACCTACGTTGCGAATGACGGATTTGCCCTGGGCTGCCAGCGCAGCCAGGACCAGGGACACGCCTGCCCGGATATCTGGGCTTTCCATCTTTTCTCCATACAGGGTTGTGGGTCCCTGTACAATGCACCGGTGGGGGTCGCACAGCACGATATGGGCGCCCATCCCCACCAGTTTGTCCGTGAAGAACATCCGGCTGGGATACATCCAATCATGGAAGAGGATGCTTCCCTGCGATTGGGTGGCCACAACAATGGCAATGCTCATCAGATCGGTTGGGAATGAAGGCCAGGGCATCACACTGATTTCAGGGATGGCGTCGCCCAGGTCGGGCTCAATGACCAGTTTTTGGTCGGCTGGGACAATCAGGTTATCTCCATCCACTTCCCATTCTACGCCCAACCGCCGGAACACCAGCTGGATCATATCCAGGTATTCGACCCCGGCCTGGCAAATGCTGATCGAGCCGCCCGTGACCACGGCTGCGCCGATAAAGCTGACTACCTCCAGGTAGTCTGGGCCGATGCTAAATTCTCCACCGTGCAATCGGGAGACCCCTTCAATGACCAGGGTATTGGAGCCAATATTGGCTATGTTTCCCCCCAGCGTATTCAGAAAATGGCATAGCTCTTGAATATGCGGCTCAGAGGCTGCGTTGCGCAGAATGGTGGCGCCTTTGGCTGTCACGGCTGCCATAATCGCGTTTTCTGTGGCAGTAACGCTGGCCTCGTCCAGCAGGATATCATTTCCGGTTAATTGCTCTGCTTGGAAGCGAAAGAAGCGCTGGCCTCGATCATACTCGGCCTGGGCTCCCAGCGCTTTGATAGCCAGTATATGCGTGTCTACCCGGCGTCGTCCGATCACATCGCCTCCAGGAGGCGGCAGGTTCAGCTCCCCAGAGCGGGCCACCATAGGTCCTGCCAGCAGGATGGATGCCCGGATACGGCGGCATAAATCTGGGTCCAGGTCAGCAGGACGGACTTGTTCGGCCTGGATTTTCCAGGTGTGATTCCCGATGGTCTCGATCGATACCCCCAGGCTCTCTAGCAAGGCCCGCATGGCCAGCACGTCCTGGATTTCGGGGACATTATGCAGAACCACCGCCTCGCTGGTCAAAAGACAGGCGGCCAACATGGGCAGCGCAGCATTCTTGTTGCCTGATGCAGTCACATTTCCTTGTAGTGGGATACCGCCTTCGATGACAAACTTATCCATTCATGAGCTCCTGTCTCAATAGAGTCTCTCCTTCCCTGGAGAGCGATGACGCATTTAGGCACTGTGCAGGAATTTTCAGCAAGCAAAGTCAAATTGTAACCGCTTAACCTGCAAACGACATTAAAATCCCCCCCTCCATTTAGCAATCCCTCAGCCAGGTTGCTGCTATAATGTTTTTATGAATGACATCATCACGTATATCCTGGTTGGTCTTTTAGGCTGGCTGGCTGGCGCAGCCATCAATTATCTGGCTGATGTACTGCCCTACCGTCGCCGTTTGGCGGCCCCCTTTTGCCTGGTCTGTGAAGCAAAAATCCCGCTGCTGAACTACCTTTTTTTCCCGCGCGAGTGCCCTGACTGCGGCAGCCATCGCCGGGCCAGAACCTGGTTTGTTGAAATTTTTATGATTGCGGCTGCCATTTGGCTTTGGCAGGCGCCTCCAATAGGACTGGGTTTTGGTCTGGGTTTGCTTCTATTGGTCTACTTTGGGGTTGTGGTCGTGATCGATATGGAATACCGGCTGATCTTGCATCCGGTCAGTCTGGCCGGGGTATTGCTCGGCTTGGTTCTTGGCACTTGGCTGCATGGATTGGTGGCAACCGTCATTGGCGGCGCGATTGGGTTTGGCCTGATGCTGGCTTTTTACTATCTGGGTAGTTTGTTTTCCAGGGTGATCTCCCGCCGGCGAGGGGGAGTTGGGCCGGGCGAGGCGCTTGGCTTCGGAGATGTGAATTTAAGTGGGGTGTTAGGCTTGATCCTGGGTTGGCCGTTGATCTTACCGGCTCTTTTTCTGGCCATCCTGATCGGTGGGGTTGTCAGCCTGATCTATATGTTGGGGATGTTGGTCCTGCGCCGGTACCAGGCTTTGATGGCTGTTCCCTATGGGCCCTTTTTGGTCTCTGGTGCAGCCCTGCTGATCTATTTCCGCGATGCAGTCTTATCTCGGATGTTTCCATAATATTAGATTTCAAAAAATGGTATATGCAGGCGGTGTACACCGCCCGCATATACCATTTTTTTTATTTAATTTCTCTGCCTGTGAGCAAGTGTAAAAAAAGCTTCCTTGCCTCAAGCCGTGGCTTCGCGGTTGGAGCGGTTGAACCAGGTCCGCCATTCCCGGTTTTCCCACAAGACCAGGATTGGCGCGGCGATGAAGATCGATGAATACGTACCGCTGAATAGCCCAACCAGCAAGATGATGGCGAACTCGCGCAGGGTAACGCCGCCGAACAGCGCCAGGGCCAGCAACATAAATTCAACCGTCATTAGTTGCGTATTGATCGATCTCTGCAACGTCTGGATGATGGAGTGATTGACCAGTGTTTCGAACTTGAGTTTGCGGAAGATGTTAGTGTTCTCTCGAATCCGGTCGAACACCACGATCTTGTCCTGGACAGAGAACCCGATCACAGTCAGTAGAGCGGTGAGGAACAGCGCGTCCATCTGCCAGCCAAACATGTACCCGCCGATGGCGCCCAGGCTGATAACAATGGCGACATCATGCAGCATGGCGATAATGGCGCAAACCCCATAGCGGAAGGCGTTCGGTATGCCCCGGAATGCAAAGGTAATATAGATCACAACAGCCAGAGCCGCTACTGCAACCGCTGTCGCAGCGCGGGAAGTCACTTCCGCCCCGATGGTCGGCCCAACGCTATCGAAACGAAGGACGGTAACATCGTCTGAGAAGCGCTCTTCCATCGCCGCTACGATACCCCCGCGGGTTTCATCATCTAAAAAGCTCGAGCGGGCCAGAATGGTATCACTACCGGTGGTTTGAACTTGGGCGTCTGGTACGCCCAGGTCTTCATAAAGCTGGTGAATGGCGGCGGGTGCGGGTACCTGCCCGGATTCAAAGCGTACTTCCAGCAGGCTTCCACCGGTGAAGTCAATCGCCAACGGCAGTCCGCCGATAATAGCCAGCAAAACCCCTGGCACAATTACCAGCAGCGATATCGCAAAGAATATGTAGCGTTTTCCGAGGATGTTCAACATGGCGATTTCCTTCTAAATACCAAACCAACGGGTCAGGTTGGTTGGTTTGAAAATTTGCATCGATAGGTTCAGGAATGTGCGGGTGACGATGATGGCTGTGAATAGGCTGACGCCAACACCAATCATCAGGGTTAAGGAGAAGCCCTTGACAAACGTCGCGCCGTAAGCGCTTCCAAACCAGAACAGGATCAAGCAAGTAATGAGCGTGGAGATATTTGAGTCACGAATAGAGGGCCAGGCCCGTTGCCAACCCAGATCGATGGCCTGGCGCAAGGTCCTACCAGAGCGCAGCTCCTCTTTTAGACGCTCAAAAATCAGGATATTCGCGTCCAGAGCGCTGCCTGTACTGAGCATCAGCCCAGCTACGCCTGGAAGGGTCAGCGTTACCGGGATATATCTGAACAGGGCAAAGGTGATAATTGCGTACGACAGGATTGCCAGGATAGCGACCAGGCCTGGTAGCCGGTAATAAAGCCCCATGAACAGGACCACAATGCTCAATCCAACCGCGCCTGCCAAAATACTCTTTTGCAGCGAGTCCTGGCCCAAAGTTGGGCCGACTGTGCGGGTCTGGGAGACCTTCAGTGGGATTGGCAAGGACCCATAGCGCAGCTGTACCGCCAGAGCATTGGCGCTTTCCACCGTGAAGTTGCCGGTTATCACACCGCTTCCCTCGGTGATCGGATTCTGGATGGTTGGTGTGGAGATGATCTCTTTATCCAGGACGATCGCCAACACATTGCCGACGTTGCGGGTGGTGAAATCCGCGAAGATCGCGCTGCCCTCATTTGTAAGCTGGAAGGCCACCTCGCTGGCGCCTACAGGGTTACGCGTCACGCCGACTTGCTCAATCGCGGCGCCGGTCATAATGGTGTTGTAAATCTGGGCAGGCGCGCTATCTACTTCGGCGTCTTCTTCTGTGCCTGTCCCACCGTTGGATCGTTCAAAGTCTGTCTCAATTTTTACGCCGATCATCGAAAAAGCCACCTCGGGCGGAACCATTGACATGTCCACAAACTCGAGCAAGGCAGTCCCACGAATGGTGTCGATGGCTTGCTCAGGATCCTGGATGCCCGGGATCTCAACCACGATAAACCGGTCGCCAGCTCGCTGGACCACCGCCTCGACCACTCCCAGCCCATTTACGCGGTTTTCCACGATGCTGGTGGCAGTGTTCATGGCTTCATCTGTGACCTCTCTATCTTCTGCCAGGTCCGCTTCTAGCAATACCTGGACACCCCCTTCCAGGTCCAACCCCAACCGGGTGCTGATGTCTCTGCTGATTCCCCCAACATGGATGCCGGGATGATTGGGCAGAACCAACCAGGTTGCGATAGCCAGCACTATAACGATGAAGATAAGTGTTCGATATGATTTCATTTCTGCTCGGTGGCCTCCGTATACATACAAATGCCAGCAAAGCTGCTGGCCAATCGCTTAAACATCGTGAGCGAACCGCCATAATGACCATCTAAGACCGGCGATAGCGAGCCAAGATGATTAGCCCAACGATTATACTCCTGAATGATAAGAGGGAGAAGGGGTTTTTCGCAACCTCCGAAAACGGATCATGCGGATTTCTTTAAGAATTTCAACACCCGTTCGAGTATCTCCGAAGGTGAGAGCCCGTCGGTTTCAAGGTAATAATGGGCGTTTGCGCGGGCATGTCGCAAACGATCTTGTTCTTGTTCATACTCCTGCCGGGTCCAGTTCATCGGACGGCGCCGGAGAGATTCATCGTAAGAGACATCTAAGAAGATCAAGACATCTGGATTTGTAATGATCTGCCACATGCCCGGTACATATGAATGCTCCTGCACGATATGTTTAGCCTGGTAGCCATGTTCCTTCAGACCCTGAATAAGGGTAGATTTACCACTGGCACACGGCCCGACAACGCCAATTTTGGCTTGAGCTGGCATGAGCTTAGAGAAATATCACAAATTGCCAAATGGAATGCGCATCGTCAGGCGGCGGATGTCCTCCCCCTCATAACTGCGGGTGCGCATGACAACGACGCTCATATCATCCACCGGGCGCCCCTGGTCGAGTTTCATGGCATGCTCAAGCAAAAAGTCGGCTATGGTTTGAGGGTAGGGATCATCCTCTTCCAATGCCGCCTGGAGACAGGTTAACACATCCATCACTTCGCCGGATCGGCTGCCGGCATGCACCAATCCATCGGTGTACATCACGACTGTCAGACCGGTTTCGAGGGGCACTTCGCTGATCAGTGGGCGGGTATCTCGGTACAGGCCTACCGGTTTGCAGTCCGCCTCCAGGCTGTGGATCCGTCCGCCATAGGCCAGTAGCACCGGAGCGGGGTTGTTGCGGGTGATCACCAGCGTACTGGTTTGCAGGTCGACCGACAGGATGTTTAGGGTTGCCGAAACCTTGCCTCTGCGCTCGTTATACAGGTGATCTGAGGCCGCTCGAGCGGCTGCTCCATCACGCACGCCCTCGGAGAGCAGAGCGATTACCTTTCGTACCACCAGGCTGGAAATGGCCTTCGCGCCAAACCCGGAGCTTTGCCCGTCAGCCAGTACGATGGATACGCCGCCTCCAGGTCGCTCAACGACCTCTACCGTGTCTCCACTGGATGAAGTGGCGTATTTCCCAGTTTTCGCTACTGCCACCAATATTTCCATAGCTTAATTTTACTTCAATTAGGCGCGCTCAACAAATTTGGTGATGATGATGATCTGCATTTGGCTGTTTTTACCGTCGACTCGTTCGGCCAGAGCCTCAAACCCTTTCATTCTTGCCGGTTCCAGGAAGTGGTCATCCCAAGCTGGCGCCTGGCCGGTGATTTCGAAGAGCTTTGCCGCGGCGCGCTGGTGTAACCTTTTTCCGGTGATCCAGGCCAGCGCCAGGATCACCAATTTTCCCCCAGGTTTCAACACCCGTTTTACTTCTTCCAGTGTGTGTGGGCTGGAAATGTATTCTGAAGGAAAGGTCGCCACAATTTGATGGACCGACTCATCTGGTAGTGGCAGCATCTGTGCATCCCCATTGATGAGAGTGGACTGGTAGCCGTGCCTTATGAGCCTGCGCTTGGCAATTTGCCCCATCTGCTTGCTTTTATCCAGGCCAATTACCTGCAAACTATTTGGCGCCTCGGTTGTCTTTTCGTGCAGAGCAACTTGCAAATGTCCCGGTCCATGACCTAACTCCAACACTTGTGGTCCATTAAGATAGGGTATCACTGCCCGTACCCAATCTCTCCACATTCCCAATGAGACAATATCCGCCACCAGGTCATAACTCCAGGCCATCTGGTTGTAGAGCAGGTCGAAAAATACCCGCATCAAAACTGAGCGCAGGCGCAGGAAAAGGTTCAATTTCTCAGAGTTCATACCTTGCCAGGTCAATCGTCATAGCCAGGAGTAGATCAGTCCTGCCAGGGTGAAGTAAATGATCAGGCCGGTGCCATCGATCAGGGTGGTCATCAGCGGACCGGATATAACGGTAGGATCAATGCCCAACCCGCTGGCCAACAATGGGACCACTGAGGCCACAGAATTTGCCCAGGTGACGATGGCTGTGACAGTGATCCCCACCGTTAGCGCCAATCGAGCATCCATACTCCAGGCGAAAACACCGATGAAGGCTACCCCACCTAACATTGTTCCGAGCAATAACCCTGCTTGCGCTTCTTTCCACCACACCCGGTGTGCGTCTTTCGGGCGTACTTCCCTTAACGCCAGGGCTCGGATGACCATTGCAATGGTTTGTTGACCGGCATTGCCGCCTGTGCCGATCAAAAGCGGAATAAAGAAGGTTAAAGCCACCACCAGGGTGAGCTGTTCCTGGAAATGGTGCAAAACCGTCCCGGTAAATGTACCCGTGACAAACAACAACAGCAGCCACACAAAACGGGAGCGGACGACCTGGTAGATGTGTTGGTCCCAATAGGGGGTGGAGAGCACCTGGTCGGATTCAATACCACCCATGCGCAGCATGTCTTCTGTGGCCTCGTCCTCCAGGACATCCACGATATCATCGAATGTGATCACACCCAGAAGGCGCTTTTCCTCGTCCACCACGGGCAAAGTGGTCAGGTCGTATCGGACCATGATGCGGGCTGCTTCTTCCTGGTCAGTCCCAGCTTCGACGTAAATCACATCCGCATCAAGGATAGCTTCCATCTCTGTTTCAGCACTGGCTACCACCAAATGGCGCAAACCGACAATTCCAATCAGGCGTTGTTGGCGGTCTACTACATATAGATAATATGGGACATCTGTATCTGGGCTCAAATGCCTTAAGAAGTCAATGGCTTGCTCGGCGGTTGTATGCCGGCGCAAGGCGATGAACCAGGTGGTCATCAGGCCGCCGGCTGTCTCGTCTGGATAGCCGAGCAGCGGCAGCACCTCGTCGGCGTCTTCCATCTGCGCCAGCACTTCCGATGCCTGCTCTGGCGACAGGTCCCCGATTAAGTCGGCTGCCTCATCTGGCTCCATTTCGTCCAACAAATCTGCCAGACGCTCGGTGCTGAGGCCTTCGACTGCCTCCAGAACCTCATCATCCTCCATCTCCTCCAACAGGTCGGCTGTGGCAGCGATATCTAAACCAGGCAGCAGGACATCTTGTTCTTCATCTGTCAGCAGGTTGAAGACCTCAGCTTGATCAGCCGGATGCAATTCGAGCAGGAACCTAACAGCTTCGGAAAACTGCCCTTCTTCCAATGCATCCCGAATTCGGTTTACGGTAAGTTCAAAGGCGGTGTGATCTGCCATGGTATTTGCCTGTTTGTATCAATCGGTGACCGGATGCGTCTCAATTCCCTGCTGCTGGAGCCAGGCGATCGCTTTTTGAATGACCTGGTCTTCCCCGCCAACATTAATATCGATCCAGCCTTGGTTGCCTGATATCTGCGCTCCCACGATGTTTACCACTACATCAAACTTACGGATGAGTTGGTAAATCACGGGCACATTGACCATGGATGCAGGGTAAATGAGGCGGATGGTTTGGTCAGCCATAAAGACCTCCTGATTGATTCGTGAGTAAATTGGGTATTGATGATTGCTGGAACTACATTGGTAAAGCGGGTTTGAGACTCCCAACCACCATGTAGATTCTAGCATGAAACATCCAAAAACTATTCAAATCCGGAATTTGCGTTAATCTAAAATATTCGGGAACAACCTTTGAGTTCTAACCCGCAGATAAACGGCTTGGTCAGCTGAGAAATATGATAATATTTATGGGTGAATTTTGTCGGTTTTAGGTACTGCTCAAACGAGCAGGGAATTGCCCAAAAAGGGTGCGCGTGGGGAAACTTTCAAAGCCAACCATCATGGAGAATAGCATGGCAGATATATTAGATTTTGCAGAGCGGATCATCACCAACATCGAAAAGGTCATCATAGGAAAACGCAGTTCTGTCCAATTGGCCATTGTCAGTTTACTTTGCCAGGGACATTTGTTGATTGAAGACGTGCCTGGTGTGGGGAAAACCATGTTAGCCCGCAGCCTGGCGCGCTCTTTGGGCTGTTCCTTTAGTCGTATCCAGTTTACACCCGATATGCTCCCCAGCGACGTGACCGGTGTTTCGATATTTAACCAGGTCAGTCGTGAATTTGAGTTTCGTCCGGGGCCGATCATAGCGCAAGTGGTCTTAGCCGACGAGATTAACCGCGCCACACCCAAGACCCAAGCTGCCTTGCTGGAAGCCATGGAAGAGAGGCAAGTGACGGTAGATGGTCTGACGCATTACCTGCCAACCCCCTTTATTGTTTTAGCAACCCAGAATCCGATCGAGTACGAAGGTACTTTTCAACTCCCCGAGGCTCAATTGGACCGTTTTCTGATGCGCATCCGTCTGGGGTATCCGGAGATGGATGGCGAAATTGAGGTCCTGGACCGGCAACAATTTCGCCACCCACTGGTCGAATTGGAACAGGTGGTCACGCTGGAAGAAGTATTGGAAGCACAGGAGGCGGTGAAATCCGTTTACGTCGCCCCACCGATCAAGCGTTATATTGTTGAGGTATCCCGCCAGACTCGCCTGCATGCAGAAGTATATTTGGGAGCAAGCCCGCGCGGCAGCCTGGCATTATATAAAATGGGTCAAGCCCGGGCAGCTTTGTTAGGAAGAGATTTTGTTCTGCCGGATGATATCAAATATCTGACCGAATCTGCCCTGGCGCACCGGGTGATCTTAGGACCGGCGGCTCGCTTGCGTGATCTCTCCGCAGAACAAATCTTGGAAGAAATCCTGGATAAGGTGCCGGTCCCTGGGGGGGATATGGCGGGCAGAGGTTAAGGTTGACCGTTCCTCAGCGGATCGTCTTGTTGTTGTTGGCTGCTAGCCTGATTGCCGGTCTGGCAACGGGAGCGGCCATATATTACCGCTTGAGTTATTTCTGGGCGATCCTGTATGGGGGTGGTTGGGTCTGGTCCAGATTTGCCTTGAAAGGCATCTCGCTCCATCGTTCCGCTCGCACAACGCGGGCACAGGTCGGTCAGATATTTGAGGAGCGCTATGAGGTCATCAATGAGAGCCGCATCCCAAAGATCTGGTTCGAGGTCCAAAATGGCTCCTCCTTGCCCGATTCGGGCGGTTCCCAGGTGCTGACCTTGTTGGGAGGCCGCCAGAGGCGCATCTACTGGTCACAGACCTTTTTAAAACACAGAGGTGTCTTTCCACTCGGCCCCACTGATCTCTCTTCGGGGGATTTGTTCGGGCTTTTTCCAGTGAGCATCACACAACCAGCCAGAGAGTCTTTGCTGGTGTACCCGCTCATGTTCCATATCCATTCCTTTCCAAACCCGGCTGGTTTATTACCCGGTGGGGAGGCCCTCCGGCGGCGAACTCACCAGGTAACCCCTAACGCCGCTGGCGTGCGCGAGTATGTTCATGGAGACGCCATGAACCGCATCCATTGGGCCAGCACTGCCCGGCGCAACCGGCTGATCGTCAAGGAATTTGAGCTTGATCCGCTGGCGGAAGTCTGGTTGTTCCTGGATTCAGAACGGTTCGGTCAAACAGCCCTACCTGAAGAGCGACTAGAGACCAATGTATTGACCTATTGGCGCAAGCCCGTTTCGTTCCATCTGCCGCCCTCTACAGAGGAGTATGGCGTCAGCATAACGGCTTCATTGGCCAGCTATTTTGTCCGCCGCGGCCGGTCAGTTGCTCTAGTCAGTGCAGGACGCCATTTGACCTTACTCTCTCCAGACCGGGGTGGGCGCCAGTTGGGAAAAATTCTGGAAGCTCTGGCTCTCTCACACGCCGAAGGCAACCTGCCTATGCAGGGTTTGGTTGAGACCCAGGCTAAACATATCACCCGCGGCAGCACTGTGATTTTAATTACCCACACCAATCGTCCAGAATTTCCCTATGTTGTTGAATACTTGCTCAGACGTGGGGTCCGCCCGGTCGTTGTGCTGATGGATGCACTCTCTTTTGGGGGCGTTAAGGGCAACCAGGAGATTGCTGAAAAAGTGCGCCTCCTTTCGATCCCGGTGCTGGTCGTCGAAAACGGCGCAAACCTGGAAGTGGCTCTCGGAAACCAGCGGCTGGCTTCAGCTCCAGCGTAGCTCGTGTGAAATCCCGCGGCGGTTAAATTCTTCCATAAAGCGATCTGGCGCCACAGCAATCTCCACCGGGGTGACTCCGGCGGGAATTTCGCCCCGTGCCTGGAATGCCATCAGGATCGAACAATGCCAGCCTGTCAGACGTTCCATGGCGGTAAAGCCGGTCTTCTCGTCATAATAATCGATCAGATCAATTTGTAATTGTGTCTGCCGGCCGTCTTTGATGCCGCTTCCCTGAGCGCGGATGATGGCGATATCTCGAACTTCGGTCGCGCTGATTTTTGGCTCCAACAGGGCATGGTAGACGGCCCTGGGAATAACGGTTGTCCCGTTTACTCCTATGGGTTGTTCGGAGAAAAGCCCCAGTGTTTTATACGCTCGTAACCATTCGTAATGCCCCGGATAGCGTAGAACCTTATTTTCATACCGCTGGAGCTTGCCCTGGAACGTCCAGGGGGCGGTGGAGGTGCCCCCAGAGGTTACATCCGCTTCCAGCAAACCTAATCCCGGAAATTCGATAAACTCTGGCTCGGTCAAGGTATCAACCCGTGTGATTTTCCCATCCCGTAAGAATACGGCTTGCCCGTCCATTTCGTTGGTCAACCCGTTGATGTGAAAGGTGAGCTGATAGTTCCAGGGCGGGCGCGGGTTTTGCGGTAACCCTGCATCGTAGATGACGACTTCTTGTGGTTCATCCAGCAGAGCGATCGCATATGCACCCATGGTATTGATCAGGCCTGGTCCCATGCCGCCATCTGGGACGACGCTCACCCCGGCCTGGCGCGCCTGGTCGTCAAGCGCCAGCTGTTCCCACACCACCGCTGTGTTGCCGCCCATATCGGTCAGGTGGGTCTGACAGGCGATAGCTGCCCGGCTGATGGACAGGTTATAGGTATACGGGACTGCGCTGAGCGCCACCTGGACGTTTTCCAAAGCTGCCTGTAATGCCTGAGGATCGGTCACATCTAGTTCTTGCCCACACGCCAGTTCCTTTCCACTCAACTGGTTGACCCGCTGGGCAGCCTGTCGCGCGACCGTGAGATCTGCGTCAGCCAGGATGATTTTGCCTGCCCCGCCATGTTGGGCCAGGTCATACGCCGCCGCGCTGCCCTGGCGTCCGGCGCCAAGGATCAGATAGGTATAAGGAGGGGAATTCGTTTTCATCATAGTAGTTTATTTAGTCCATCTATCAAAGCTTCCAGGTCATCTGGCGTATTGTACCCTTGCACCGAGATACGCACAAATTTCTGCCCGTTCCAATTTATCAATGGGACCTCCACCCGGCATTCATCGTATAAGCGTTTTTGGAGTGTGATGATATCGGTCTGGGATGGCAGTGGGGCGATCCCCATTTGATAATATAAGTCAGAGTCGAGCGGGTACATAGGTTCTATCCCGATCATTTCGCTTATCCTCTGAAGCGCAGATCTTAGCAATGCATGACATTGATGGCTTACCCGGTCCCAGTTATGGTCTTGCATGAACTGGATGGCAGCAGGAACGGACAGATAAGCAGCAGGATCCTGGGTCCCGCTCCAGCCAAAGCAATCCAAGAAAGGTGAACCGGTTGTGGTTTCTGCTGTGGCATGATATCCCCAACTGACCACCAGTGGCTCTACCAGCTCTTGGACGGCTTCCCGCACGTACAGAAAACCGGCTCCTTTCGGGCTCAGCATCCATTTGTGACAGTTTCCTGTATAAAAGTCAGCGCCAATGACGGTAAGATCCAACGGGATTTGGCCGGGAGCATGTGCACCATCCACCAGGGTCAGGATGCCGGCCTGGCGGGCGCGGGTGCAAACTGCTTCTACCGGGAATCGTAAAGCAGTTGGCGAGCTGATATGGCTGAGATAAATCACGCGGGTGCGGGGCGTGACGCCTTGCCAGAACCCTTCCAGGATTTCTTCTGCCGATCTCACCGGCAATGAGATCGGATGGTGAACGTAGGCTGCCCCGGTCTTTTTGCAGTTGAACTCCCAGGTGTAATCACATGCGCCATATTCGTGGTCTGTGGTTAAGATTTCATCCCCCGGGCCAAATTTTAACGAGCGTGAGATGACGTTGACGCCGTGGGTGGCGTTCGGGATGTAAACCAGCTCATCGGCGGATGCGTTGAGATAGGAGGCCAGAGCCATACGCGCCTGAAGATTGAGCTGGTTTAATTCACGCCCTAAAAATTTCACCGGTTGGCGCTCTAATCTGCGCTGCCAATCTTGATAGGTCTCGAACACCGGGCTCGGACAGGCCCCGAATGAGCCGTGGTTGAGAAAGTGAATGTTTGGATCGAGCAGAAATAAATCCCTAAGGTTTGAGGTTGTTGTTGGATGCATTTTTCCTGACCTGATTCCAATTTCCCTGAGGATGGTTTCACGGCGCCGGCATAACCGGCATATTGATCTGCAACCGGGCGCCTTCACCGGGCGCAGAGCGCAGCGCCAGGCTACCGCCCATCTCCCACACCCGTTCCTGGATACCCATCAATCCAAAACACCCGCGCTGGGCCAATTCCGAAAAAGAATCGGGAACCTGGAAACCTTTTCCATCATCTTCGATCTCTAGCTGGATTGATTCAGCCTCAACCTGTAAAGACACCCGCACACCGGTCGGTTGGGCATGTTTGCGCGCATTGGTCAGAGCTTCCTGGGTGATCCGGTACAGGGCCAATTCCTGGCGCGCCTGCAGGCGTATGGGTGTGTCAGGTACTTCCAGTTTAACATGCGGCACTGCTCCCGGGCCCAGATGTGCAGAGCGGACCAGGGCTTGCAGGGCGGGAATAAGGCCCAGGTCTTCCAGGACCAATGGACGCAGGTCTCGGCTGATCTGGCGAACGCCTGACAGCGTCTCAGCAACCATTTTTTGGATCTCTGCCAGCCGTTTCAAGCGTTCCGGGTTGCTCTCTGAGGACTGTTCTAATTCCAAGCTGCGGGAGATTGCCAGCAGGCTTTGCACGGTTTCATCGTGCAGTTCTCTGGCAATATGCCTGTGTTCGTCCTCCTGCTTTTGCGTGATTGCTCCGACATAGCGGCGCAGGCCAACCCGGTACGAAGCGATCTGGTGAGCCATCTGGTCAAAACTGTGCTCCAAACTGTCGATCTCAGAGATGCCGCTTTCGGCGATCGGCTCTATCCCGTCCACCGTGACCAGCTGCCGGGCCTGGTTTGATAAAGCCTGGATTGGGGTAACAATCCGCCGGACCCCAAACCAACCCAATAAGATCACGCCGACAAGGGCTACCAACCCAATTGAAATCAACATATAGCCATAATTGCGGGCCGGGCTGGTTACGGTCGCCCACGGCTCTTGTACGACCAGCCCCCAACCAGTCGACTCTACCGGTGCATACCCTACCAGGTAACGTTCAGCGGATGCATTTTCCCATTGCATACCGCCCTGCTCTCCGGATATAGCTTTTTGAATGAAGGGCAAATCAGTTTGGATATTTGCGATCGGTTCTGGAGAGGAATGGAAGATTACCTGCCCGGCTCCATCAACCAGGTAAACGCTGCGTTGCTCCTCACCTACCATGTTGTGTATGGGTTCGGTTAAGTGGGAACCGGCTAAGTAGATGCCCCCCAACAGCGCCCCTCGAAATTCATCGTTCGAGTCATATATGGGCACAGTGATGAGAATGATGGGCTGGGCCTGATCCTGATCTACCCAACCGTTGCTGATCGTAGTTGCGCATTCAGACTGGGCAGCAGCAATAAAATCTGCTAAACCCAACTCGGATAGGGCCAGGCTCTGCTCGAAAGGAGCTGCTCCCAAGCGCTTTCCCGTTGCATCTACCAGCAAGATGCCTGCAGTGAAGATTTCCAATGATGGATTGGCCTCATTCAGCTGGGGTAGGACGGTATCCTCCCAATCGCTATTCACCTCCACATTGCTGGCTATTACTTCCAGAACGATGGCGTAGCTGTCGATGACCTGGGCGATGTTGGACGCTGCAGCCTCCGCCAGTTGGGTTTGGTGGTCGATCAGCAGTTGAACCACCACCCGCCTGTACGAGAGAATCCCTGCCGAGACCAGCCCAAACAGAATTAGCGCCAGCGGCAGGATGACCAAGGCAATGGCAAGAGTTCTCAGCGAGCGATATTTCTCGGGAAGATGAAGGCGGCGGTCTTTTCCCATCAAATTTCCAGGGTTAACCAGCCCCGCCGGATACCGTTCAGAACGGCTTCAAGCCGCGATGAGACTTGCGTTTTGGCAAAAATGCTGGTCAGGTGCGCTTGCACGGTCCGGTCGCTGATGAATAGCGTCTCGGCGATGGCCCGGTTGCTCATCCCCTGAGCCAGGAGTTGCAGGACTTCCAACTCGCGCGGTGTCAATATCTCTCCAGGCTGTTCTTGATTGCTGGAGACCAGGTCGGGCGAGCCTGTTTTCGCTATGCGAGCGACCACTTTTCTGGCTATGGTTGGGTCCAGAGGAGATTCACCAGCATGGACCTGGCGGATCGCTTTCAACAAATCATTAATCGGAGCAGTTTTCAACAGGTAACCGCTGGCTCCGGCTTGCAAGAGTGAAAATATATACTGATCGTCATCGTGAGCGGTCAATACCAGTACCTGCACTTGCGGAAACTGCTCCCGGATGATGCGGGTAGCCTCGATCCCAGACAGCACAGGCATGCGCACGTCCATTACCACGATATCCGGTTGGGTTTGTTGGGCCAACGTTACTGCTTCCTGCCCGTTGGCGGCTTCACCCACCACGTCGATATCTGCCTGACGGCGGAGCAGCTCTGCTGTTCCCTGTCGCAACATGATATGGTCATCTGCTAATATGATCCGAATCGGCCTAGTCTGCATCGGTATGATTATAGTCCATAGTGAATACGCAGTTTATGCAGAAGTGGGCGAAAAGTGGTGGGTTTGGCGTGGGTCCGCTCGCCCCACCATCCACTTTCCGCATCTTGGTACCCGAATCAGCGTTTTCGCGTAGGTGGAATACGCGCTTCTGCGCTTGGAAACTGAGCTGGCCTGGGTTAAATTTATGCTAGCTTCTCAGGCAAAATCCCTGAGAGTCGCGGATTTCTCCACCGGGCGATTGCGACTTCTTTAAATGGGCGATAAGCGAAAATTCGAATGTTATTTCTGGGTAAAGGTTAGAAATGATCAATAATATTCTGTTGGCTACCGACGGTTCTGCCCCATCCGAGCGCGCCGCCGAGTTTACGGCTTCTCTGGCCAGGCATTATCATTCTAAGGTATTTGTTTTACACGCCTACACCCCTGTACCTGGCAATCATGATGCGCAGGATTACAGCCGGTCCTTGTATGAGACCCCGGAGCAGGCCAACTCTCTGGTGGATCAGGTTGCCCAGCGCTTAAAAGAAATGGGCGCACAGCAGGTCGAAACAGATGTAATGGAAGGACCCGCCGCCCATGTCATTATCGGGGTGGCTGAGTCATGCTCACCAGATTTGATCGTGATCGGAGCCAGGGGTAACAGCACCTGGCAAGGCATGTTACTGGGGGGGGTTAGCATGGTGGTCACGCAGCGGGCCGAATGCCCGGTCCTGGTGGTCAAGTAATCAATCCGCATTGATGTGGCTAAACCATACCGGTAAAAAAGATACTTTTGAACAACAAATGGATAATGTACCAATAAAAAAGGAAAAGATAAGATGAAGAGACCAACTTACCCCCGAGGCCCTGTCTCAGTAGACGATTTGATCGACACAGATTTGCTCGGGCGCTTACTGCCTCGCCTGGTCAAGTATTTTTTGATCGCGGTGGCAGTCTTCTGGGTGATTTCCGGGATTTATATGGTGGGTCCAGGTGAGCGTGGCCTGGTATTGACCTTTGGTCGCCTGACCACCCTAACAGATTCAGGTTTGCATTACCGCTTGCCCTCTCCATTCCAATCACATTTCATTGTTGACATTGCCCAGGTGCGAACGGCTGAAATCGGCTACCGTACGGAAGCTGGCGGCGCCCGGGCAGTGCTTGAAGAAGCCCAGATGCTGACCGGTGATGAAAACCTGGTCGAAGTTCAATTATTTGTGCAGTACCTGGTCCAGGACCCGGTAGCCTTCCTGTTTGAGGTCCGTGATGCAGAAGAAGTGTTGTGGGCCACAGCAGAGATTGCCCTGCGGTCCACGGTTGGCCAAAACACGATCGACTTCACCATGACAGAAGGGCGCGTAGAAGCCCAAAACCAGGTCCGAGAACTCTTGCAAGATCTATTGGATGAATACCGTACCGGCTTGATTGTCACAGAAGCGCGCTTGCTGGCTGTCGATCCGCCCTTAGATGTACGTGATGCCTTCCATGATGTTGTGCGGGCTTTTGAAGACCGGGAGCGCTTAGTCCAGGAAGCAGAGGGTTACGCCGAGCAGGTGGTCCCGGCAGCGCGTGGTCAGGCTGCTCAGGTCGTTCTGGAAGCTGAGGCCAATCGAGAGCAGCGCGTCATCCGTGCCGAGGGGGACGCTAACCGCTTCCTGGCTTTGCTGGAGGAGTATAGACGCTCTCCCGATGTCATGCGCGAACGCCTGTACCTGGAGAGTATTGAACAAATTCTGGCAAATGCAAATATCTTTATCCTGGATACCAGCACCAGTGGGGTCTTGCCATTCTTGCCGCTCACCAGCCAACCAGATAATGGGCTGACAGAACCTGTGACGGTCCTTGAGACCCCCGTGCCAACCCCCGAAAACGGAGCATCCGATGAGTAGGCTAAACACCCACTGGTCTCGGATATATAAATCAACTAATAAGCCTGTTGCAGCACAGGCAGGAGTAATGCTATGAAAAGAACCGTTATCTTAGGTATTGTGATTGTCTTGGCCTTTGTGGCGATGCAAGCCATCTATATCATCCGCGAGGGCCAGCAGGGGATTGTGTTCCAGTTCGGTAATCCAGTTCGGGTGGTGCGCGATCCGGGCATCTATGTCAAGGCTCCCTTCATTCAAGATCTTGTTCTTATGGATAAACGCATCCTGGGAACTTTGCCGCAGACAGCCGAATACCTAACGCTTGATAAGAAGCGCGTTGTCGTTGACCACATCTCCCGTTGGCAGATCACTGACCCGCTCGCTTTCTACCGCACCGTGCGGACGGAGACCGGCGCCGCTGCCCGCCTCGACCAAATTATTGCCGGACGGTTGCGAGAGGAGATCGCCAGGCAAAACTTTGTCGATATCGTGCGCTTGAAGCGCGAGGCGATCATGGAAGTTGTCACAGATGGCGCCAGAGACCCAGCCGCTTCCTTCGGGATTACCCTGGTGGATGTGCGCATACAGCGCATTGACCTGCCCACAGAGGTCCAGTCCAGCGTTTTTGCCCGCATGCAAGCAGAGCGAAACCGGATCGCCAAGCGCTACCGGGCTGAGGGCGAAGAGCGCGCCCTTGAGATCCGCGCTGAGGCTGAAAAGGAACGCGAGATCATCCTGGCGACTGCCTATCAGGAAAGCCAGATCTTACGCGGAGAGGGAGATGCCCTGGCTGCAGCGGTCTATGCCGACGCGTTTGGTAGGGATCTTGAATTCTATTCTTTGACTCGCCTGCTGCAAGCGTATGGGAATATCATTGATGGGAACTCAACCATTGTCCTCCCACCTCAATCTGATCTGCTGCGTTATTTGCAATCGCCAACCCTCCCGTCTGAAGCGGAAATTTTAGCCAGCGATTAGGTTTGATTTATTAAATAGACTGAATGGTTGGTTGTATTTGGATCATAATCGCTCAGGCTAAAACCTTTGCAGAGGTATAATCCCATGAATGGTGTGCGCAGCCGATGTACACCCCGCGCAGGCCATTTTCTTGGGTTACTTCTCTACCTGGCATAGCAATTAATATGGACCGAGGTGAAGAATTTGACTGAAACGATCGATCTCCGGCAGGTGATCAATGGAGCGCAAGCAAATAGAGGGACGGTGGTCTCAGTGCGCGGCAGCGTTGTCGATGTTCATTTCCCCCGCCAGCTACCCGCCCTCTATAATCGCCTGGTTGCGGGTAAAGATAACCCCGTTGATATCGAGGTCATCACCCACCTCAACGCTCAGAACGTGCGCGGGATTGCTCTTGTAGCTACCCAGGGATTGGCGCGGGGCGTGCAGGTTCTTGACACCGGCCAGCACTTTCAAGTGCCGGTGGGAGAGCGGGTCTTGGGACGCATGTTCAACGTCTTTGGAGAAACGATTGACCGCAAAGGCAGTATCACCGGGGGGGAATGGCGTTCCATTCACCAGTCACCGGTGCCTCTCACTCACCAATCCACCCAATCAGAGGTTTTTGAAACCGGCATCAAAGCGATCGATGTCTTGACTCCACTGGAGCGTGGCGGCAGGGCGGGTTTGTTCGGCGGAGCGGGTGTGGGAAAGACGGTTCTGATCACAGAGCTGATCAATAATATCGTCGGTGAACATGAAGGCGTCAGCATTTTTTGCGGCATCGGCGAGCGTTCTCGCGAGGGCGAGGAGCTTTACCGGGAAATGCTAGAGGCTGGCGTGTTGGATAACACAGTCATGATCTTTGGTCAGATGAAAGAACCGCCTGGAGCTCGCTTCCGGGTGGGTCATGCAGCCTTGACCATGGCAGAGTATTTCCGAGATGACGCCAAGCAGGACGTTCTGCTCCTGATCGATAATATCTTCCGCTTCATCCAGGCCGGTTCAGAGGTTTCCGGCTTGATGGGGCAGATCCCTTCCAGGGTAGGTTACCAGCCCACTCTGGCGACCGAGCTGGCAGAGCTGGAGGAGCGCATCTCGAACACTGCCAGTGGTGCCATAACTTCAGTTCAGGCGGTCTATGTCCCAGCCGATGATTTCACCGATCCCGCCGCGGTGCATATTTTTGCTTACCTGTCTGCCTCCATTGTGCTGTCCAGGAAACGGGCCAGTGAAGGTCTCTATCCTGCCATTGATCCGCTTCAGTCGGGATCAAAAATGCTCTCGCCCCACACGGTAGGCGCCCGTCACTACCAGGTGGCGCAAGAAATCCGCAGTACCCTGGCAAATTATGAAGGCTTGAAGGATATTATCGCTATGTTGGGCCTGGAAGAATTGTCCCAAGATGACCGGCGGACGGTGTTCCGCGCCCGGCGATTGGAGCGCTTCTTAACCCAGCCTTTCTTTACAACCGAACAGTTCACCGGCATGCAAGGCAAATTGGTCTCTTTGGAGGAATCTTTAGAAGGCTGCGAGCGGATTCTGAATGATGAGTTCGCTGACCTGCCCGAAAGCGCCTTCTACATGATCGGTACAATCGATGAAGCCCGGATGAAAAAATGAGATTGAAGGTCTTGCTGCCCTCACAAATTTTAATCGACGAGGAGGCCTTAAGGGTCAGCGCTGAAGCAGAAAATGGGTCCTTTACCATGCTGCCACGCCACATCGATTTTGTGGCTGCCCTGGTACCTGGTTTATTATCCTTTATCGATAAAGAGGGCGAAGAGCGGTTCCTCGCAGTCAACGAAGGCATCCTGGTCAAATGCGCCTCAGAGGTTTTGGTTTCCAGCCGGGATGCGGTCATTGGCCCCGATTTGGGTGAGTTACGCCGGACGGTTGAACAGCATTTCACCGAATTTGATGAACACGAAAAGGTTGCCCGAGCAGCTGTAGCCCGCCTGGAGGCTGATTTGGTGCGGCGGTTTATGGAATTGGAGCAAGCTGGCCATGTCTGATCAAGAGCCTGGCGACGTCCGACACAAGCATAGTGAGTTTGGAGACCAGGTCGGCGAAAAAGAGCGCAGGAAGGTGCGCGCTCGCCGGAACAAGGATCGCAGCATATGGTTTGGCCTGGGCATGTTTGGGGTGGTGGGCTGGTCGGTGGCGATCCCAACCCTGATCGGTCTGGCAATTGGCATCTGGGTCGATGCAAACATCCCCAGCCGCTTTTCATGGACTTTGATGGGCTTGATGATCGGGCTGCTGGTTGGCTGTTTGAACGCCTGGTATTGGCTGAATTCAGAAGGTCACCTCGCTGACGAGGAGGAAGACGAAGAACATGGAAATGATTGACGTGTTGAGAATCGTCTTGGCTGGCCTGGCAGGGGTCATTCTGGGTTTGTTCTATTTCGGAGGTTTGTGGGTAACAGTTCAGCGCTTGCCCACAGCCCGCCACCCAGCCTTACTGACGATGGGGAGTTTCTTGGGCAGGAACGCGATCACACTGGCGGGTTTTTACCTGGTGATGGCCGGTAGCCTGGGTAATTTACTGGCCTGCCTGGTGGGATTTTTACTGGCACGCCAGATTTCCGTCAGGCTAGCGGGTTCGATGAAGATTGTTGAGGGTAAATCGCAATGATGGACACCCTTTCTTTTAGGATTTCCATTTGAGAAGGGTTACGCCTAATCCGTAGAATGGATTGAGAGTATTATGGATATTAGCCCAGACAGCATGATCTATTGGCATATATATGGACCGATCAATCTGAATGCCACCATCGTCTTCACCTGGATCGTGATGGCGCTCATGGTCATTGGATCCTGGATCATCACCCGCAACCTGGCGACAGGTGCAGAGCTTTCGCGCGGGCAGACCGCGTTGGAGGTCGTCGTTACCACCATCCAGGACCAGATTCGCGAGGTTACCCAACAGGATCCACGCCGTTATCTGCTTTTCATCGGCAGCTTGTTTTTATTCATCGCCATCTCCAACCTCTTGAGTATCGTTCCCGGCTATCATCCACCGACCGGCTCGCTTTCAACAACCACTGCCCTGGCGATCTGTGTGTTTTTTGCTGTGCCCATCTTTGGGATTTCACAGCAGGGTTTGCGGGGTTACTTGGCCCAATATGTCAAACCGTCTCCCATCATGTTGCCCTTCAACATTATTGGAGAACTCTCACGAACATTGGCTTTGGCTGTGCGCCTTTTTGGAAATGTCATGAGCGGGTCTATGTTGGTCGCTATTCTGCTTGCCATCGTCCCGCTGATCTTCCCGATCATAATGCAGGTGCTTGGTTTGCTGACGGGTCTGATCCAGGCTTATATATTCGCCATTTTGGCTATGGTTTATATTGCTTCAGCTACGCAAGTTCAACAAAAGCAAAAATCCCGGCAGGAAGAGAAAGGAAAACAATAGAATGGAAGAACTATCTCTCATCGGCATGGTATCTGTGATTACGGCTGGCTTGACGATCGCCATCGGCTCGCTCGGTCCTGCGCTTGGTCAGGGGCGGGCTGTCTCTCAAGCCCTGTCCTCGATCGCCCAACAACCAGACGAAGCCAACACGATTACCCGGACGCTGTTTGTGGGTTTGGCTATGATTGAATCAACAGCCATCTACTGTTTTGTGGTGGCTATGATATTAATCTTTGTAAATCCATTTTGGAACGCTGTTGTTGATATGGTCGGCCAGATCGGAGGCTAACCCGTGCTCATAGATTGGTTTACGATTGTCGCTCAAATTATCAACTTCCTGATCCTGCTATGGCTGTTAAAACGGTTTTTGTACAAACCGATTATCAACGCGATGAACGAGCGTGAGAAAAAGATCACCCATCGTTTGACTGAAGCCGAGCAGGCCCGCAATGAAGCCCAGAAACACTCCACAGAGTACCAGCGCCGGACGGCTGAGCTGGATGACCAGCGCGAACAACTGCTCCTGGAGGCGCGCAATGAGGCAGATGCTTTGCGCAAAGAATTGCTTCACCAAGCCCGCCAGGAGGCGACTGAGGCCCAGGAGCGCTGGTTCCGCTCCATCCAACAGGAAAAAGAGGCCTTTCTCAGAGACCTGTACCAACGCGCCAGCACTCAAACCTACGAAATTGCTCGTAAAGCCTTAACCGATCTGGCTAACAAGGATCTGGAGACTCATATTGTTGAGAATTTTCTGCTGCGCATCCAAAATTTGGATAGCGAAGAGCGGGCAGCGCTGGAAAGCGCTCTGGCAAAGTCTGATGGGAGAATTACGATCCGCAGCGCTTTCGAAATCCCTGCCAGCCTGCGAGAGCAAATCACCAAGCGGATCGAATCGGTCGCTTCGAATGGATACGAGCTAAATTTCGAGGACATGCCTGAAGTCGTCTGTGGGATTGAGCTCAAGCTGGCTGGGAAAAAGATCTCCTGGAGTCTGGCCAGTTACCTGGAGGCGCTGCAAGAAAACCTGTCAGAAGCGCTTCAATCCCGGGTCCAGGAACTGGATCAGGTGGGAGCTGCTTAGGTTTGACTGGCTTGGGCCATTGAAATGGGTGGTGGATTAGAATCAAAATTTGGCGCTTTCTCAGAAATATCCATAGACCATCAAATTGTACTTGAGGAGCCGGTGTGGAAGAAGAAAAATTTGAGCTGACCAGCTTATTGGACGATACCTTCAACGTCTTTGAGCAAGTGGTGGCTGACCATAAACCTGATCTGTTAGCCAGAGAAGTAGGAACAATCCAGTATATTGGTCATAATATCGCCCGTTTGAGCGGTCTGCCTGGGGTTAAATCCGAAGAGCTCATCCAATTTCCAAATGGATTGCAGGGCATGGCTTTCAATCTGGATCCGGATGAAGTTGGCGTGATCTTATTAGGAGACAGCAAAGGTCTGAAGGCAGGTTACGAAGCCCGGCGGACCGGTCGGGTGCTGGATGTCCCGGTCGGCGACGCCTTGTTAGGTCGCGTCATCACCCCCCTGGGAACGCCCCTGGATGCACATGGTCCTTTACATGCCCTGCGCCGTCGTCCCGTCGAGCGTGATGCGCCTGATGTGATGGACCGTGACCCGGTTGTGGTTCCTTTGCAAACCGGGATCAAGTCAATCGATGCCCTGATACCAGTGGGTCGAGGGCAGCGCGAGCTAATTTTGGGTGACCGGCAAACAGGCAAGACGGCCATTGCGCTGGACACGATCATCAACCAACAAGATCAGGGTGTAATCTGCGTCTACTGCGCGATCGGGCAGCGCATCTCTGCCATTGCCAAGTTGGTCTCAGATTTGGAGCAGCACCAGGCCATGGAATATACCATCGTGGTGGTTGCCAGCGCCGACGAGCCGCCCGGTTTGCAGTTCATTGCTCCTTACGCAGCCACGACGATTGCCGAGCATTTCATGGAGGAAGGCCGCGATGTGCTTATTATCTATGATGATCTCACCCGGCATGCCTGGTCTTACCGTGAGCTGTCGTTGCTGCTGCGCCGCCCTCCGGGGCGGGAGGCTTTCCCGGGCGATATCTTTTATATCCACTCCCGTTTGTTGGAGCGCTCCACTCATTTGAATGAAGCCCATGGCGGTGGCTCCCTGACGGCCCTGCCGATTGCAGAAACCGAAGCTCAAAATGTATCGGCCTATATTCCAACGAATCTGATCTCTATTACAGATGGGCAGATTTACCTTTCGCCAGAGTTATTTCAAAAGGGCGTTTTGCCAGCCGTTGATGTCGGTGAGTCGGTCTCCAGGGTTGGGGGAAAAACCCAGTTGCCGGCCTACCGGGCCGTTGCTGGTGATCTACGCCTGTCTTACTCCCAGTTTGAAGAGCTAGAAACCTTTGCTCGCTTTGGTACCCGCCTGGATGACGAGACCCGCAAGACCATAGAGCGGGGGCAGCGGGTCCGAGAAGTGCTCAAGCAGCCCCAATACGATCCGATTCCGGTCGCTGAGCAAATTGCGGTGCTGCTGGCAGTTACTTCCGGCATATTTGATGAGGTGGAGCTGGATGAGATCGCCGCGGCAGAGCTGGTGGTGCGCAAGGCTGTGATGGGTAAGCTCACGCAGCTTACCTTGCGCATAGCTAATGGGGAAGCGCTCACTGACGAGGACCGAGAAGCCATGATCTCTGTCAGCCGGGCTGCAGTCCGCGAAATGCTTCAGGGTGGTGCAGGTGCAGACGCTTGATTCTTTAAAGCGGCGGATCAACAGCGCCGAAGATTTGCAATCGATCGTCAGGACCATGAAAGCCCTGGCGGCTGTCAGCATCCGCCAGTATGAGAAAGCGGTCGAGTCGCTGGTGGAATACAACCGCACGACTGAATTGAGTTTGCATGTAGTCTTGACGGATCGAGGCCAGGAGCTTTTAGAAGAAGAAAAAAAACCGGGTGGGCGGGTAGGCGCAATCATCTTTGGGTCTGACCAGGGGATGTGTGGGCAGTTTAATGATGTGATCGCCGATTATGCCCTTTCGAACTTGATTGAGATGGGCATTTCTGAAGATAAATGGATGTTGATGAGCGTGGGTATCCGTGTAGATGGGCGCTTGCAAGATGCTGGCTACCCTGTCCAGAAGCACCTGTCGCTGCCTGGTTCGGTCTCGGGCATTTCAAGTAAAGTTCAGACGATGGTCATGACTCTAGATGCCTGGCGATTGAACCGTGGTGTGAACACAGTTTACCTGTTTTACAACCGCCCTACCTCTGGCGCGACATATCGCCCAACTACGGTTCGCTTGCTGCCCATCGATGTTGAGCGTTTGAGAAGTATGGAAACCAAGACCTGGCCATCGCATATTCTGCCCACTTTTACGATGGATCGCCAGCGGCTCTTAAGGGCTCTGATCCGGCAGCACCTATTTGTATTGTCGTTCCGTGCTTTTGCCGAATCTTTAGCCAGTGAGAATGCCGCCCGCTTGAGCGCCATGCAGTCCGCCGAGCAAAATATCGATGACCGTTTGCTTTTGCTCAATCAGGAATATCATGGGTTGCGCCAAAACTCGATCACCAGCGAGCTATTGGATATCGTTTCAGGTTTTGAGGTGCTGACTAGCGGTTGACCGTCATCAGACCTGGTCATCGCCGTTTCAGATGGATCGTGAGTATAATTCTGCTGAGTAGTTAATATTCGGGGATATTCAGGAGGGCAGATGTGGAAGAGTTGCTACCCATTCATGTCAAGGATGTGATGAGCAAGGATATTTATACCGTCCGTCCGGACACCAATATTCAGGACATCGCCCGGATGATGACTGAACGACATATCCGCTCGCTACCGGTGGTGGACGAAGACCAACGGGTGCTTGGGATCATCACCGAAAGCGATTTATTCCTTAAAGAAAAGGGTATGCCCTTTTCTGCGGTAAAGCTTCCGTCGCTGTTCCAGAAGTGGGTAGACCCAGCTCATCTGGCAGAGATTTATGAAGATGCCAGTCATCATACCGCCGCGGATGTGATGACAGTAGATGTGATTTCTGTCGGGCCCGATGAAACCATTGGGCATGCTGCACTGTTGCTGTTCAAGCACGATTTCAAGACCCTGCCGGTAGTTGAAGATGGCCGGTTGGTTGGTTTGATCTCACGGGTAGATTTCATTCGTTTTCTGTCGGGAGAGGAATAGCTGATGGAAGTTGCGGTCATGTCAGGGTTCGCAGCTGCCCTGTTAGCGCCCTGGCTTTATAAGCTCGCGCGAGGATGGGCTGGCTGGATCCTGGCTGTGCTGCCTGTGAGCCTATTCCTGTACTTTGCCAGCTTTGCCGGAGAGATCGGCGCGGGTGAAACGGTGCGGGCCGCACGAGCCTGGGTACCCAGCCTGGGCGTTAGGCTGTCCTTTGCCCTGGATGGTTTGAGTCTGTTGTTTGTGTTATTGATCAGCGGGATTGGCGCGTTGATCGTGGTTTATGGCGGGGGGTATCTGGCGGGTCACCCACAATTGGGGCGATTTTACGCCTATGTGCTCATGTTCATGGCCTCCATGTTGGGGGTTGTCCTTTCCAATAACCTGTTCAGCCTGTTTGTTTTTTGGGAGCTAACCAGCATAAGCTCGTATCTCCTGATCGGCTTTAACCATGAGCAGGAGGCTTCGCGCTCAGCCGCCTTGCAAGCTTTGCTGGTGACGGGCGGCGGCGGGCTGGCTATGCTGGCCGGACTGGTTCTGCTGAGCGTGGTAACCGGTACAACCGAAATTTCTGAGCTGGTAAGGCAGGGGCAGTTGGTACAGGCTCATGGACTGTATATGCCGATTTTGCTGCTGATCCTGGCGGGCGCTTTCACCAAATCTGCCCAAGCCCCGTTCCATTTCTGGCTTCCAGCCGCCATGGAAGCGCCTACTCCTGTGAGCGCCTATCTGCACTCAGCCACGATGGTCAAAGCCGGCGTTTACCTGCTGGCCCGCCTGAGCCCGGTCCTGGGGGGCACGCTCCCATGGATGACAATTGTCACTGGTGTCGGCGCAATGACCATGTTGGTTGGCACATATCTGGCTTTGTACCATTCAAACATCAAACGCATTCTGGCTTATACAACCATCAGCTCTTTGGGGACGCTGGTATTGTTGCTTGGCCTTGGCACCAGCGTTGCGGTTAAGGCTGCCATGGTTTTTCTTCTGGCGCATGCTTTATATAAAGGCGCGTTATTCATGATGGCTGGGGCTGTGTATCACGAATCGGGAACGCAGGATATAGATGAACTGGGCGGGTTACGCAGAGCGATGCCCATCACAGCGCTGGTGGCTGGCCTGGCTGCCATTTCCTTAGCCGGGTTTGGTCCTTTGCTTAGCTTTATCGGAAAAGAGCTATTACTGGAGGCTGTCCTGGAGGCGTCCCAGTTTTGGCTTTTCTTTACCCTGGTGGCTGTGTTAGCCGGCGTAGTCAATGTTGCCATGGCGTTGGCGGTCGGATACAAGCCCTTCTTTGGAGCGCTCAAAGCCACGCCCAAACATGTCCATGAAGCGCCGCTCAGCTTGTGGATTGGACCGGGGATTCTGGCGTTGTTAGGAATTATCCTGGGGGTCTTCCCCGCTCTGGTTTCTACGAATCTGATTGCGCCCGCGGTCCAGGCAATTTATGGAGAACCGGTTTCGGTCAAGCTGACCTTATGGCATGGCTGGACCACAGCCTTCAGTCTCAGCCTGGTGATTGTCCTGGTAGGAGTCGGTTTGTTCAGCATATGGGGGGCCTGGCGCACAGGCGCCTCCAGGCTGGAAGGTTACCTGAAATGGGGCCCGACCTGGTGGTATTTCAAGGCATTGGATGGGCTGAATGCCAGCGCGCGGGCGGTTACCAGGTTGGTCCAGAGTGGGCGTTTACATCATTATCTTACAACCATTATCCTGACCACGGTGGCTTTGGTGGGGTATACCATCCTGACCCGGGGAATCGTCTTTCAGCCGCAGACTTTCCCAGAGTTACGGTTTTACGAAGCCGGTCTGGCGGTGTTGATCTTGTTGGCTGCACTAGCAGCAGTCCGCGCGAAATCCCGCTTGGCCTCCGTCGCTGCCCTGGGTGTGGTGGGTTTTGGCGTGGCGCTCACTTTTATCCTGTTTGGCGCACCTGATCTGGCTATGACGCAATTGTTGATCGAAACAATGACGGTAATCCTGCTGGTGTTGGTGCTGTACCACTTGCCCGGATTTGCCCGTCTGTCTACCAGGTTGCAAAGGCGGATCGATGCGGTTATCGCTCTGGGCGCGGGGGCAATGATGACCTTGTTGGTGCTGGTGGCGACCAGCGTGGAGCAATTTCCACCGATTTCCAGCTATTTTGCCGAAAACAGCTACCGGTTGGGGCATGGGCGCAACATTGTTAATGTAATTCTGGTAGATTTTCGTGCCCTGGATACCATGGGCGAGATTACCGTGCTTTCGCTGGCAGGTGTAGGTGTATTTGCCCTGTTAAAGCTGCGCCTGGGGAAGGAAAGGAGGCCAGGCAAATGAATTCACTCATCTTGCGAACGGCATCCCGTTACCTGCTACCCTTGCTGATCCTCTTCTCCATATTCCTGCTCTTTCGCGGTCACAATGAGCCGGGTGGGGGGTTTGTAGCCGGTCTGGTGGCTGCTGCTGCCTTTACTTTATACGCTTTAGCCGCCGATGTGGAAGCAGCCCGCTACGCTTTGCAGGTCGATCCGCACGTCCTGGTAGGATCTGGCCTTCTTTTAGCTCTCATTGACGGGATCTTGCCCTTCTTCTTTGGGCAAGAGTTCCTGACTGGGCGTTGGACCTACCTGAGGCTGCCGTTTGTAGGGGAGTTGGAAATTGGTTCGCCCCTGTTTTTTGATATCGGCGTTTATCTGGTGGTGGTGGGAGTTGTATTAATGATCATCTTTGCGTTGGCGGAGGAATAGCATGCAAATTGCCCTGGCAATTGACGTTGGGGGTCTTTATGCGGCTGGGCTGTATATGATGATGCGCCGCAGCATCGTCAAGCTGATCATTGGGTTGGTCCTGTTGGGGCATGCTGCCAACTTATTGATCTTTACCGCCGGTGGGCTGATCCGGGCGCGGGCTCCATTGGTGCCCGAAGGAGAGCTGGTCCCGCTGGCCCCTTACGCTGACCCACTGCCCCAGGCCTTGATTCTGACCGCCATTGTGATCGGCTTCGGCGTGATAGCTTTTACGGTGGTCTTGATCCACCGGTACTATGAGTTTGTCATCTATGATGATGTGAACGCGTTGAGATCGACAGATCATGATTGAAATCATTGTGCTTCCCATCCTGATCCCGTTTGGGACGGCGGCGCTGGCTCTGCTGGCATGGCGTTCCCGCACAGTGCAGCGCGCCCTGGGGGTGATCGGGGCAGCCGGTTTGCTGGTTTCCTCGTTGTGGCTGCTCTTCATGGTCAGGCAGGAGGGCATTATTGTCGCCCAAATTGGTAGCTGGCCGGCTCCCTTCGGCATCACGCTGGTCGCTGACCTTTTCAGCGCCATTATGGTAGCTCTGACGGGCATAATGGGCATGGCCATCGCAGTGTATTCCCTGGGCAGCATCGATGGGCAGCGCGATCTGTTTGGCTATTATCCTCTCCTGAATATTCTGCTAATGGGCGTTTCGGGCGCCTTTCTGACTGGTGATATCTTCAACCTGTACGTGTGGTTTGAAGTCATGCTGATCGCTTCCTTTGTACTGCTCTCCTTAGGCGGTGAGAAAGCTCAGATTGAAGGCGCCTTCAACTATGTGACCCTGAACCTGTTGTCCTCTGCCTTATTCCTGGCCGCAGTCGGCATCTTGTACGGTACCGTCGGCACATTGAACATGGCGGATTTGTCAATCCGCTTGCAGGATTTACAGATCCCCGGCCTGGCTACGGTGTTGGCGATGCTTTTTTTGATCGCCTTTGGCATCAAAGCAGCCGTTTTCCCGCTCTTTTTCTGGCTGCCGGCTTCTTACCATACTCCGCCGGTGGCCGTTTCGGCCCTGTTTGCCGGGTTGCTCACCAAGGTCGGCGTTTACTCTCTCATCCGAGTGTTCACACTATTGTTTCTGGAGGACATTGACTTTACCCACACCCTGATCCTGGTCATCGCCGGGCTGACCATGGTCACAGGCGTATTGGGAGCTGTGGCGCAATATGATTTTCGCCGCTTGCTGTCCTTTCATATCATCAGCCAGATCGGTTACCTGCTGATGGGATTGGGGCTTTTTACAGTGCCGGCCCTGGGCGGGGCAATTTTCTTCATGGCGCATGTCATCCTGGCCAAATCCACCCTCTTCCTGATCAGTGGGGTTGTACATCGTCTGGAGGGCACTTTTGAGCTAAAAAGGTTGGGTGGGCTTTACGCGGATTATCCGCTGTTGGCTGTTCTCTTTCTGATCCCTGCACTCTCATTGGCAGGCATCCCACCTCTGTCTGGCTTCTTTGCCAAACTGGCTCTGATCCAGGCCGGCTTGGCTGATCGCCAGTATGCAATTGTGGCGACTGCCCTGGGAGTCAGCATCCTGACCCTGTTTTCGATGATCAAAATTTGGACAGAGGCCTTCTGGAAACCGCTTCCTGAAGGTCTGGGGGAGAGCGCAAACCTGCAGCCAGCCGTGATTACCCGCAGGGGCGGGCTTTCTTTGTTGGTGGTTCCCATCGTGGTCCTGGCCCTGTTGACGGTCATTATCGGTGTCTCTGCAGAACCGTTCTATGACCTGGCCCGGCAAGCTGCGGAACAGCTGATGGACCCTGCCATCTATATCCGGGCAGTATTAGGAGGTTCTGCATGAGTGCGCTGTTGTGGAACCTTTTATTGGCCCTGGCCTGGGTAGCCGCTACCGGTGTATTCAGCTTTGATAACCTGGTGGTGGGCTTTCTAATGGGTTTTCTGGCGCTCTTTATTTCTCGCCGGGTAGTTGGCTCACCGCGCTACTTCAATAAAGTTGGTCAGGTGATCAGCTTGCTCGGTTTTTTCCTGTGGGAGCTGCTCCTGGCTAACCTGCGCGTGGCTCATGATGTTTTAACTCCCCGCCATCATATGCGCCCGGGTGTGATCGCCGTCCCTCTGGATGCTGAAACCGATAACGAAATTACCTTGTTGTCGAATTTGTTGACCTTGACACCGGGTACGCTCAGTCTGGATGTATCCGTTGATCGCAAGGTTTTGTACGTCCATGCGATGTACATCGATGACGCCGAAGAAGTGCGCCGCAAGATCAAGGATGGCTTTGAAAGAAGGGTTTTGGAGGTGCTGCGGTGATCCTGACCCTGGGTGATTTTGGCCCGCTGACCCTGTTGATCAATTTTATCTATGCTCTGCTGGGCATCGCTTTGTTTTTAGCCCTGGCTCGCCTGGTGCGAGGCCCCAGTTTGCCTGACCGGGTGGTGGCGCTAGACTTGATTGCGGCCCTGACGGTTGGCATCATCTGTACCTATGCGATTGGCACCAACCAACAGGTCTTTTTGGATGTCGCCATTGTCCTGGCTTTGATCGCCTTTTTAGGGACGGTGGCCTTTGCTCAATATGTAGAAAGGAGGGCCCACGATGAGTGAGTGGATCATGACAGCATTAATGATCACCGGCGGGGCCTTTCTGTTATTGGCAGCCATTGGTATCATCCGCATGCCGGATTTGTATTCACGCATCCAGGCCGCCACCAAGGCTGCGACATTGGGGGTGGGTTGCATCATCCTGGCTTTGGCCATCCATTTTGTCGATCTGGGTATCACCGTGCGGGCTCTGCTGGTAATCGCCTTTCTATTCCTGACCCAGCCTGTGGCTGCTCATATGATCGGCCGGGCAGCCTATTTCGTCGGAGTGCCTTTGTGGGAAAATACCATTATGGATGAGCTGCGCGGGCGATATGATGCCAGCACCCACGCTCTGGAAAGCCCCGGTAGCAGGATTTTTTTTGAAGGACAGGATGACAATAATGATTTAGGAAAGAGTAAGGATTCATGATAGAAGAACATACACTTTTCTTTCGTTTTGGGGTTGCACTGGTGATCGGCATTTTGGTTGGGCTGCAGCGCGAATATGCCTTTGACACGCGCGAGCAGGAGCTATTTGCTGGCACGCGTACCTTTGCCCTGATGGCTTTAAGTGGCTGCGCAGCTGCAATGATTGGAGATATCCTGGATACCCCCTGGCCCTTCTTTGCTGTGCTGATCGTGGTGGGCGCTTTCCTGGCAGTATCCCACTACGTTGGCGCGATGAAGGGGGCGGTTGGCTTGACCACTGAAACGGCTGCTCTGTTGACGGTCCTCAGCGGAGGCCTGGTCTATTGGGGCGAGGTGCTCCTGGCGGTGGCTCTGGCAGTAACCATGGCGGTATTGCTCTCGCTCAAGCTGGAGACGCAGCGCTTTGTGCGCAAGCTGACCCGTGAAGATATCATCGCCACTCTCCAGTTTGCGGTCATCACATCCATCGTCCTGCCGCTGTTGCCGAACCGCAACTTTGGACCGTCTCCCTTCGATGTGCTTAACCCATACACCATCTGGTTGCTGGTGGTCTTGATCTCCGGGATCAGTTTTGTGGGGTATGTGTTGAATAAAACGCTGGGCGCCAGCCGAGGCATCGCTCTGACCGGGTTGGTGGGCGGTCTGGCTTCGAGCACAGCCGTTACCTTGACGTTTGCCCAACGCAGCCGGAAAATTGGCAAACTGGCCAAGCCCTTTGCCCTGGCGATCACGATTGCTTCGACGGTCATGTTCGCCCGGGTCATGGTTGAGGCTGCGGTCGTCAACCCAGCCCTGATACCAAAGTTGTGGATCCCGATCATGTCTCCAATTCTGGTCGGACTGCTCTTTAGCTTATATTTATATCTATCCCAACAGAGCCAGTCAGAGGAAGAGGTGTCCCTGGACAACCCCTTTGATCTGGGCATGGCGATCAAGTTCGGCCTGGCTTTCACAGTCATCCTGTTGGCGGCGCGAGCGGCCCAAATCTACTTTGGGGAGACTGGTATCTATATCTCCAGCGCGCTGTCAGGGCTGGTGGGTGTGGATGCGATTGTGCTGTCACTGGCAGAATTGAGCCGGGAGGCAGGCGGTATCGACCAGGAAGTCGCGGTGAGAGGCATCATCCTGGCTGCGGTGGCGAACACGGTCGCCAAGGGTGGCATTGTGCTGGTGGCTGGAACGGGTCGCTTACGGCGGGTGGTACTCCCGGGTTTTCTGCTGATGATGCTGGTGGCAATCCTGTTGATGGTATTTCTGGTTTAATCCAGATGACCCTACTCGATCACTATGTAGATGCGCTTGTTGATTTTGCCCTTGCTCTTATAATCCACAACCCGGATATACCCGATCTCGGAGGTATTGCTGACATGCGTCCCGCCATCTGCTTGCAGGTCCAGACCTTCGATTTCAACCACCCGCACCTGTTGGATGCCTTCCGGCAGCAGGTTGATCTTGGTGCGGATCAAGTCGGGGATCTTAAAGGCTTCCTCTCTGGGTAAGATGGCGATTTTGATGGGGTGGCTCTTTTCTACTTCGGCATTGATGGCGGCCTGGATCTCATCTACCAGGTCTCTATGCATGGTCTCGAATTCAAAATCCATGCGTCCCTGGAGCGGGTCCATATCGCCGCCGGTCACCGAGGCCCCATAATCGCGGAAGACCACCCCGCACAGCACGTGCAGGGCAGAGTGCGTGCGCATGAGCTGGTAGCGCCTGTCCCAGTTGAGGCTGCCCCGGACAACGGTTCTAACCTCTGGCAAGCTTTCTTCCCCCTCCAGCAGGTGAACCAGCTTGCCGGCAATGCGCTTGATTTTCGATACATTGAATGATTTCCCCCCATCTTCCAGCAGACCCGCATCGGATGGCTGGCCTCCGCCACCCGGATAGAAGGCGGTCCGGTCCAGGATCACTCCATGATTTTCCTCATCCACGGCGGTGACGACCGCCTCGAATTCTTTGAGATAGCTATCGGTTTGGTAGAGCAGTTCGGTCATGTTCTTTCCTCTAAATCAGTTTTGCTTAATGAACGTCCCGCAGGGTCAGTCTACTGATCAAGTTGGATTAAGATAACCTGCGGGACGTTGAGTGACGGAAATTCAATGAGCCTCCCACAGGTTTCCATACTACAATCTAATCAGCAATCTTACCCTGCCGTGGTTAATCAACGGTCAAGCATCTTGTCTGCTCAGTATACCTGCCTTCGCGGTTTATGTGAACCGCCTGGATGGGTGAACCAAAACCAGATGCGACAAGCCGTCCCGGAACTGCTGCGTACATGGTGGGCTGCAATGCTTCAGGACCCAGCTCGCTTGTACAGCCATCAATACCAGGCCTATGCGATACTGAGCATGTGCAGGGCGTTGTATACTCTCCAGCACGGCGCGCTGATCTCCAAGCCTGCCTCTGCCAGTTGGGCACTGGATACGATGGGGTCGAAGTGGTCGCCAATCATTTCCGAAGCCATGCAATGGCGGCGTGGCCAATCTATGAATAGGTTGAAGGATACGTTAGATTTTATTCGCTTTGCTATTCACCAAAGCCAACAATTTGAGATGGCGAGAGAGGGGGAGTAATTTGGCACTTGGTTGGCATGTGGAGGAAACGATGAGAGTTCTGGTAATTCTTTATGAAGGGTTCACCGAGTACGAATATCAAATCCCGGTCCTCGCCTTGCATTTCTTTGCTGTCCCATTTGATACAGTTGGCCTGGAAACCACCAACATCACCGGCATGGTGGGTTTAAGGGCTAGCCTGGAGCTAACGCTTTCTGAAGTGGACCATGCTGGATATTCTGCCTTGCTCCTTCCCGGGATCGATCGTTCAAAGCGGGATCAAATCGCCAAAAATGTGTCTTTGTTGACCCTAATCAGGGATTTTGATCGAGCCCAAAAACTGATCGCAGCAGTATGTGCTGCGCCAGTTTTCCTGGGCGAGGCAGGTATCCTAAATGGCAGGCAGTTTTGTTCGGAGGTAAAAACCCACGCAGCTTATGAGAGAGCGTTTCGGGTTGAAGAGCCCGCCGTACAAGATGGGCATATCATCACTGGGTTGGGTTCGCGGATATTTCACTTCACGGCTTTGTTCTTGGAAGCATTGCTGGGAAAAGTGCCGGCAGAAGAATACCGGCAGTGGGCTGGAATCTGCAAATCCTGGTAATGATCTTGCATGGTGCTATACTGATAGAATGGGTCTTGGCTTACTAGGCCGGGCGATAGTGGAGTGCTGATGAAAGCTTTGTATATTCATGACCAGAAGGAAGGGGCTCTGGTCCTGTATGGACATGATCTGGATGATGAACTCGTTCAAACCCTGGTGGACGAGTTTCAGGCTCAGGGCAAAAATGCCTTCGCGGTCGATCAGCTTGGCTCGCATGGCGGACCGGCTGAAATTTGCGAAAAATGTCGCCAGGCCGGGGAAAAGATCGCCGGTGGCACCCTCACAACCTACCAAATTCCAGCGGAAGAGCAAACAGCAGCCGCCCTCAACGGCGCCATCGGTATGGTATCCACGGAGATTGCCTTACCCACCAGTCTGCTCTCCAGACTGGGCAAACCCATTCGCACGCTGTTCAGCCTCATGCCTTACCTGGCTGCACTGGCGCTGATCACCTACGGTTTAGCCTATTTCTTGCGCTCTGAAAACGGTCAAACAGGAAAAAATTTCAATCCCTCACTGGTCCTCGCTCAACGGACTCCCACTCAGACCAGGCCTGCGCCTACCGATATCCCTTCCCCAACCGCAACCAGGCCACGTCCCAGCCCAACGGCCTTGCCAACGCCAACTGAGGTTGAGCCAAACCCTCCTGAAGTACCTACATCTGAACCAGAGCCTGCATGCAAAGATGCGCTCTCCATTACACCCGCTGATGCTGGACAGATAATGTGCATCACCGGTGTGGTTTACCGGGCTGAAAAGAATAACGGCGTGTTCATGATCACTTTCAGCAAAGATTGGGGGAATTTCTATCTGCTCTCCTATAACCGCGAGTGGAAAGAAGCCCAGGCGGGTGTTTGCATCCAGGTCACCGGGGAGATCGAGATGTTGGGCACCATTCCGGTGATTGCCTTTGGCTACCAGAACGAGCTTTCGCTCTGTCCGTAAACGTCCCGCAGGTTCGACCTATCTTCAGGCTTAAGTTAAGCGAACCTGCGAGACGTTAATTACCAATTCCCGATTTTTTTGCAGTGTGTTGTCCAATGTTTGTTGACTCTGTCTTATAATACAAGCATATACCATGACACGTCTACCAGAATTTATCACCCAGGTGATCGATAACGTCGAACGCGTCATTGTGGGCAAGCGTGACGCGATCGAGCTGATGATGGTGGCCCTGCTGTGCGAGGGTCATGTCCTCATTGAGGATGTGCCCGGTGTGGGTAAAACCATGCTGGCTCGTTCCATTGCCGTTAGCCTGGGAGGATCTTTCAAGCGAATCCAGTGCACCCCCGATCTGCTTCCCAATGACATAACCGGGGTCTCGGTCTTCAACCAGGGCAGCGGGCAGTTTGAATTTCGTGAGGGGCCGGTCTTTGTGAACATCCTGCTGGCGGATG
>JAWOHN010000007.1:0-13264 GCA_046485135.1 Anaerolineales bacterium | reverse complement strand
GGTTGAAGCGGTCTGGTCACGTACCCCAAATAGAGGAGTAGAGCCCCAAAACGCCTGGATTAATCCGTTTTGTAACCGGTCGATTTATTAAAACGGTTGCAAAGCGGTTACAAAACGGATTAATCCAGGCGTTTTGGGGCTCTACTCCTCTATTTGGGGTACGTGACCAGACCGCTTCAACCTCAATCGGAGTCAAGTAGCCCAGTGATGAATGAGGGCGGAATGATCATCAGGAGGGGATGCGCCGTGCCCATACGGGGAGGGGTTTTGAGGACTCAGGAAAAATATCTCGGCTAATAGAAGGAGATCTATTCGGCTTTGAGAAGACCATCAAAATTAGCGCGAAAGGTTGACAAAAACCAGATCCGGGGTAAAATTGCATCCGCAAGCCGAAGTGGCGGAATTGGCAGACGCGCTACGTTCAGGGCGTAGTGAGCATACGCTCATGTGGGTTCAAGTCCCACCTTCGGCACAAGCCAATACTTAGATCCCTCCTACATTCACCTGTGGGAGGGCTTTCTATTATCGGGATTACGCAGTTCAGCGGCGAATTCCCGGACCAACCATGGTTGAGTGGAGAGCTACCGGCTTAGGAAAACACGGCCTGACGATCAGGCATTGGTAATCAGGTAAAAAAAAGCCCAGTGGATTGACTTGCGCAAAATTCGTCCCTACGGTAATATGAATGTATGATACGCTGGCTACAAAGTTGGAAATATATTCTTGTCGTGGTTGGGTTAGTGGTGTTGGCCCTGTTGATCATGGATTTTAACAGCCGCATGGAAGAATGGCGGCGCCTGACCGTCCAAAAGGAAATTATCAGCGCCCAGGTGACCAGCCTGGCAGCTACCGATGCCTATTTAGAAAGGCAGATCGCTTATGCGACTTCTCCAGCCGGGGTGATGGAATGGGCTTACCAGGATGGCCATTGGGTTCGTTCTGATGACTACCTGGTGGTACCCATCTCACCGGATGGCGGCAGCGAACCAGCCGCCGAACTGGCCCCAATTGTTGTCAGAGAGCCGGTTGAGAATTGGCAGTTGTGGGTTTCTTTATTCTTTGACCGGCGTTGAGCGGGACCCTGCCCGAGATTCACCAACACTTTTTTCTAAACAGAATTCCTCCCAGACTTTGACGGTCAATGGGTAATTCTGCGGCGTTCCCAAAGAGAAACTTTGACAAGGCGCCATTTGCATGTTAAACTGTGGAGCGCTCGTGGATCCCTGGCGCTCTCTGACGAGGGCGTCTTTTAGTGTGTACACAACCTCAGGTGCTGCTATGAATATTGTCTTAACCGGCTCTGTGGCTTATGACTACCTAATGAAGTTCCCTGGTTATTTCAAGGAACATATATTGCCAGAAAAGCTAGAATCCATCAGTTTATCTTTTTTGGTTGAATCGATGGTGCGACTGCGAGGTGGTATTGCGCCTAATATTGCCTATACCCTGGCCCTTTTGGGCGAACACCCGCGCGTGATGGCAACTGTGGGCGAAGATTTTGAGGATTACCGGGCCTGGTTAGAGAGCAAAGGGGTGGATACCACGGAAATGCACGTGATCCCGGGTGAATTCACTGCTTCCTTCTTCTGTAATACCGATCGTTCAAATGCCCAGATCGCTAGCTTCTACGCTGGGGCGATGTCCTATGCCTCTCAGCTTTCATTCCGCAAACTGGTTGGGGAGAGGCCGGAGCTGGTAGTGATCTCACCGAACGATCCGCAAGCGATGGATAGCTATGTGGATGAGTGCCAGGAGTTGAGCATCCCCTATATCTATGACCCCAGCCAGCAACTGGTGCGTATGGAAGCTAAATCCATTCAACATGGCATACAGGGCGCCTTAGCTCTCTTTGTGAACGAGTACGAATCCTTTCTGATCGAGAAGATGACCGGGATGAAAGCGGACGATATCCGGGAGTATGTCCGGTTCCTGGTGATTACGCGTGGCCAGGATGGCGCAGAAGTGTACGCCGGTGACCAAGTCTACCGCGTTCCCTGCGCGCCGCCGCTGCATATTGAAGACCCAACTGGAGTGGGCGATGCTTTCCGGGGTGGTTTTCTGACCGGCTACCTGAATGGGTTGTCCTTGGAAACCTGTGCGCAAATGGGCGCCCTGGCAGCCACCTACTGCCTGGAGCAGCATGGTCCTCAAGGGCATTCTTTTACCCTGGCGGAGTTTACCAGCCGTTTTCGATCTCATTTTGATGATCACGGCCAATTGGATAAGTTGCTTGTTAAAATGAAGAATTAACCGAAAAATAAATGAACACGGAGATAGTGATGAACAATTTTGATATCAAAGATGAGAAATTAGCTGATGGAGGGCGCCGGCGGATTGATTTCGCCGAGTTGGAGATGCCAGTGTTGCGCCAGATCCGGGAGCGTTTCCAAAAAGAACGCCCATTGCAGGGCATCCGCATCTCGGCCTGCCTGCACGTGACCACTGAAACCGCTAACCTGGCCCATACCTTGCAGGCTGGTGGAGCCGATGTGGTTTTGACCGCTTCTAACCCACTTTCGACTCAAGACGACGTAGCTGCCAGTTTGGTAACTCATTTTGAGATTCCCGTTTTCGCTATTAAAGGCGAGGACAACGTCACCTATTACAAACATATCAATGCAGCTCTGGATCACAAACCAAATGTTACCATGGACGACGGCGCTGACCTGGTCAGTGTCTTGCACAAGGATCGTCGCAGCCAGTTAGAGTATGTGGTTGGCGGGACTGAAGAGACCACTACTGGAGTCATTCGCTTGCGAGCAATGGCGGCAGATGGCGCTTTGACCTTTCCGGTCATTGCGGTCAACGATGCCATGACCAAGCATTTATTCGACAATCGTTACGGGACCGGGCAATCCACTATTGATGGAATCGTGCGGGCTACGAATATCTTGTTGGCCGGTCGCACCTTTGTGATTGCAGGGTATGGCTGGTGTGGACGCGGCCTGGCCATGCGTGCACGCGGCATGGGCTCTAATGTGATCGTGACTGAGATCGACCCATTGCCAGCTCTCGAAGCGGTCATGGACGGCTTCCGGGTCATGCCGATGGACGAAGCGGCCCGCATTGGTGATATCTTTGTGACTGTTACCGGCGACCTCAACGTAATCGACCGGCACCATTTTGGCATCATGAAGAACGGCGCCATTGTGGCTAATTCGGGTCACTTCAATGTGGAGATCAATATCCCGGCTTTGGAAGAAATGGCCAGCGATAAACGCCAGGTGCGGCCTTTTGTGGAGCAATATAGCATGCCGGATGGGCGCGTCATCAATATGCTGGGAGAAGGTCGCCTGATCAACCTGGCTGCGGCTGAAGGTCATCCCGCCTCGGTGATGGACATGTCCTTTGCCAACCAGGCTTTGGGCGTGGAATACATGGTCAAAAATGCAGCCAAACTGGAAAAGAAGGTTTACAGCATCCCCGACGAGATCGATCGGGAGATTGCCCGCTTGAAACTGTCTGCTATGAATATAGAGATCGATACGCTCACTCCCGAGCAGATCAAATATCTGAATTCCTGGGAAGAGGGCACCTAACAAAATCCAAAAAAAGGTGTCCCAAGGGCGCATGCGCCCTTGGGACACCTTTTTTTGATTAAACGGGAGAGGTTCTTTATGGTCCCGCAACTACGATGTCAATAAAGATCTGATCTCCGAAGGGCTCGCCGGTGGGGCCGTAGGCCTGCCAGGCGCTGCGATAGGCGCCAGCCTCCTCAGGGGCTGTGAACAAGATCTGAATGTCAACCACCGCGCCGCTGCGGGCAGGATACAAGGCCTGTTCAGATGGCGAGCCCAGACTGGAGCCGGCGATCAGGCGGAGACGATAACGCTCGTCCCAATTGCAGGCGCCACTGTTCTCCACCTGCCAGCGTTTATCCAGCGCCTGTCCGGGGGAGACCACAGATCCATCGGGGATGGTCAGGTCATCGATAAAAGTGAGTTGATCAATACAGGGCGGGGGAGCAAGCGGTAAGCGCTCTGCTGGAGTGCTGGTAGGCGGCGGTAGGGGGGTTGGTGAAGGGATTGCGCGGGTGGGAGGCAGATAAGGGGCAGCCGGGGTGGCCTGGGGCGGTTGGGGGAGCGCCAGCCCGTTTGTGCAAGCAGATAGCGCGCCCAACAGGAAAATCAACCAACCGAGCTTAATGACTGATATCCTGAAGGGGCGAGAATTGATTTTCATTCGGCGTAATCAATGGATTTGAGCAGTTACTCTCTCTGCTTAGCCCTCGTCTTCGATCATACCTGAGTCTTCATCTTCTGCGTCATTGAGGGGTAATAGTACCTCACCACTCATCGCCTGGTGACGCACAGCCAGCTCGATCTCATCTGCCAAAGCCGGGTTCAAGCGCAGGTAATCTTTGGCGTTCTCACGGCCTTGCCCTAGTCGCAGGTCACCGTAAGAGAAGAAGGAGCCTCGCTTGGTGATGACATCCAACGATGTCGCCAGGTCCAGCAGGTCGCCGGCGCGAGAGATGCCTTCGTTGTACATGATGTCGAATTCAGCCGTGCGGAAAGGAGCAGCAACCTTGTTCTTGACCACCCGCACCCGCGTGCGGTTACCGATGATCTCTGCGCCCAGCTTGATGGATTGGATCCGGCGTACATCCAGGCGCACAGAAGCATAGAACTTGAGCGCCATACCGCCGGTGGTTGTCTCTGGGTTGCCGAACATCACCCCGATCTTCTGGCGCAGCTGGTTGGTGAATACAACTGCCGTATTGGTCTGCTTGATCGCGCCGGAGAGCTTGCGCAGCGCCTGTGACATCAGACGCGCCTGCATGCCCATCGGGGAATCACCCATGTCGCCTTCGATCTCCGCGCGGGGCACTAGCGCAGCGACGGAATCGATTACGACAACTTCGACCGCGCCGGAGCGCACCAGCGTCTCGGTGATCTCAAGAGCCTGTTCGCCGGTATCGGGCTGCGAGATGAGCAAACTCTCTACGTCCACGCCGCAGCGAGCTGCGTAGGAAGGATCGAGGGCGTGTTCCATATCGACAAAAGCGCAGGTGCCGCCCAGTTTTTGCGCCTCAGCTACGATATGCTGGCAGATGGTCGTCTTACCGGATGATTCTGGACCATAGATTTCGGTGATGCGACCACGGGGAATACCACCGACGCCCAGAGCGATGTCCAGGGAGAGTGCTCCGGTTGGAATGGCTTCTACCTTTAAGTGGTGTGCCTCACCCAGCCGCATGATAGCCCCGTCGCCATAGCGCTTAAGGATTTCACCCAGGGCTCGATCCAGCGCTGTGTCGCGAGATTGGTTATTGTTCCCAACTGGAGGCGATTGTTTCGTGCTTTTGGCCATGTTTACTGTTCTCCTCAGGTGCAAGTTAAGGTCTGGATACATTTTACACGATTCCAGAGGCTTTCAAGTTTACTGGTTGTCTCAGATTCCCTTAAAATGACATTAGATTTGTGGATCTCACAGGACATACGCCCGCTGTGACATCCACAAATCCGGGATTCTATCCTGCCGGTTTGAGCACCAGTTACCCTTAGTTTAGCACAGATGTTCTGAATGTCAAGGTGGAAATGGGAATTCGACCTGGGTTGAGGGCGGTACGGAGGGGCCAAAGCTGCGATGTCCCTGGAAGGTGAAGTAGCTGACCAGACCCGCCTTAATTTCCACCTGCTGCGTGCGCAGAAAACCCCCATATGCAATGCGAATTTCATACAGACCTGCCGGTAGATCGCTGATGACGATATTTTCCTGGTAGTAAGGGTCGCTATTGACTGATTCGAGGCCGTAGGATTTGGCAATTTGCTTCACAGAAGAGTCGAGCGAAACAACCTGTACGCTCTGTCCGGCGATCAGTTTTCCCCCGGTATTCATGACCCTGCCTGCCAGGAGCCCCCACCCCTGAGGAGGCGCCAGCCACAGCTCGGGATTGCGGGTGGAGAAGAAGCCATTTTTGCCAATACGCACCTCAAAATGCAGGTGAGGGCCGGTGACTATACCGGTCTCGCCAGACAAGCCTAAGGGATCGCCAGCCTGAACAAGCTGACCGTAGGCAACATCGATGCAGTCCATGTGACCGTAGATGGTATATAACCGTTCCCCCATGTAGCTGAAGTCGTGTAAGATGGCAATTGCCAGTCCATAGGGGTCATCGGGGGCGTCTACCCCGCGATACAAACCGGATCCAGCCCAGATGATCTTGCCGGAGCCAGCCGCAATGACAGGAGTCCCTACCCGGGCAGGGATATCGATGCCGGTATGGACCACGTTCTCAAAGAACATACCCCCGTACCGGTAATCCCACAAAGGCCAATTGATGTCATCGGCTGCGATCGGGCGAATAAAATAAAAATGATCTTGAGGCGCCTTGGCCCAGGGGATCGGGTAAAGAGGTGGTCGCCAGGCGGAGGTGAGAGGTTGTGCAGGTTCAGGGAAAGTAAAACGTAAGGGTTGGGAACCCGAAAGGATGGATTCTGCTGGCGGAAGGCCACTCAGGAGTGTTTCTCCCCCACCAACAGGGCCTGAATGGACCGGCGCTTCACTTTCCTGTTCAGGCAGCAAGGCAGCTGCTAAGAGTTGTGCTGGCTGGTCGGGATCGGGCGCTAGAGCTGCGAGATCGAGATGGTCTTGAGAGTTGTTGTCGTGGATAAAACCTTCAGGATAAGCGTGCAGGGCATCCATTGAAACGCCTGTATCTGGCTGGCTGTCTGTGGAAGCAGATAAAGCAGGTTCCGGAAGCACTGGCGCCAGGATCGTGATTTGGGGGGGCAAACATGCCAGCAACGCGAATAGCAGGCAGAGCCAGCGAAAACGGCGGAAAACGCGCCAGAAAGTGTTTATGGCAGCGCCTCCCGTGGGGTTGGAGAGATAGTGGGGGTGGCAGTAGGAGCAGCAGTGGGGGTAGTGGTGGGGGGGATAGGCGTGAGCGTTGGGCGGGGGGTGGACGTTAGTGTGGGCGTCGGGGTTTTATACCAAAAACTGGTGGGTGTGGGTGTGCGAGTCGGTGGGACGATGGCGGTTGGCGTGATGAATATATCTGAAGGATAAAGCTCCAACATGGCAGACTGCCAATCCATGCCGCCGGAATGCACAAATTCATTGAAGCGTGCAGCCGGGAATGAAGCTCCCCATAGTGAGAGGGCCGGCAAACGTTCCCACCCATACCCAGCAGCCAGGCGGGTAAAATCGATCCAATAACCAGGCGGAACGGTGGCTGCCAGCGCGCCGCCTCTCTCATAATCAGCCGTGCTGCCGCTATAACGGGCAGAAAAATCCCACGGGGCCAGGTGCATTGGCGTACCCGCTGAGCCATCCTGGTAGCGCGCCCGCACGAAAACTCGCCAGTAGGTTTGCGGGCCGTAATCTTCGCGGACGACCGCCAGCCATCCGGCGTTCAGAGATGCGGTAGTGAAAGCAAAGGCCCGCCCGGTATACAACCAGTCCTCTGTCAAACCAGGCGCCAGAGCGGCTGTCAGCGGAACGTAGGCGTTCTCCAGGTTGTAAAGAAAGTCCCAACCGGACTGCCGGGCAATCTCAATTCTCAAGGCCTGGAAGGATTCGTCGACCATATCATGCAGGTAAGGTTGGGGCGCCTGGACCTCATTCAGGGGCACCACCAGCCGCCGGTCGCCTGGGACATCCGCAAGCGAGGACAGGGCGGGCAGCCAGGCAGGGGTGGGATCAGCCTGGGATGCTTCCTGAAAGGCCGGCGGTAGAACTGCCGCTAAGCTGGTCATCCCCCAGGAGAGACCGGACGCTTCGCCTGGCAGCTTCTTGGCAGGCAACAACAAGCCCGTAGCATCTGCCGGATAGGTGACCAGGTAAGTTTGGTTGGGCGCCGATATATTAGCCAGCAGGGAGCTACCGTCTGGGCTCCATACAGGCCGGTCGCCGCTGCCTATATAAGTTGGTTTGTATAGCGGCTGGTCCTGCGCGCTCGCATTCCAGACATACAGGCTGCGGAAGGCGTTCTCGTCGGCGGCCCAGGCCAGTTTGCTTCCATCCGGTGACCAGGCAGGATAGGACTCCCAGGCCATAGGAGTCTGGCTGATGTTACGGAAGCGCTCCTCTGCAGTCTTATCCAGGTCTGCTAACCAGATTTCCGGTTCACCGCTGCGGTTGGAGACAAAGGCGATCTGCCGTCCCTGGGAAGACCAGGCCGGGGCGTAATCAGCGGCGGGGTGATCGGTAAGCTGGATCGGGTCGCCGCCCTCAATTGAGCGGATGTAAATATCCAGTCCCCCCTCTTCGCCATTGTAGTTCTCGTAAACCAGCCATAACCCGTCTGGGGACCAGGAGGGAGCACCTTGGTAGTCTGTGTTATCTGTTAACTGAGTGAGATCAGCGCTGGATAGTTCCAGCAGGTACAGGTTCCAATAGCCGTTTCGGTTGGAGGCAAAAGCGATCCGTCCACCATCGGGGCTGATGGCTGGCGTGATATCGTCCCATGGGCCATGGGTCAGGCGGGTCAGCGGGAGTGACTGTGGCTGGTAAGCATACAGGCGTGCGTGAGCTCCTTCCTGCAGGGAGAGCACGATCAGGCCTTGATCTGGCGCGGCAGCGGCGTCGGCTGCAGGCAGGCTAATCTCAGGTGTTGTGCTGGGGGTGGCTGTGTGCGTGGGTGTGGGGGTGGGTGTGGGCGGCACGGGTGTGTCTGATGGCGGCGGGTTTTCCAGGATGGCCGGAGCGGTTTGGGTCGGGGCAGCGCTGATGGCCTGCGCCGGCAGCCAGCGTTCTTCTACCAGTGGCCAAACCAGCAGCGCCAGGCCAAGGACAATAATACTGACCAGCAGAATGACTCGTCGCCGGGTCAAACGAAATCTCCACCACTTGCGTTCGCCGCGCGGGTGCAAGGACGCCGGATCAAAATTCTGTTCGGGAAGGGTGCTCATGCCTGTGAATCATTGTAGCATGGCCTTAAGTCAAGGTCAATCATGCCTGGTCACCGGAAACCTTTCAAAAACCTTTCAAATCCGGCTGGCCTACTACCGGAAAGGTTGACCTTTATCGTGCAAGAGCTGTGCCAACCCTGGCAAAGGTTGTTTTTCTGGTAGGCTGAGCAGCTACTTTCCTTCGATACTGAACGTTATCTCAGCTCGATCCACTGCGGTCGATGCGGGCAGCCTGGCAGGTAAGCCTTCCTGGCCTGGTTTTGGTTCCTCTAATGGTTCTGAATAGTACAGGTTGGCGATGACCTTGAACTGCCCATCCAAGATTGGCCCGTGCAGGTGCATGGTCAGCTCGATCTTGCGGGTCATTGATTCGATGATGCTGACCTGCGCGACGCCCTCTCCGGCGGAGTTTTCAATGGAAATATCCGCGTTTGGACGTTGTTGGAAAGGGTCAAGTTCCATATAGATGCGCACCCGTTTGCCGTCCGGCCAGGGATCGGCCCGCAACTGGCGGATGCGCACCTCTGCCGGTGGGAGCGGGATTTCATTGGGGTCCTGAAAGAAAATGTCCATAATACCTCCCTATGCTGTGTTAAATTTGTCTCTTTGGGAATCATCACGGTAAATCCCAGTGACCCTTAAATTTCCCATTGATCTTCAGGTAAATTGGTTATGAACGTCCCGCAGGTTCGCTAAACTCAAGCCTGAAGGTACGTCGAACCTGCGGGACGTTTTGTCCGATTTGAGTTTACCAATTTTTGGAATAATATCCACCTGGTTGAGCATTTTACACACCTGGTGATTATAACCTGGGCGAGTGTTTGAATTTGGGGTTGCCTGAAACATATCCCATGGGTTTTGTGCATTTTATGGTTATTTCCGCCCTATGTAGTAGGTGAGCACAAGCATATATCCCCCCATGTTACAAAGTTTTTTGCAAGTGATAGTTGACAATGGCAGATTTGCTCCTATAATGGATTTAGTGAATTAATTCACCCTACACATTAAGCAGACCCGCGCTTCGAATTTTTATAGCAGCCGGATCCTTACAGACGCCTTCTCCTTATCTGAGTGGGGATTATGCAGACTGGGGCAACCCTCTGTGCCAGAGGTCCCAGAAGGAGATTGCGATGAAACACAAACGACCAGTATCGCAACGAATTAACCTGATCTTGATTGTGCTGCTTACAGCCGCTTGCGTACCGGCGCAGCCGGAGATTGCGCTTGCACCTCCCACGAATACCCCAGCTCCACCTACAGCCACAACGGCTCCACCGACGGCAACAACAGCCCCCACTGAAACGCCGGCGCCCACGGACACGCCCGAGCCGACTGATATTCCTGCCCTGAACCCCTCCCCTCGTGGATACGTCTCCATGGCTTACGACAGTGAGTCGGACAAGATCATCCTGTTTGGCGGGCAGACCGAACCAGACGAACTATTGGGCGGTCAAGAAATCACTCCCACTGATGAAACCTGGGCATACGATGTGGCTTCTAATACCTGGACCAAAATGAATCCAGAGGTAAGTCCTCCAGAAAAAGCTGCGGTAGACCTGGTCTACGATGCTGAATCAGACCGGGTGATCCTGTTCGGTGGAAATTGGGGAGATAAGGATACCTGGGCTTATGACTATAACACCAACACCTGGACCGAGATGTCGAAAGGTCCGGGCAATCACATAGGTTATCGAATGGCTTACGATGTGGAGTCGGATCGCTGCATCCTGTTTGGTGGTTTAGAACGACCATCCGGCGTTTATAACGACACCTGGGCCTACGACTTTAACTCGGACGCCTGGACGAAGATGGAGCCGGTTACCAATCCTGCTGGACGAAATTACCACGCCATGGCCTATGACACCAAAGCCGACCGGATCATCCTGTTCGGCGGTGGGAATTGGTCCAAAAATATGGGTGACACCTGGGTCTACGACTATAACACGGATACCTGGACGGAAATGGAACCCGGGGAGGGGCCTCGACCCCGCGCCCGCTCTTACCTGGCGATGGTATATGATACTGCAGCCGAGCGGGTCATCCTGTTTGGCGGCGACGCAGGTATGTCTGAGACCTGGTCGTATGACTACGGCAGCAATACCTGGACCAAGCTAGGACCCAGCAAACCTCCAGCGGCCTCGCGACATGCACTGGCGTATAGCAGCGCTGCGGAGCGGGTGATCCTTTTTGGCGGCCAGGTTGGTGAAAATTTTGATTACACAGATCGCACCGCGAGCTTTGATTACAACACCACCAGCTGGACCAATGTGACGCGCAGCCCTTGAGCTTATTCCGGTTACATCTGCTAACGCAGCCTTTTGGCATATAGCAAGCCGTGGGGAGATTAGCGCTCAGTATTATCTAGTATTTGGAATTTCTGATCTTCGGACAGGGGTTCGGACAACAGCTGCTTTCGGGCCATTGCGAGCCCCGAAGGGGCGTGGCAATCTCCTGAATTTCCACTGAGATCGCTTCGCTGTCGCTCGCGATGACAGCCTTTCGAGAAAAGTCCGAACATTTGTCCAAACATGCAGTGAATGGTTGACAATGGCAGATTTGCTTCTATAATGGAATTAGTGAATTAGTTCACCCTACACATTAAGCAGACCCGCGCTTCGAATTTTTATAGTAGCCGGATCGTTACAGACGCCTTCTCCTTATCTGAGTGGGGATTATGCAGACTGGGGCAACCCTCTGTGCCAGAGGTCCCGGAAGGAGATTGCAATGAAACACAAACGACCAGTATTACAAGGAATTAGCCTGATCTTGATTGTGCTGCTTACAGCCGCTTGTGCAACCACTCAGCCGGAAATTGCATCTGCACCTCCCACAAATACCCCAGCTCCACCTACAGCTACAACGGCTCCACCGACGGCAACAACAGCCCCCACTGAAACGCCGGCGCCCACGGACACGCCCGAACCCACCGAGATCCCCGCCCTCAACCCCTCCCGGCTTGGATATGTCTCGATGACATACGACAGCGAGTCGGACAAGATCATACTTTTTGGCGGATTGGATGTATCTATGAAAAGCTCTCCCCCACAGCTTATACCCAATGGCGAGACCTGGGCTTTCGATGTGGCTTCCAATACCTGGAACGATATGAAGCAAGCCTCTGGACCATCGGCAAGATTTGCTATTGATTTAGTATACGACTCAGAATCAGACCGGGTGATCCTGTTTGGGGGAGGTCACGGGCTGTCGGATACCTGGGCGTATGATCACAACACCAATACCTGGACTGAGATGTCGAAAGGGCCAAGAGAAAAATCCGGTTACCGGATGGCCTACGACTCCGAGTCAGATCGCTGTATTCTTTTTGGCGGTAGGAGCTTTGACAGTCAATTGCTCTACAATGACACCTGGGCTTACGATTTCAATTCGGATACCTGGACGAAGATGCAGCCGAGCATCAGCCCATCCGCGCGGCACTGGACTGCCATGGCCTATGACGCCCAGGTCGACCGGGTGATCCTGTTTGGTGGTTCGGAGTGGGATGAAAAAATGAATGATAGAGGTCTGAGTGATACCTGGGCTTACGATTTTAATACAGACACCTGGCAAGAGCTAGAACCTGGCGGTGGAGATTATCCTGCAAAACGTTTTTACCACACCTTGGTCTACAATACCGGAGCAGACCGGACCATCCTGGTCGGCGGCACTAGTTGGGTGCCTGAGACCTGGTCGTACGACTACAGCACCAATACCTGGACGAAGCTGGAACCCGCTGAAAATCCTGGCATACGTACAGGGCACGCCATGGTTTACAGCAGAGCCTCAGATCGAGTCATCCTGTTCGGTGGTCAGTTTGGAACGACACAATATAATTACACAAATGATATTTGGGTCTTTGACTTCAACACGAACACCTGGACCAACGTAACGCGCAGCCCTTGATCGAAGCAAGATAAGGAGGTGCCATGAAGGACACTCGAACCGCCTCACTGGTTGTCAACCTGATCCTGATCCTGTTAATTTCTACCGCCTGCCAGCCACCCCAGCCGGCGGCCCCAGCTCCCACAGATGCCGTGCCCGTTGCCGTAGCTGTCCAGCCCACGCCTACAAAGGCCCCACCTACGGCAACAACAGCCCCCACTGAAACGCCTGCGCCCACGGACACGCCCGAGCCGACCGAAATACCAGCCCTGAACCCCTCTGCCCGCGGTTATGTATCGATGGTTTACGACAGCGAGTCGGACAAGATCATCCTGTTTGGAGGGTATGATGAGCCAAAAGGAGGCGGCGAGCCCATACCCAACGGCGATACCTGGGCTTACGATGTGGCTACGAATACCTGGACCGAGATGAAACCAGCGTCTGGACCCCCAGCAAATGGAGGCACATACCTGGTTTATGATATTGAATCAGACCGGGTGATCCTGTTTAACGCGGGATGGTATAAC
>JAWOHN010000187.1:0-29889 GCA_046485135.1 Anaerolineales bacterium | reverse complement strand
CGCTGACTACCGCGATCGAGGAGCATTCCCAACGAGGTGTAGATATGTCGAAAGAAAAATTTATCCGCTTAGCCGGTTGGGCGCTGCCGGTAGGAGGGCTGGCTGTCATACTGGGCTGGCTGGCCGGCATGCGCCCGGAATACTACCAGTACAATCTGCGCAGCCTGTGGATCGACCAGTATCTCAATGTTGCAGATATGTACCTGGTTGCAATGGGCATGCTGCTACTGAGCGTGGGTTTTATAGGGTTGCTGGCCCGTTATGGGGCCGAATCCGGCCAGTTCGGTCGCCTGTGGCTTGGATTTGGAGCTATCTCAGGGCTGGTCAGCGCAATAGGCGCAGCTGGTTTGGGCATGTTCGACAGCAATCCCTGGTGGTCCCTGTTCGTCTTCGGCATGGCCTTCAACTTTCTGGCCATGGCACTGTTTGGAGTCCTGTGCTTAAGAGGCCGCCTATTGCCAAAATGGAACGGGCTGCCCTTACTGGCTGGCATCTGGATACCCCTGTTATTAATGATCTCCATGCTATATGAGGTGATCAGCGGTGGATGGCTGGAGCTTCCAGATCCTGTTTTTGGGTTGATTTGGACCCTGAGCTTACTCGGGATAGCCGGTGTCGGTTACCTGCTCCAGGCGGACAGTCCTGCTAATAACACGTTAAAGTCGGTTTAGATCTAGCGTTAGGGAGAAAACACCATGAACAGAAACACAAGTAGAAGGATCAAGCTGCTAGCCTTGATGTTGGCAGTCCTGGCACTGACCGTTCCCGCTCTGGCGTCTAGTGCAGAGGTCACCTCGGGAGACTTCAACACCTACGCGGCAGGAATTGGTCGTGGCTATGATATTGGCGGGCACGCTACCATGACCCGCACGGCAGACGGCAAGACCCTGGTCAACGTACATGTCAGCGGTCTGGCAGCCAACACATCCTACGGTGTTCACGTGCACAATAAGGCCTGCAATGATGCCAACGCTGGAGGCCATTATCTGCATGATCCGGCCGGACCGGTTGACCCCTACAACGAAATTTGGCCGGTATTCACTACCAACCCGGCCGGAATCGGCAACGGCAAGGCGGTGCACGCCTTCCGGGCCAGACCAGAGGCGCAAGCTGTGGTGGTGCATGATACGGACGGCGCTCGCATCGCCTGCGCTGATTTGACGAATTAAGGCTCTACCAACGCATATTAATTGCAGGAGCCAATAAATAGAGAACTGCCCTCCGTCGTAACAGACCGGAGGGCAGTTTTTTTTCCTTGTGACGTTACTTCTCAGCGACGTCAGGTGCAGTGTTCGCGCTGCTGCCCGGGGCTACCTTGCCCAGGAACTCGGGCAGCTCCACGCCGGCCATGGCAGCCACCTCTTGCAGGGGCGGCAGCGAGCGGACGAAGCCGGACAGGAAATCGGCAGTGGCATTGCTGCCGCCGTTGTGCCCGCCCGAGTCCCATACGGTGATCTTGTCGATCTTTAGGTTGCTGATGGCTTCCATTTGGGCCTGGACGATATCGGCCAGTTTTTCGATCAGCAGCAAGCTGGTAGCCGCCTGCGAGTCGCCATTGCAGCTCTCAATGAGGCGCTTGTAGCCTTCCGCTTTGGACTCCAGCAACTGCTGCAATCCTTCTGCCTCGGCCTGGTACTTCATCAAGATGGCATCGGCATGACCTTTAGCCTCCCGGCGGGTCTTTTCAGCGTAGGCTTCGGCGTCGATCTCCAGCTTGATTTTGTTGGTCTCCTGTTGGGCCACCTCTTCGGCACGCAACTGGGCGATACGCTTTTCGTATTCGGCAGCTTGAATGGCCTTCTCAGCTTCGCGCTGGGCCACCTCTGAGCGCTGATGAGCGGACGCTTTTTTGACTTCCATGGCTGCGTTCGAATCGGCGATCTCCACCTGGGACAGGTTCTCTCCTTGCACCGCCTCAGACTCTTTCTGCTGCACGAAGATGCGCTGGCTGGCCATGGCAGTTTTCTTGCCCTTTTCGGCCTCGGCCATATTTTCGGCCACTTTGACGGTCTCCTCCCGGTAAGCCTCTGCTTCACCGATGGCGCCCATCTTGGTCTGCTGGGCTACATCCACTTTGGCCTTATTGACCGCTTCAGCAGCGGCTTTCTTACCGATGCTCTCGATATAGTCGCTTTCGTCGGTAATATCGGTGATGTTGACGTTGATCAGATACAGGCCAATCTTGTTCAGCTCGGGCTCGACGTTTTTGCGCACCGCTTCCAGGAAGCTTTCTCGATCCTGGTTGATCTGTTCAATAGTAAGTGAGGCGACGGTCAAACGCAGTTGTCCAAAGATGATCTCCTTGGCCATGGCTTCGATCATAGGTGGCGCCAAGCCAAGCAAGCGCTCGGCCGCGTTGGCCATGATCTCAGGTTGGGTGCTGATGCCAACCGTGAAGGTGCTGGGGACATTGATGCGGATGTTCTGCAGCGAGAGGGCGTTCTGAAGCGGGATGTTGATCGTCAGGGGAGTCAGGCTCATATAGCGGTATTCCTGTACCACCGGCCAGATGAAGGCGCCGCCGCCGTGCATACAGCGGCTGGACATGCCCTTACCCACCCGCCCCGAAATGACCAACACCTTGTCCGAGGGGCAGCGTTTATAGCGGTTGGTCATAAAGATGACCGCCAGGAACATCAACATGATGAAGACCACTACAGCAAGAAATAGAAGTGGCAGAGTCGACGATGTCATAGAACTACCCTCCAATCGAATTTATTGAGCTTCGGTTAATTGGTCGGTGACAACCAGGATTTTTCCGGCGGTGATGCCCACCACCTTGACAATACTTCCGGTGGGGATGCGATGACCGCCCTGTGAGACGGCATCCAGGGTGCGCAATGAGCCCTGGACGGTGACATTCACTGAGCCTGTGCCCGTTTCCGGAACGGTCAAATAAACCGTTCCGGTCTGACCGACAGCGTTGCCAATGACCAGAGTGCCTTCTGATTGCAGGCGGCGCATGGACAGGAAGATCATGCCGGTGCACCAGGCGGTGAACACACCAGCAGCCAGAGCTCCGACCAGGCTCAGCGCATTCGAGGCGTTGATTTGCAGCAGACCCAAACCCACCAGACCAAACATGGTGAAAAAACCAGAAATGGATTGGATCGAGAGGAAAGTGAAAATACTGCCTGAGCCATCTCCAGCATCCGCCAGACCATTGTGATCCAGGTCCAGGCTGGTATCAAAATCACCGGCGTCCCCGTGGTCCAGGCCAAACAGCATCATTAAAATCCTGATAGCCAGGATGGTCCCCCCGGCTACTGCGCAAACCAGATAAATCGTATCAAGTCCCATGGGAAGCCTCCAGTCGTAGCTAACACATTATATAGCAAACTTCACTGTGGCTGTGTTGAATCGCCCCAAATTCAGGCTTTATCCCTTCATCACCTAACAGCGGCTTCAATGATTTCGAAGCGCTGGCTGAGGCTATCCATGCGCGCCCTGAGGCCAATGGGCAGGGTGAACTGCGGAGAGGTATGACCGAAATCCATATCTGTGACGATCGGGAAAGCAAACCGGCGTGTCCTTTCCAGTATTACATCTCGTAAAGATTGCTTTTCATCTTCAGTATAGCGCATGGGCCTGCCAACCAGCATGCCCTTGATTTGCTCGAAGACTCCCATATTTTCGTAATCCATGAGAATACCATCCACCGTCTCGGGCGTGGGCTTCTCTTCAGATGTTTCGAAGAAGAAAATAGCTTCCTGCCAATTCGGCCAAAACGGTGTACCGCGCAGATGTTGGAGAGATTCCAGACATCCTCCTAGCAACCTACCCTCCGCTTGTCCGCCTTTTAGCCAGGTCCAACCTGGTGAGGACAGGCGCTGCCTGGCATGCATCTGACCGGCCGGCGTTCCCCAATCGAGGAACTCTTCCGTCCAGTCCGGAGAGGGCTCTACCAGACCGATGGGCTTTGCGTCAGTAACTGCCTTCAAGAAATAGCGTTCTGTGTACCTCATCATTTGAGGAACTTCGGCGAAGTCGGTCAGCAAGGCCGGCCCGTTGAAGGTGGTCAGGCCGGTCTTGGTCCAGATGGCGACGTTCAGGACGGTTACATCCGAAAAACCCATGAATATTTTTGGATTGTTGGCAATCAGGTGGAAATCCAATAAGGGCATCAGGTGGCAAGAGTGATTTCCCCCAATGGCAGCAATTATTGCCTGGACCGATGAATCGGCAAACAAGATATGGATGTCGTCTGCGCGGTTTTCGGGCGTATCAGCCACAAAGCCAGATTTGTTGAGGGCATGCGGGGCCAGCCTGACCTGAAAGCCTAGTGTTTGGAGGTATTCGATGCCCATTTCCACCCGCTGGGGGAACAAGCCTGCGCCGCCCCAGGAAGGGCTGATGATGCCGATGGTATCACCGGGTTTCAACCTGGCAGGCAGGATCATATTTCCTCCTTCAGGTGTATCAAGCTGCCAGGACTTCATCCGGCAGATGCACTTCACCAAATTATATCGCCAGGCTGTATTATGGATGGTCATTTCGTTTGTACAGAAGGTAAACCAATTAAAAAAGGGTATGAGTAAGGCACATACGTCCATCACTCACGCCCTTTGTTAGGTAGGTTATCTGTCTGACTAGGTGACTATGCTTTCTCTCAGGCTGTCTCTATCGCGCGGGTATACACCTCGAACTGAGGGGGGTGCTCCATATGCTTTTTCACCGCACACAATTCTGCCGAGCGAATTAACGAAGGTAAATACTTTTCAGGGAAAGCCGGCGGCACCTGGATCTCCAGGTCGATCTTGCCAACCATACCCGTGGCGGGATCACTCTGCGTACGCTGGACAATACGAATCCCATCCGTGGGCAGCCCGCGTTGGCGGCAGAAACCCAGCACATAAATCCCCGCGCAGGTTCCCAGGGAGGCCAAGAACAAGGCAAAAGGCGTCGGTGCAGCGCCTTGCCCACCGCCCATTGGCGGTTGGTCAGTCTGAACCGTATAAGGACCAAAATTAGCGTTAACCGCGGCTCCCCCGGGAAAATCAATCACCATTTCCATGTGGTATATTCCTCCAAATTTTATTTCTGGCAATATTTTCTACTCAGACTTGTGTACTCACCCTGCGAAGGCATTAAGCCAAGCAATTTCTTATCTTTCTTATAAGATGCAAGAGAGAAGGAAAGGTTACCAGTAGATGTGGATTATTTCACAGTCTTGAGCAGAAAAATCAGTCGGCAGATGCCTGAAACCCCTCTTTTTGCATCTGCACAGGCGAACGCCAAAAATATGCCCAATACAGGTAAACAGAAAGAGAATAAAGAAGGATGGTTCCCAGGTAGGCCGGGCCAAAGCCGTAGGTAACCTGAAACCAGCCACTGATCATTGGGCTGAAGGCCCAGCCAAAGTTCCAGGACATGCTAACCAGGCTGGCCACAGTGGAACGAGCGGAAGGCTCCACGTTTTCCATCACAAAAGTCTGGTAAACCGGCCCACTCATATTCATCAAGGCTAGACGGATATAATAAGCAAAGGCGCTCAACCAGAACCAGGGAGAAAAACCAAGCAGGACCAGGAACGGGATCGATATACCCTGGGTGATTACCACCATCTGGATTTTACCCATGCGGTCTGCCAGGGGTGGGGCGACCAGCAGGCCGATTGCCATGGCCAGCGAACCCCAGGCAAATAGAGAACCAATGACGGGGTCGGGCTGGTTGTAAACCTGGCGGTAGAAGACGTTCATGAAGGGCATGATCAACCCAGCGCCGATTGAGGTCAGCAGCATGGGCAAGATCAAGCGACCCAATTTACGCGGGTGACTGGCAGCATACGCCAAGGGAGCGAAGACGGTCCGATCAGAGCGTTCTATGCGGGGAGTCTTCAGAAACAACAACGGCAGCAGGCCCAGGGCCGCCGTGACGGCAGTGATGGTCAGCGCACCCCCATAGGCCACACTGCTGGTCGCTTCTACCACCCGGCTGGCTGCAACCCAGGTGGGCAGAAATCCGCCAATCCAGTTGCCAATTGAAGCGGCCGTCATCTGCAGACCTGAGCCAATGCTGAACAAATAGGTGCGTTCTTCCTCGCCGGAGTTCTCCATCAAGAACGGAGCCATTGTCACTGCTGCCAGGCTTTGAGAGATACCGAAAAGGATATTGGTCAAGTAAAAAACGGTTGCGTTTGGCCAGATAACCATGGCTGTCAAAGACAGGCTCATGAGCGCCCCCGACAGAATCAGCGAGCTCTTGCGACCGATCAAATCAGCCAGGTAGCCCATCGGCAAAGCAAAGATCAGAGCAGCCAGGCTGCTGGTAGTAACCAATTGCCCCAACAGGGCTTCGTTATATCCCAGGCTGAGCACATAAAAGTTGAACAGCAGGCGAAAGATGCCCATGGCAGCGCCGGTGACCAATACATTGATCAAATACAGGCGCGCATTGGGACGAAAAGACCGCACGCGGGCCGCGTAGGTCATTACAGTCGAACTGACACCTTTAAAAATTTTTATGGCCATCTTTAGTCCTTCGTAACTGGCCGAAAATCATTTCAGCGGTTTGCTTTGCTTCCCAAATCGAGAAAACTTTTCAATGTGGTAAAGGTATTGATAACCGTCTCCAGGCGGGCCTCATATCTTTTTTCTCCACCTCCTTCCAGGGTCAGGTGCACCAGACCAGCCAGGCGTAAATCGTTAAGGTGGTGAATGACGGTAGGTGCTCGCAAGCGGAGCAATCGAGCCAATTGAGTAGGGGTATATGATCTTTCCCCCAAATAACGTAAAATTTTCAGTCGGGTGGGATCTGCTAAGGCCTTCAGAGAGCGCAGCATTGCGTCAGGAACAGTTTCTCCCGGCACCAGGGAGATATCCGCCGGACGTGCGCCAAATAACATCAGTACGCGACCGGTCTCAATCTTCTCGAAGACGATCAAGGGGGTGATCCAATACGACGGAGACAGGACGATGTGCTGGATTTCGCTGATTGAAGCAAAGCGCACTCCCTGTGACAGTTCTTCAATCAATTCCTCCGGCGGTAAGAGCGTAGCTTTCTCTTGCGCTGCAGCCAGGGATTCTTGCAATACCGAGCGAATACGATGTTCTTCTTCAGAAAAAAAGGCTGTTTGGTAAGCGTTCAGCGCCTGAAGATAGGCCTCGCCAAACTCGTCTGGGTGAGACCAGGCCTCCAGGATGGTAGTCAGGGCTTTGCCCCTGGGTGGTGTTTTAGCAGGATGGAGGGCACGGAGGAGATCACGGTCTTTTTCATTCCAGGAATGCCGTGCAGCAATGTTATGCAACAGATCAACCAACTCCCCAGGAATGTCATGAGATATAGACAGAGTTGGAAGACGGTCTGCTGGGGAAAGCCTCTCCAGAAGTTGTAACGCAGTGCTGGCGTCTTTGGGTGATGGGAGAGAATAAATCCACTGCAACGGAAAATGAACAACCTCCTTAGCCTCTTCCAGAGTTTCCCGGTCTGGAGGGGCAAGGCGCGAACGTACGCCGGCAGCCCAAGAGGCGCGCAGGTCGAATTTATCTGGATCGTGTAAAACCTTCAAGCTGACAAATAGATCATAGGCCGTGCCCCAGTCCCAAGAGACAAGAGCGGTTGAAGCAGCAGGAGACATACCATTTTCCTTCCTAACAAGAATATTAGACAATTATCTAATTAGATCATAATCTAACTCATTTGTCAAAGAAAATGATCCAAAAAAAGGTAATCTCTCTAGGAGGATGGTTACTACAGATGATCACAAGTCCCCATATATGGGGGCCGGGGTGAGAAATAAAATAGCTCTTTTTTTATTGCACCTGTGGATAACTCGCGGAAAACTGTGGATAATATATATTAATTGTGGAAAACTTCCGATCTTGCAAGGATTCTTTGCAGAGATCATCCCCTATATATGGGGGTTGTTTCTGATCTGATCCCAACGGTAACTCATACTTGTGGGATGATGATACAGTATTCCTGTCATCCTTTTTTGAACACAGGTTGGCTGGGGATAAAATAGGGAAGGCTCATCCCTATCTATCTGGTACTCGGCGGTTGATCCCCCTATATCTTGGGGTAATTTCCACCCACTTTCACTTCATCCACATATCCACAGGCCCTACTAAGACTACTATTCTTAATTAACATTTATAAGTGATGGATAAGGTGGACATATATTCAACCCCAAGTTATTCACCAATCCATCGTTACTGAGCAAATCGCCATAGGTTATTTTACAAACTTCTGAGCGAATCTGGCGGTTTGCTCTAGTGATTCACCGGTTGAAGCCAGATCTTTGTTAAATTATTTTTGGCCAATCACCTAACTCGGTGGATCTTTAAAATAAGTTTGAAGTAAGTTTCCTAAATCTGCTGTTGTGTGATTGGATAGTACAGCAAAAAAATCATCTGCGCTGACCAGTCCAAGGGTTTTCCCTTGTGCATGGATAACGTAATCCTGTAAGAAGGAGAAAAAGGCCTCGTCGCCGATCAGACCGCGCAACTCATGCAGAAACTGTGCTCCTCTCAGATAGGTTGCATCCCGGTAGGATATAAATCCACTGTAATCATAAATCGAACCATCGATCCAGCCGGAAGGTTGTTGGTATTCAACCCGGAATTGCCACCAGCCATCGAGGAGGTCTGGATACAGGTTTTCATAATACAATAGTTCTGAGTAGGTGCACAAAGCCTCATCCAACCAGGGCTCCAGCGCCTGATTGTTGCCAACCATGCCGTACCACCATTGGTGGGCCGTCTCGTGGACAGCGATGGCGGTTAGATACCCCAGCGGATTGCCATCGTAGAGCGCATAAAAACCCCGGCTTAGAAAGAAGAGCCCGTCATATTCCATGCCGTCCAGAAAATCCGCTTCCACAACACTCAATGATTGGTGGGGATAGGGTCCAAAGAGCTGGCTATACAGGTCTAGCGCAGCGGCTGTGTCTTTTAACGCTCTTTCTCCGCCCCTCTCATCAAAAGTGAAGGCGTAGCTATAGACCATTACATTTCCCACCTGCTGGCTAAAGACCGTGTACATATTGCTGGCAGACAAAGCAAAGCTACGCGCAGACTTCATCTGGTAACGGTAGGTCCTTCCATCGATCTCAGCCGGAGAGCTGGCGGCCAGGGTGACATTCTGCCGGACACCGGTCATCCTGATTTCGATATCATAATCAGCCAGTTCGTACACCTGGTGCTCGCCGTAGAACCAGGGATTATGGACGGCCCAGCCTTGTCCGGGAAGATAAGGGGGGAAGAAGGGATACCAATCCACGAGATTGGTCTGGCGGGCGGAATACCCGAAAGGCAAGGGGCGGTCAACGGCTGATGGGGACGGAATCTCAGGCATGTTTAGATCGTAAGATATGTATAGTTGAGTGCTTTCTCCCGGTTGTAAAATCTGGGATAAAGGGATGATTAAGCGGTGCAACTCAAGCTGGTAGGATTCTATGATCTGGTCGTTGCCCCAACTTAACTTTTTCAAACGAAAGGTATCGTAGCGGCGGTTGGGCTCTACAACCAGGATCAGCTCTTCGATTGGCTCGCCAGATGAGTTTGTATATGAGATAGTCTGGTCAATGGAAAGGAAATTCCAATCATAGTCAAAGTCTGCGCTGATTTCATAATGGGTCAATGGAAAGCTTTGATCTGAGGGGGTTGGGGATGGTTGTGGAACGGCGGGTAGATCGCTTTCAGCCGGTGTGGGAGACGGAAAAGAGTGTGTGGAGGGTAGCGTTGGGCTGGCTGTGGTGGAGACTTGCTCTGGCAAATTCTCTAAAAGAGGGGCTGTGGGCGTCTCCACCGCCGGTGATCGGCCTGCCGATTGGCAGGCTGCTAAAAGCAGGATAATTGAAAAAAGTATGATGTCTCTATGTTTCATAAGGGAATTCAAAAGGGAAAGATAAGCGGCAGCAATAACATGGCTACCAGCAGAGTAATGAAGATTAAAGGTAAGCCCACTTTAAGATAGTCGCTAAATCTATAGTGTCCTGCTGCCATGACCAAAGTGTTGGCAGGAGACGCTACCGGTGACGCAAAAGCCATCGATGCAGCAATAGCCACCCCCATCAAAAAGGCATAGGGTTGGATGCCGAGCTGGATGGCAGTAGCCAGTGCGATGGGGGCAATGAGAACTGTGGTGGCGGTATTGGAGAGCACCTGGGTAAATATGGATGTCAGCAAAAAGAACCCACCCAGGATAAGTATGGGACCAAAGTTTCCCAAGCCTTGGGTAAACCCCTGAGCTGCCAGATCAACCAGGCCGACCTTTTCGAGTGCGGTGGCCATGGGCAGCATGCCGGCGATCAGAACGATGCTTTTCCAATCGACTGCGTCATAAGCATCGTCAATCGATAAACAACCCGTCAAGATCATCACCAGGGCAGCCAACATGCTGGCGGTCGCCAGCGGCATCAGGTTGGTGATCATGACCAATAGCATGCCCAGAAGAACGAGCATAGCCAGCGGCGCTTTGGCCCGGGCTGGCGCCCCTAATACCTGTTCAGGTTGACCCATCACAACAAAGTCACGGCGTTTTTCCTTCAAAGCCAGGATATTTTTCCAAGGTCCCTGGACCAACAAGGTATCCCCAAAACGCAAATTGGTCTCCTTCAGGTCAAGGGATTCTTCAACCCCTGGACGGTTGATGCCCAGGACGGTCAGATGGTAGACCGAGCCAAATTGGACATCAACCAGGCTTTTTCCCAACAGGGATGAGCGGGGAGGAAGCAATACCTCAGCGATGCCGACCTCGGAACTGATCAGGGATGTATCATCCTGGCTGTGAGCAGGCTGAACGCCCAGGTTTAATGCTGCTGCGGCGTGGCTGACGTCATTCGGGATTGACTGGACGAGGAGGATATCACCAGCCTGGATGATTGCCTGCGGGGATGGGGAGGTGGATGTATATTCAGAACGAGCGTCACCTGTCTTCAAGCGAGACTCTTTTGCATTGCCCCCATCAGGGATGGGATGTAAGATATCCAAAACCGTCAATCCATAATCTTGGCGCAAGCGAGATTCAAGGAGCGTCTTACCGACCATGTCTGAGCTACGCCGGACGCGTAAGCGGAAGAGGTTGTCTGGCAGTCGGTACAAGGACATTAACTCTTCAGGCGTTTCTACTCGTTGTACATCCTGCTTGGGCTTATGTTCAGGGAGCAAGCGCCGGCCGATCGTAACCATAAAGAGGACTCCAGCGGCAAAAAGAGCCAGACCGATCGGGGTGTAATCGAAGAAACGAAATGGTTGCAACCCTTGCTCGCGCAGAAGATCGCTGACAATGATATTGGGAGGGGTGCCGATGAGAGTTGTCGCCCCACCTAAAAGGGATCCATAGGATAAGGGGATGAGCAGCTTGGAGGGGCTTATCCTGGCGCTAACCCCCAGGCTGATGATGGCAGGTAGTAAAACGGCCACAGTACCCGTATCACTCATCACAGCTGACAACAAAGCCACCGCTGTCATGATGACCACGGTCAGACGACCTGGATGTGTTCCGGCTACTTTAAGGATGCGTTCACCAATGGAGGCTGCCAGGCCGGTTTGCATTACACCTCCACCGACAATAAAGAGGGCCGCTATGGTCAATACAGCCGGGTTTGAAAAACCAGCGATCGCCTCCTGGGCAGTAAGCAATCCGGTCAGCATCAGCGCCACCATCACCCCAATGGCCACCACATCGACTCGTAACCATTCGGTTACAAATAAGATGATTGCAGCAACCAGAATGCCCAGGGCAACCCACATCTCTAGAGTCATGGCAAGTTCTTTGCTCCTTAACAGCTTGATCAAGAGATTTTACAACATTTTCTAAGTTTTTTCAGATGTGGGTCTGGCGAATTCAGCCATCTCGTTGTATACTCTAACTTGAAATCCACTGGCCTTTACGTTATGAATCATCCATAATGACTTGAGGAGAGGATCCCAATGAAAGTATCCGTCCTTCAAGAGAACCTTGCTCACGGTTTGAACATCGTCTCACGCGCGGTTTCACCCCGCAGTACGTTGCCCGTTCTGGCGAACGTTTTGGTGGCAACAGACGAAGGTCGCTTGCGTCTATCGGCTACCAATTTGGAGATGGGTATCACCTGCTGGATTGGGGCGAAAATCGAAGAGGAAGGTTCCACCACCGTCCCGGCGCGCACCTTTACTGACCTGGTCAGCACATTGCCCAACGACCGGGTAAACATGACGCTTAATGTCCGCACGCAGTCACTAAACGTCGTCTGTGGATCCTCTAATACGGATATCAAGTGCATTGATTCTCAGGAGTTTCCTCCGATCCCTGTGCCAGATCTAGGTCAAGGCATCCAGATCAACGTGGCAGATCTAAAGGAAATGATCCAGCAGGTTGTCTTTGCTGCTTCGTCTGATGAGGCGCGCCCGATCTTGACAGGGGTGTTGGTGACGGTCCAAGGCAACCAGATTGGACTGGAGGCAGCAGATGGCTTCCGTTTATCGGTTCGCAAGGCCTCGTTGTCCGATTCTGCCTCCCGGCCCATCAAGGCAGTGATCCCGGCAAGAGCGCTGAGTGAGCTGGCTCGGATTGCTGGAGATGGGGACCAACCTCTAACCATGGTGGCGCCTCCTGGCCGGGGCCAGGTGATCTTTCGTATGAAGGATGTTGAACTGGCTTCTCAGCTGATTGAGGGCACCTTCCCCGATTTGGAGCAGGTGATACCTCGTTCATACCAGACCCGCACGGTGCTGTCTACGGCTCAGTTTCTAAAAGCTTGTAAACAGGCTGAGATCTTTGCCCGTGAAGGTTCACATATTGCCCGCATCAATATCACCCCGGGTGGTGAATTGAAACCTGGATTGGTTGAGATCTCTGGCCATTCCGAAGAAACCGGGTCAAACCAAACTGTGGTGGATGCCAGTATTGAGGGACCACCCGTCTTGATTGCCTTCAACGTTCGTTTTTTGAGGGAAGTGTTGGATGTCATCAAGACCCCCAATGTTGCCCTGGAGACTACCACCGAAACCAGCCCGGGCGTGATTCATCCAGTGGGCGAGGACACCTTCATCCATGTGATCATGCCGATGCATTTGGGCAGTTAACTGAGATACCCCACGGCTGCCATTTCTGCACCGGGTGCAGCGGTCCTCGTGGAAAACCAACCTACCTCCATGTCATTGCCTTCTGTATCATCAGACAGGACTCTAAGTATTTACTTAGCCCTGGCGCAATATCCAATTTTGAGCACACAGATTCGTGCTCGCATGCGCCGGGAGATGTTCGACCGCGGGGTCATCACCCAGCATGTTTTTGAAATGGATGTTCGTGAGCATGCCATTCGTTCCCAGGCACGGGAGGCTTTACACAATCCATTTGAAGAAGAGCCAGCCGATATCTGGGAACTGCGCCTGATGAGGGTCAGAGATCATTTAACCGACTTTTATTTTGCGTACAACCTGCCTTATGATCTATTTGAGCAGATTGTCCGAGAAGCCCTGTCCGAACGGGGGGCAGCATCTCAAGATTTACTGGTTTCATTCAACCCTGAGTTGGCTCCACAAGAGATGCTGTTCGAGCAAGCCCTGGCGATTGAAAAATTACCACCTGAGCAACGCCAGCAAGTGGAGGCGCGCTTAAGGGAGATAAAAGTCGTCCTGATCAGAACCCTTATCAGCGACCATCTGGCATATGTGAATATTGCCAGAGATTGGTTTACCATATCAGACCTGACTGAAATCAAACGCAGAAAGATCGGAGAAGGCAAGATTGGGGGCAAGGCAGCCGGCATGCTCCTGGCAGCGCGGATTTTGCGCGAGGCTGGCGATGACGAAATCCGAGAGGCATTGAAGGTCCCTGAATCGTACTTCCTGGGAGCAGATCTGACCTATGTTTTCATGAGTTTGAATGGGTTGATGCATTGGAATGATCAAAAATACAAAACCGAGGAACAGTTCCGCGCTGAATTCCCCCAAATTCAGCAGGATTTTCTAGCAGGTAAATTCCCCTATAGCACTCTGGAACGCCTGGAAAACCTGTTGGAGAAAATCGGACCTCAGCCTTTGATTGTACGGTCGTCCAGCTTGCTGGAGGATAATTTTGGCACCTCTTTTGCTGGCAAATATGAGAGCCATTTTTGCCCAAACCAGGGCACGATCAAGGAAAACCTGCAAGACCTGACTCACGCTATCCAGAAAGTATACGCCAGCATATTCAATCCGGACGCGCTCTTGTACCGGCGCAGCCGCGAGCTGCAGGATTATGATGAACGTATGGCGATACTGCTTCAGGTCGTGCAAGGGGAAAAGTTCTCCAGGTACTTTATGCCTCACGCCGCCGGGGTTGCCTTCAGCCAGAACTTTTATCGCTGGTCACCGCAGATTCGCCAGGAGGATGGGTTTGTGCGCTTGGTTTGGGGGTTGGGTACTCGGGCAGTAGATCGGGTGGACAATGATTATCCTCGCCTGGTAGCTCTCAGCCACCCAATGTTGCGTCCAGAAGAGTCACCCAAAGCCATCCGCCGCTACTCGCAGCAATTTGTTGATCTGATTGATTTGGAAGAAAATGAGTTCAAGATCGTTCCGGTGAAAGAGGTACTCTCAGGAGATTATCCGGCCTTGCGCTACCTGGCGCAACTTGACCAAGGAGGATATTTGGTTCCCTTGCGCAGTAAATTACTGGAAGGGAAGCTTGAAAATCTGGTCCTAACATTTGACGAGCTGCTCCGGCGGACCAATTTGGCGCCTCTGATGCGCAAGATGCTAAAAATCTTGGAAAAGAAGTACCGGTCTCCTGTGGATACTGAATTCACAGTTCATATTCGTGATCCGCAGTCTCTGACACCAAAGCTAGAGATTTCCTTACTCCAATGCCGCCCACAAAGCCATATCAAAGAGACGACTGCCCACCTCCCCCAGACTTTATATAAAGAGGATATCGTTTTTTCCACCCGGCGGATGGTCCCCCAAGGAACGGTAAACGATATCTGCTATGTGGTCTTTGTAAGCCCAGAAGGTTATTTTTCTTTGTCTTCAACGGCAGACAGGCGAGAGATTGGGCGGGCTGTGGGGCGCTTAAACAGCATCCTGGCAGAACAAAATTTTATCTGTGTGGGTCCGGGTCGCTGGGGTACGGTGAACCCTGACCTGGGTGTGTACGTGACGTACGCTGAAATTTACAATACCCGGGCGTTGATTGAGTTGGCCGGTAAAGGTGTCGGGTCAGCCCCAGAGCCTTCCTTTGGAACGCACTTCTTTCAAGATCTGGTAGAGGCCCATATTTTCCCTCTGGCGGTCTATCTTGACGATGAAGATGCAATCTTTAACCGGAAATTTTTCTATCACACGCCTAACCGGTTGCTCGACTTTGCCCCCAAAGAGAAGGGCCTGGAAGAATCACTGCGCTTGATTTCTGTGGCTGATTTCCGGCCAGACCAACACATCGATCTTGTCATGGATAATGAAAAAGGTCGGGCAGTGGCCTTCTTTTCCCCAGACCAGGAGCTGCAATGAAGAAATTTGTTGTGATTGCAGGCAATATCGGCGTTGGAAAGTCTACACTGGTAAGGCTGCTGTGTGGGAGGTTGGGTTGGGAGCCTTTTTATGAGCCGGTGACCGAGAATCCTTACCTGGCTGATTTCTACGCCGATATGCGCTCATGGGCTTTCCATTCCCAGGTTTTTTTCTTAACCCACCGGCTGAGAGCGCATCACCAGCTGATCCACCACCCGACCTCGGTCATACAAGACCGGAGCGTTTACGAGGATGCCGAGGTGTTTGCCAGGAACCTCTACCTGCAGGGTTTGATCGGAGAGAGGGATTACCAGACCTACCGGGAGCTTTATGATGTGCTGACGCGCTTCCTACCGCCCCCTGACTTGATCGTTTATTTAAGGGCTTCCACCGATACTTTGCTCCACCGGATTTCCCAAAGAGGCAGGGGCTATGAGCGCAGCATCACCGGCGAATACCTGCACCAACTGAACGAGCTTTACGAAGCCTGGGTGGCGGCATTCAACCAATGTCCGGTGCTAACCCTCCCTTCAGATGACCTTGATTATGTGAGCAACGCGGATCATTTAGACCTGGTGGTTGCCAAAGTTCAGGATAAGCTGACGGGCAAGGAAGAAGTGGTTTTCCACCCAGAGTAAGGCTATTTGCACAATATCCCATCAAACGGAAATTGTTATCGAAAGTGACGTTGTCAAGCCATTACCAGCCTAACTGGCGGCAGGCTGCCTGGGCGCGCCGGACCTCTGGAAAGGGGAACTCTCCTTTGGCGATGCGGGTCAAGACCCAATCCACCCGTTTCAAAATTTCTCTGGTTTCCGCCGGCGTGATTAATCCGACATCCAGCGCTTGCGCCACGTCCGGCAGGTCGAACATATGATAGGTGCGGTTGTCACCACCCACCAGAATGTCGCAGAACAGGTCTTTCATCATCCATGTTCCCAGCTCGGCATTATATTCGAAATCAGACAGGCGAATGCACCATTTCCAGTTCTCGTCGGGAGGAGGCAGGTGGATATTCTCGATGATGGACAATCCGCATTTCAGTAAGTAATAAATGCGCGTATCAGGTCCGGTATGTTCGGGCGAGGTGTCCCAAAGCTCTACAATCAGGTGATCATCAACCTGCCACCAGCGCCAGAGATCAGCGGGGGTTTTACGAAACTCGTCAATTTTCTTCTGCAGATGGGTGCGTACCTGCTCGGGCGGGTTGACTTGAAATTCTTCCCCGCCATGCTCTTTGCCAAACCTCCACCACACGATCAACGTTTTCTCAAATCCAGACTCTGGCATGAGTTCTCCTCTCATCTAAAGTGATTCCAGGGATGATATGGTATCTTCCAATAGCTTGACGGCATTGGCAATGGTTCTGCGGCTGAAAGAAAAGCTGGCGCCCGCAGTTTCGAATAATCTTGGCAGGGGAACTGTCCCACCCAGGGAGAGCGCTTTGCGATAGGCCCGAACGGCCCCAGGATGGTCGCGCAGAGAGTTGCTCCAAACCTGGATGGCTCCCAGCCCCGCCAATCCATACTCAATATAATAGAAGGGCGCCTGGTGGATATGAGGCTTACGTTGCCATCCGGTGGCCACCACATCTTCGAACCCGCTCCAGTCGACGCCCGGCATGAAGCGCTGCCACAACTCGGTCCATTTCGTGTCGCAGTTGTTTGGATGGCTGGCCAGCAAAGGGTTTTCATAGGCCCAGTGCTGGAAAGCGTCGACAACGGTCATATATGGCCAGAAGAGGATGAAACTCTTCAAATGTTCAATCCGCGCCCGGGCAGTATCTTCAAGGCTGTAAAAACCGCCCTCCTGCCTGGTTAGATAAGGGGCTGAAAGCAGCTCCATGGCGGTAGAAGCGACTTCAGCAAATTCTATGCCGGCTTCCCTTTGGTGATAATATGGCAGGTGGCCAGTTTCAAAGACGTGGAAGGCGTGCCCTCCTTCGTGCAGGATGGTCTGTACATCGTCGTGGATCCCTACCGAATTCATAAAGATGAAGGGCAGCCGCGCACGAGGATAATCAATACAATAGCCGCCAGGGGCCTTTCCCTTGCGGTTCTCCAGATCCAGCAGGTTCTGGCGACGCATAGTATCGAAATGCTGGCCTAATTGAGGATCAACACGTTGAAAGATGATGAAGGCTTTCTCTTCTAGTTGCGCTACCGTCTCAAATGGTTGCAGAGCAGGGCGACCCAGTGGATCAACTGCCCGGTCATGGTCCATATCCCATGGGCGCAGGCTGTCCAAACCCATTAGCTGGCGGTGAGCTTCGTAGATCCTATTAGCAGCCGGCACGACTACTTCCTCTACAACCTGGTGAAGCGCACGGCAGTCTGCGGGGGTGTAATCGAAGCGCAACAGTTGTTTCCAACGATAGGAACGATAGTTTTCCTCTCCTGCATTCTGGGCCAATTGCCGGCGCAGGTCCATATATTTCATCCACAAGTCGTTGATAGCCGGGCGGTCCTGCAACTGGCGCTGGGAGGCCAGGCGCCAGGCTTGCTCCCTCTTCTGCCGATCCTGATCCAGATATACCGGCAGGAGCTGTGGAAGCGTGATTTCTTTGCCTTCCCATTGGACTGTTTGTGCGCCGATGATTTTGTCATACTCAGAATTTAATCGTCGCTCTTCAGCCAGTAAAGGCAGGTTTTCCGGACGAAAGAGGGCTGCCTCAGTGCGCATATTGCGTAATTGTTGTTCAAACCCTTCCGGCTGCAACCCGCTTTCCAGCAGTTTTTCCTTCAGGATCTGATCTGCAGCTTCGGATTTGGGGAAAATGTCCTCCAGGAAGGCCAGCAAGCGCTGTTCCACCTCCTGGTCGGTCGTATCACAGGTATTGGCAACATACAGCCGGTTGAAGGTTTCCAAGACCATTTCTTTGATAGTGCTCCAATCCGTCAGCCACTCCTTTACGTTTGCTGAGTTCAACGAGCGAGAAGCAAGGTCTTGGTAATACGCTTCGATTTGTGACCAGGGCCAGAACTGGAAATCGTCAACTGTGGCAGGTAAGGAAGTGAACATGTCAGCCTTTCATAGTCAGATCATTTTGTTGGAAAAGAAGGTTTTCTTTGATGCCATTCAGAAGCCTGCTGGTAGGCATGTGCGCTTAGGAAGAGCAGGTCTTCCCGAAAATGAGGTCCCATCAATTGCATGCCAATGGGCAATCCTGCCTGGTCAACCCCAACCGGGAAGGTTATGCCAGGCACTCCACCCAGGTTCGCTGGCAGAGTAAAAACATCTTCCAGATACATAGACAGCGGGTCTCCGCTATGCTCGCCGATTTGAAAGGCGGTGGAGGGAGCCACGGGCGCAGCAATCAAGTCAACTTGCTCAAAGGCTTTTTCGAAATCTTGCTTGATGAGCGTGCGCACCTTTTGGGCCCTGCCGTAGTAGGCATCGTAATATCCGGCTGAGAGGGCGTATGTACCGAGCATGATGCGGCGCTTGACCTCCTGCCCAAACTTGGCCCCGCGTGTTTCGATAAACATATCCCAGATGCCCTCGCCAGTCAGACGGGGACCGTAGCGCACGCCATCATAGCGGGCCAGGTTTGCAGAGGCTTCGGCTGGGGCGATCAGATAGTAGACGGGTAGAGCAAATTCAGTATGGGGCAGGCTGATTGAGATGATCTCGGCGCCAAGCGTTTCCAACAGGTTAATTGCCTGCCTCACTGCGCCCTCCACCTCAGGCTGGATGCCTTCAATGAAATACTCTTCGGGCACGCCTACTCGTAAGCCTTTGATCGACTTACCCAGCTCGATCTCCGGTAGTGGAATGTCAACAGAGGTGGCATCAAGTGGGTCCTGACCAGCCATCAGTTTGAAAAGAGCGGCTGTATCGGCTGCTGTGCGGGCAAAAGCGCCTACCGTGTCAAGCGAGGAGCCAAACGCGACCAGTCCATAGCGGGAGATCCTGCCATAGGTGGGTTTAATGCCAGTCACGCCGCAATAGGAGGCGGGTTGGCGGATGCTGCCTCCTGTATCGGTTCCCAAGGCAGCCGGAACCAGGCGAGCGGCAACCGCTGCGGCGCTGCCCCCACTGGAGCCGCCGGGAACGTGCTTTAAATTCCATGGATTGTGGGTGGTGAAATAGGCCGAGTTCTCCGTGGATGAACCCATGGCAAACTCGTCGGTATTGGTCTTCCCCACGATGATCATTCCGGCTGAAAGCAGGCGCTCAACGGCAGTGGCGGTGTAGGGGGGGTGGTAGTTTTCCAGGATGCGGGAACCGCAGGTGCAGGGCAGCTCCTTGACGCAAAAGACGTCTTTGATGGCAATCGGCATTCCCAGTAAAGGGGGGAGAGCCAGGCTGTGGTCACGCCTCCAGTCCAGCCACTGCCGGTCGGCCTGGTCGGCTTGATCCAGGGCACTCTCTGGGGTCAGGGTGATGAAGGCGTTTAACAAAGGGTCCAGACGCTGAATCCGGTCCAGGCAAGCTTGAACCAACTCCCGGCTGGAGACCTTGCCTTCACGGAGGGTCTGGATGGATTCAAGCAGGGTTAAATCGGTCAGATCAGACATGCGCGGTTTTCATTGACTTTGGCGAGGCTGTTGTGGCGCAATGCTTGTCCCACCTCCCATCAGAGGTTTCTTTTACGGGTAAAAAGAAACCTGGCAGTCAATCCAGGACAGGCGGCACGCGGAATTGCCCACTTTCTTTCTCGGGGGCGTTTCTAAACAACTCTTCCAGGGATAGACCGGGCCGAGCCTTATCCTCTCGCAGGACGGAGCGATCCGGGAGAACGCTGGAAGTCGGTGGAATGCCTGAAGTGTCCAGCGTCTGCAGGCGGTCGGCGTAATCCAGTATGGCAGAGAGTTGCTGGCGATAGCGTTCAATTTCCTGTGCAGTGAGCTTCAGGCGGGCCAGTTGGGCGATGTGTTCGACCTGTGCGGTTGTCAGCGTCATGGAGGCGATTATAACACCAGTTCTCCTACCAATCTCTGGTGTACCAGCGGAGATAGCCTTCGGTGTGCTCTCGCCAATATTTTTCCTCATGATATCCGCTGAACAGGAACCATTCGTGAGGGATGTCTTTTTGCGTGAGCGTTTCCTCAAACCAACGGGTTGAATCGAGCAGGGTTTTATTGTCCTTGTCACCGATATCGATATAGATGCGCGGTAGCTGGTCAGGGGGAATAGCATCCAGCCAGCCCGGAATGCGCGAACTGTCGATCGAGAAGAGTGCCAGAGAGTGTAGCCCGATTGCCCCAAACATCTCCCACTGAGAGAGGCCCAGGTGCAAGGCCCAGGCAGCGCCCATGGAGAGACCCCCAATGGCGCGCTGTGACCGGTCAGGAATCGTGCGGTAGTGTGCGTCAATGTGCGGGATGAGGGTTTCAAGCATGGCTTGCCCAAAATTGTGCTCATCTGGCTGAAACCAGATCCGGTAGCGAGGCATCACAATGATAAAAGGACCTGCTTCTGCAGAAGTAATCAAAGCGTCGGCAGCCTCATCAGCACCCAGCCGGTCCCACTGGTCATCGTTATAGCTCTGCCCGTGGAGCAGATAAAGCACCGGGTAGCTCCGCTGTGTCTCCTGCTCGTAGCAAGGCGGCAAGTATAGGCGAAAATCAATGGGATAGCGCAGAAGGTCCGTTGAGAGCTGGTCTTGGAGGATAACGCCTTTAATCTGCCGGCAAACGAAAGGGGTCGGGCTGGGGACCGGTGTCGGCAGGCTGGGCGGGGTGGGAGATATTTGCGTAAGAGGGGTGGGTTTTATCTCGGTGGGGAGTGCAAATGCGCCGATCTCAGCGGAGACGTCAACCGCAGTGGTGGCAAGTACTTCCGTCGGGCGGGTGATTTCCGGGGAGGGTGTGATGGTTAGATCGCCGGTCAGTGAGCAGGCGCATAGAACCAGGGCCAGGATGATTGCGCAGGCCACTGTGGAAGCCGGGCGTTTAAGATTAGGGTAACCGTTATCTGTAGTCAAGATGTTTTCATCAAATAATACCGGCAGAAGTAAGGAGTCTGCGCTACCAGGAAGAGCTATATTCTTTATTCGAGGACAGCGAAGAAAGTTTACCAGAAAAAAAACCCCTACGGTAAGGGTAGGGGTAAGCATCAGCCCGATTTCTCTGCCGGGTAAGCGCCAGATGAAAGACTCCCTGTTGGGTTCCTTTTCACTGGTACAATTAACCGGTCTTTTGCACAGGCAGGTAGATCTATACCATCGATGATGGTTGCGGAAATTGGGTGTTTGGGGCAACCGCGGTTGCCCCAAACACCCAATTTCTGGCAACGCCGTCACTGATTATTAACTTTCAGAGATATTGAATACGAACGCCCTGCAGGTTGGGCCTAACACAGGCTTGAGTTGATGTAACTTGCGGGACGTTTTCCTGTTGAAGTTTACAAGTAAAGGAAAATGTCAATAGGAAACGCTTAAAAAATGGAGATAGTAAATGTATAAAAAGTGGTTTCTAGTCATACTTATCGGTTTCCTGTTGGCAGCCTGTGGGGGCAGCGCATCCACGGCAGAGGAAGCGACCCCATTACCGGCAACGGATACAGCTGTACCGACAACGCAGCCTGTTGTCAGAGAAATGACGGCCTGTACGGTGGTCAGCGCTTTGCCGACGCCCAGCCCGGAAGAGCTGACATTGTTCCCTCAGGTTGGAGCAGATGAGCACAGCCTGGGGTCGGAGACGGCCGCGGTAACCATCGTCGAGTACAGTGACTTTCAGTGCCCGTATTGCGCCCAATTTGCGTCTGAAATGGCTGGACTTTTGGAAAAATATCCAGACGATCTGCGGCTGGTCTTCCGGCATTACCCCCTGGTGGGAACGCCCGAGCAGCCCTTCCATGATAAGGCGGCTTTATCTGCCCAAGCTGCTGAAGCCGCGGCAAACCAGGGTAAGTTTTGGGAAATGCACGATTTACTCTTCGAGCGCCAATCAGAGTGGGCTCAAATGCCGGTGGAAGATTTTGCTGGATGGCTGGCACAGGCTGCGGGTGAATTAGATCTGGATGTCGAGCAGTTTACTGCTGACTTGAACAGCCCAGAGCTGGAGGCGCTGGCTCAAAAGGCCTGGGAGGATGCCCTGGAGATCGGCATTCCTGGGACGCCATTTTTGTTAATCAACGATCGCATCTGGCCCACCAACGTGCCGGCTAATATGGATACCGTCTCTGCTATGGTGGAGATGACAAAATTGGAGGAGCGGCAGTTCACCGAATGTCCCCCGCTGGTTATCGATCTGGATAAACAATATGTAGCCACCTTACATACCACCAAGGGTGATATCGAGATCGAGCTGCTGACGGCTGATGCACCGCTAGCAGTGAACAGCTTTGTCTTCTTGTCGCAGAATGACTGGTTTGATGGGGTCATGTTTCACCGGGTCATACCGGACTTTGTCGCGCAAAGCGGAGACCCAACCGGAACCGGTTATGGCGGTCCAGGGTACGCCTTTGAGAACGAGGTATTGCCCGATCTGAAGTTTGACCGCCCCGGTCTGGTCGGAATGGCGAATGCCGGGCCCGATTCGAATGGCAGCCAATTTTTTATTACCTATGCCCCTCTACCAGACCTGGACGGCGGTTATACGATCTTTGGGCAAGTGATCGCCGGCATGGATGTGACAGAGTCGCTCACACCGCGCAATCCCGCCCAAAGCGGCGAGCTACCCGCGGGAGATGTGATCCAGGACGTTACCATTGAAGAGAGATAAAACCAGAAGATCACCCAGAAAACCAGTTATCCGGTTCTGCGTGGCTTGATGAGATCCTATGGAACAATCCGAAATCCATTCTTACCCGGCTATTGAACGATCCTCCCAAACTGCCCTGCACTGGCCTTCAGTGTTCCAATTTGGGTTGAGCTTGTTAGCGTTCATTACCCTATTTACTTTCTCCGTCTCCCTGGCTGCGCTGGGTCTAATGCAGGTTTTCAACCCGGCAATCTTTATTTACGACACTGCCCCAATCTTCCTGATGTCGGCGGGGACTGCGCTCAGCTCCTTTTTGTTGCTGCCTTCAGCCTGGTATGCCCTGCTGCGGTTGATGGGAAAACCAGCATCCGTTACGGGACGGTTGGGTTTGTTTGTCAGGCGACTGACCAGGCCGGCGGTGTTGGCGCCTTTGATTGTCCTGGTGGTTTTGCTGGGCGACTTTGTCTCCAGATCTGATCTGCCGGATTGGCTTGGGCTGCCGCTTCTGCACGGATTGGCGGTTGGTCTGCCGGTCCTGTTGTTGGCTTACCTGGGCTGGCGCGGACTACCAACCGGGTCGTTACAGCGCTCCTGGGGCGTCTTTGCCAGCGGGCTGGTGCTTGGGCCGGCTCTGACGCTGGCAGCTGAACTGGCGGCTATCCTTGTAATGGTGCTTTTGGGGATCCTCTATATTTCTCTGCGCCCGGATCTGGCTCAAGAATTGGTGATCTTGGGAGAGCAAATAGAGCAATTTCGCGAGGCGCCGGATCAGGCCCTGCCGTTGATTACTCCGTACCTGTCTCAGCCGGCGGTTATTTTCGTTGTGTTTAGCTTCACAGCCGGCCTGGTGCCTCTGATTGAGGAGTTATTTAAGCCAGTTGGCGTGTGGCTTTTGGTCGGGCGCCGGCTTACCCCCGCGGAAGGTTTTTCGGCTGGGGTCATCAGTGGAGCAGGCTTTGCCTTGTTTGAAAACCTGGCCTTTACCTCAACCGGTGCAGCGTGGACCTCCTCGGTCACGCTGCGCATGGGCACTGGCCTGTTGCATATTCTCACGGCAGGCCTTACCGGTTGGGCTCTGGCCTTGGCCTGGAGTCACCGCCGCTATTTGCGACTGGTGGTAATCTTTTTTTGCGCGGTCCTGTTGCATTCCATCTGGAACGGATTGGCGCTGGTCACAGCTGCTTCAATCCTGACTCTGCCCAGATGGATAGACGGGCTAGCCCTGGCTAATCTGGCTGCTGGCGGACTGGTTCTGATCACATTTATTTCCCTGGCTATTCTGCTTGGCCTCAACCGCGCCTTACGCAAGGATGAAAACCTGTTTTCTACCTGAAACACCCGCTGGGGCTTCCTGCGGAAAAGGTTTGAATCTTAAAACTTTGCTTGTGGAACCGCATATGTGAGGTAAAATGCGCCTATGGATCAAGAAAAGTTGGCAAGCAAACTGGCAGATCTCCCTTTAGGGGACATCCGATATTATCAAAGCACCAGTTCGACCAACGATCAAGCGGCGCGTTGGATTGAGGAAGGCGCTACGGATATGAGCTTGGTGGTCGCCGACCAGCAAACGGCGGGACGCGGTCGCATGGGACGGATCTGGCACACCCCCCCAGAGGCTGCTCTGGCATTCAGTCTGATTATGTTCCCAAAACAGTATGACCCATATGTCCTACCGCGCCATACTGCACTAGGGGCTTTGGGAGTTAGCGATGCCCTGCATAGCCTGTACGGGTTTATGCCGAAGATTAAATGGCCAAATGATGTGCTCCTGGAACGGCGTAAAGTAAGCGGTGTGCTGGTTGAGGCGCAATGGAGCGGAGGGGAGTTGGCCGCGTTGATTTTGGGGGTTGGTATAAATGTTGCACCTGCATCTGTGCTGAAAGATTCACAACTGCGTTTTCCGGCTGTCTGTATTGAGGATGTGCTGGGACAAAAGGTCGACCGGGTTGAGCTATTGCGCAGTGTGCTGGAAAAAATATTGGAATGGCGTCCGCGCCTGTCCACGCAGGCTTTTTTACAGGCTTGGGAAGAGCGGCTGGCCTTTAGGGGCGAGTGGATCCAGGTATTCCCCGGACAGAGCCCAGGGAAGGATGGACTTCCCCGTGATATGGAAGGGCTGCCGGCTCCAGTTTATGAAGGAGAGATTATTGGCCTGGCGCCTGACGGATCATTAAGATTGAGGACTCATACCGGTGAAGTTGTGATCATCCATGTTGGCGAAGTACGCTTGGGACCAGCAGGATAAATGGCAGGCGTAGCGATCATTCTTTCAGCCAACCACCTGCGGAGGTAGAAGATGTTTGATGAATTCCGCCAAGAGGCCGATGAGTATTCCTTCGAGGATGCTCTTGAAGCCGAAGATGAACCGGACGTTTACGCATTCAAAGATGGACCTGCTCTCAAAAAACGGTCCTTCTTGGGTATGACGCCCGTCCAGCGTTTTGTGATTGTTGTCCTGCTATTGATGATGACGTGCATCCTGAGCAGTTTTTTCTTGCTGGTCACCGAGCGAATTGCACCGCCGTTTTTGTCCTGATCTCTCTCGATCTCCTGCGCCTGACTCAGCTTTCTCCGTTCGCGCCGACTTTCTTCAAGTCTGCAGCCGAGATACGGGCCAGCGAGGCTACCTGATCCCCCTCCTGTAATTCAATCAAGTGCACACCGCGTGTGGCGCGCCCAGCCTTTTTGATCGAGCTTACCTTTGTCCGCAAGACGAGACCCCCGGCAGAGATGATGGTCAGGTCATCAGCAGCTTGGACGACTCTAGCAGAAGAGATCAGGCCAATGCTTGCCAATGCCTGCTGGGCAATGGTTTGAACCCCACGGGTGGCTCGGCCTTTGCGGGGATATTCATTCAAAGGCGTGCGCTTTCCATAACCTTGTGCAGTGACAACTAACAAGTCGCCGTCCGGCTCGACCACTTCCATACTGGCGACTCGATCTGCTCCGGAGAGCTGAATTCCAGCCACACCACCGGCCTGCCTGCCCATGATACGGACGACAGTCTCAGAGAATCGCAGAGCTTTGCCGTTTTCTGTTACCATGATGATGTCATCTTTCCCATTGGTGAGACGCACCCAACCCAGCTCATCACCGCTATCCAGTGAGATGGCAATCACGCCAGAAGGCCGAACGGAAGCGAATTCGGACAGAGCTATACGCTTGATCCGCCCGCGCACGGTTGCCATCGTGCAGTAGGAAACCTCGTCAAAAGCAGGGACAGGCACTGCGGCGGTGATGTTCTCTCCCGGTTCCAGGGCCAGGACATTTACCATGGGAATGCCCTTGCCGGTGCGATCTGCATCTGGAATCTGGTAGGCTTTCTCTGAATAGACTTTACCCCGGTCGGAGAAGAATAGCAGGGTATCCAGGGTGCGGGCGGGGAAGACCATCATTATTTCATCTTCCTCCCGGGTGGTATGACCGGTGACGCCTCTACCACCGCGCGCCTGAGCCCTAAAATTCTTCGCCGCCACCCGCTTGATATAGCCTCGCAGGGTAATGCTGACCAGGATGTCTTCCTCAGCAACCAAATCTTCTTCACGGAATGTCTCGTGCGCTTCGGGAGCAATGCGAGTGCGCCGGTCATCGCCGTACTTTTTGGCGATCTCTTCCAGATCGGTTTTGATCAGAGCCAGGATCTTCCTCGGCGTAGCCAGCAGCTCTTCCAGCTCAGCAATGCGTTTTAGAATTTGCGTCTGTTCGTCCTGGATTTTTTGCCGTTCCAGGGCTGCCAGGCGGCGCAGCTGCATATCCAGGATCGCCTGTGCTTGAAGCTCGGATAATTTAAAGCGTGCCATCAGCCGGTCACGGGCTGCGTCTGCGTCCGCAGATGTGCGGATGGTGTGGATGACCTCATCCAGGTTGGCCAGGGCGATCAACAAACCGTCCAGGATATGGGCGCGCGCGCGCGCTTTCTCAAGCTGGAATTGGGAACGCCGGATGATCACTTCCCGGCGGTGCTCGATATATATCTGCATGGCCCGTTTCAGAGGCAACAGGCGTGGTTCTCCATCGACCAGAGCCAACATCTGCACACCGAAGGTGGATTGCAGGGGGGTGAATTTATATAACTGGTTGAGCACTTTGGCCGGCTGAGCGCCTCGCTTGAGCTCAACCACGATGCTCATACCGCGCCGGTCAGATTCGTCACGCAGGTCGCTAATATCACCCAGCCGCCCATCGCGAGCCAGCTCTGCAATTCGCTCAAGCAGGGAGGTCTTATTGAGCTGGTAGGGGATTTCAGTGATGACGATGCGGTGGCGGTTGACGCCCATTTCCTCGATATGGGCCAAACCGCGCAGGACCAGCCGGCCGCGCCCGGTGCTGTAGGCCTGGTGAATGCCTTCCGTTCCCACGATAATGCCACCAGTGGGGAAATCCGGACCGGGGATATGCTTCAGAAGATCGTTCAGAGGCAGTTCGTCTATATCCACCGTCCCATCTGCACGGCTGTAGTTGTCGATCATAAAGACCATGCCAGCCACAATTTCGGGCAGGTTGTGGGGCGGGATATTGGTCGCCATGCCCACTGCAATACCAGATGAGCCGTTCAAGAGCATATTGGGCAGGCGGGCTGGCAACACGGAAGGCTCCTGGAGCGATCCGTCGAAATTGTCCACAAAATTTACCGTATCTTGTTCCAGGTCTGCCAGCATTTCTCCTGCTGCCGGGTGTAAGCGGGCCTCGGTGTAACGCATGGCTGCCGGCGCATCGCCGTCAATCGAGCCGAAGTTGCCCTGCCCGTCCACCAGCATGTAGCGCAAAGAGAAATCCTGGGCCATGCGCGCCATGGCTTCATACACGGCCGAATCTCCATGCGGGTGATATTTACCCAGTACTTCACCGACAATTCGAGCAGATTTCTTGTAGGCCGTGTTTGGGCGGATGCCCATGTCATGCATTGCATATAAGATCCGGCGATGGACCGGTTTCAGCCCATCGCGGGCATCGGGCAAGGCCCGCGAAACGATCACGCTCATGGCATAATCGAGATAAGCCGAGCGCATTTGTTCATCTAAATCGATATTTTGAATGGTACCGATATCCATAATTGTCCTTTACCCGGCAGGAGTTGTATAGAAATTCACCAAAAAATTTTGGACAAAGTTCAGAAACTGGGGTATTGGGCGAGTATCCGTTCACCCAATACCCCAGTTTCCGGCATTTTCCGGCTGAATTCAGTAACACCTAATTATAACCGCTATTAGGGGAGCAAGACCCAAGTTGAAATCCAAGAAGCGGGCAACTCCACAGCCAGGATGTCCTTATAAGCGCAGGGCCAGCAGGGGCACCACCATTTCATCCGGACTCAAGCCGCCATGCCGCCCGATAATCGGGTTAGGCGAGTGCCCCCACCACAGGTAAGCATTTCCACGTCCAACTACAACCAGATCACCCAGCCGGTCTGCCAGGGCTGGGTGCGGCGCGCCAGGGCCAAACAAACCGCTGTGGATGGCGTAGCCTGGATCCACCAGGCTGAACTGGCCTGGCCAGGTACGTTGGATGTATTCGCGAACGGCTTCGCTTTGACCGGGGCGGATGAAAAGATAAGCCAGACGGTTTTCACCGGTCGGGTAGATATGCAGGCGGCGCACCAGGTTAGGATGGTTGCGCAGGTCGTAATGTGGATCGTTGGGCGTGGTGATCTGCCCGTGGTCTGCGCTGAAGAGCAAGAGCGTGCCCTGGCGGGCCTTTGGACTCAACTTAGACAGGAACAGGCGCTCAAAAGCCTCGCTGAAGGCAACGAACTCCGCTGCGGTCCGTTCGTCATCAGGGCCATACAGATGGGAAAGGTAGTCCACATCTCCCCAGTAGACCCAAATGTACCTCCGCTGACCGGACTCGTTCTCGATGAACTTACGCAGGTTTACCCATAGATCAGATTGTCCGCTGAAGGATTTAACATCGACTCCTTTGAACAGCATTTGGGATAAGCCAGAACGAAAGATGCTGCTATGCTGGAAGGCGTAGGTTTGTATCCCGTGTCTGGACAGGTGAGGGCCAAGAGTTGGCAAGGGCATGAACTGCTCGGGCTGAAAACCAGCCTGAGAGAGGCTTCCACCCCTGCCATCTGCCTTGAAGCTCATGGGGGTATGGCGGATCATGTTGGCAACCAGGCCGTATTCCTTCAGCCACAGCTCGTAGCCAGCGATACCGTGCGCGGCCGGGCTGCACCCTGTCCATAAGGTCGTCAAAGCCGCAGAGGTCGTGCTGGGGGTGATCGAGGTGAGCGGGGCCAGTAGACCTTCGTTAACCAGGCGGTTCCATAAGGGGATCTCGTTGTGAGTCAGGTAATGTTGCAAACGGTGCAGCCCCAATGCATCCATCAAAACAAGGATCACCTGGCGGATCTCCCCACTGCCCAATTCCATGATGGGCTCTAAAATCGATGGAAAAAGGGCTTCTCCAGCCAGAGAGGGCGCTCCAAATATTCGGCAGATCGTCGCCGGAAGGTTTAATATGGATTGCCCGCCGTATTGTGGATAAATGAATCCATCTCCCAAATCCAGACCTGGCAAGCGCTGAGACTGCAGGTGGGGCGTTAACTCAGAACAGAGATCGACCATTGCGATGGCTCCCAAGGATCCATAAAACTCGATAAAACGAGTTGGGTTTGATATAATGGATTTCACATTGGCTAATAATCATTTATTCCCCAGAAGATTCTTCTTAATACAGGTACTGGTGTTTGCCATAGCCATTATAACGGCAAGCTGTGGAGGTGATACAGCGGAACCCACGCCTGGGCCGTCTTTGCCCACGCGCACGCCTCGCCCAACTCAGATAGTGCGGGCCAGTGTTACCCCTACCAGCACTCCTACTCT
>JAWOHN010000057.1:0-17857 GCA_046485135.1 Anaerolineales bacterium | reverse complement strand
AAAATACCTTTCACCCTGCAACTCCGAGGTCCATTCAACGCTGCTGTACGTACGGGCTCTCACCCAATCCCGCTCTCTGTATCGCCTCTGCAGCGTTTACTCGTCCTCTTCACAGTCTTTCAATATTGGGTTGTTATTAGGCTGGGTTATATCATGGTTTGGACACTTCTGTCAAGGAGATTTCCAACCTTCGGATTTTAGCAACAACTTATAAATACCCCCCTACTTCCGATAGAGAAGCGTATAAGTAGAAGCAAATTCGTTTTTCTCATCTGCAAAATGAAAGGAACTTTCAACCACTTCCCAATCTCCTGTTCGCAGCGGCGGAAAATGAGTGTCTGCCTCCAGGAGGGTAATCACACGCGTCAAATAGATCCGATCAGCCCTGTCGATAACCTCTTTAAAGATCTCTCCCCCTCCAATAACAAACACCTCTGCTTCGTCTCGGTCTTCTGCCATATTGAGGGCTTCTTTGACTGATGAGGCCACCAGACAACCATTCGGATGGTATTCTGAATTACGAGTTACGACAATGGTAGTCCGACCTGGTAAGGGTTTACCGATGGATTCATAGGTTTTCCTCCCCATGATCAGGTGATGACCCATGGTAAGCTTCTTAAAGCGTTGTAAATCTGATGAGAGCCGCCAGGGCAGTCCACCATGGATTCCAATTCCCCAATTATTATCAACGGCAACAATTAATGATACAACCATTGGCAACTAATTTCATCAAACTGAAATCGGGATAAAAGGAATTTATGAATTTATCGCTCGGCGCAGGAATACGAAACATTCATAAATTCCATCTAACTTTCTTAAATAGCAATTGGCGCCTTGATAGCCGGATGATAGTTATAATCCTTGATCTCAAAATCTTCATATTGGTACTGAAACAATGAGGTTGGTTTTCTTTTTATCTCTAATTGGGGCAAAGGATAGGGATCGCGAGATAATTGCAGCCTGGCTTGCTCGATATGGTTTAAGTATAGATGTGTATCTCCACCCGTCCAGATAAAGTCGCCCGCTTGCAAATCCGTTTGCTCAGCAACCATATGGGTCAGCAAAGCATACGAGGCGATATTGAACGGAACGCCCAGAAAGATATCTGCACTGCGTTGGTACAGCTGGCAGGAGAGTTTTCCATCGGCAACATAAAACTGGAACATCGCATGGCAAGGCGGTAAAGCCATCTGGTCAACCCAGGACGGGTTGTAAGCCACAACCATATGCCTGCGGCTGGATGGATTCTGTTTAATCTGCTGGAGGACGTTTGAGATTTGGTCAATTTTTGTCCCATCAGGGTTTGGCCAGGATCGCCATTGGAACCCGTAGACGGGTCCCAAGTCACCGTTTACGTCTGCCCACTCATCCCAGATGGTTACATTATGCTCATGCAAATACTTGATATTCGTGTCTCCACGCAAGAACCATAGCAACTCTATAATGACCGAACGAAGGTGAACTCGCTTGGTCGTTACCAAAGGGAAGCCTTGGGAAAGATCAAACCGCATTTGATAGCCAAAAACCGATAAAGTCCCGGTCCCTGTCCGGTCCTCTCGTTTAACGCCATAGTCCAACACATGGGCCAACATATCTAAATACTGTTTCACGATGACTTCTCCACAAGCATTACCCGGGCCTGCTCAATATCCTGGTGAATTTGGGCTACTAAAGCCTGTGGACCTGCAAATCGACGTTCATCTCGCAAGCGGTATAAGAACTCCAATTTAATTTCTTGACCATAAAGATTGTCATCAAAATCCAACAAATGAGCTTCAACTTGTAGAGCCATGGTCCGGTGATCAAAAGTAGGACGAATACCAATATTGGTTACAGCCCCATGATTTTGATCGCCCACCAAGGCGTGGCAGACGTAAACCCCTGACCTGGGTAATTGTTTCTCTTCCCAAACTCGCAAATTTGCCGTTGGAATACCAATGGTACGCCCGCGCCCATCTCCCGCCACCACAGTACCGCCGATCGAATATAGCCGGTTTAACAAAGCGCTTACCTGCTCTACATCCCCCTCACCCAGCAAGGCTCGAATTTTGCTAGAAGAGACCTGACTATCGCCAACTTTGACTGGATCTATGGTCTCAACAATAAAATCAAACTCGTCTCCAAGCAAGCGTAAGGTTGGCACATCGCCTTCCCGTTTGCGCCCCAAAGCAAAATCTGGACCGACCCATAAACGGGTGAAACCCAGGTGAGCATGGAGCTCTTTAACAAAATCCCTAGCAGAAGTTCCAGCAACCTGCATATCAAACGAAAAGGTGACAACAATATCAATGCCATAATTCCCCAAAATATCAGCCCGTTCCACAGGCGAGGTTAAATAATAAAAATCTTTGCTTTTTCCCAATACTTTCTTGGGATGGGGATGGAAAGTCAGCACAACTGCCTGAGCTCCTTGTGCATGCGCACCAGAGCTCAATCTCCGCACAATTTCCTGGTGCCCGCGATGGACGCCATCAAAAGAGCCGATGGTTAACCAGGTATTATTCAGAAAGAGGGAATTCAAAGCGTAATGATGTTGCATAAAATGCTCAGTGTCTCCTCGCTGAACAAACCGCCCCATTTGCTTACGAGTTTGCAAAATTATTTATGGCGGTTTGCTTTAACGTCCAGCTCTCAATCCAACTATGATTGGAAAAACACCTTACGTGGCTGCCACTCGCTTTTATCTTCGTCTACTTCAAGCAAAGCCACCAGGTCGCCCTGTTCACTGACTCCCCGCGCCCAACCTTTCGAACCCGACTCCGCTGGGACGCGGTGACCATGGCGCACTAACTCCACCTGGTCAGCATCCAACTCCACCATCGGCCATTCTGCCAAAGCTTCAGCAGCGGGAATGAGATATTTATACCAATCACCAGCAACAAATGCCTCTTGAAGTCGTCTCAATGGAACCGCATCCCGGAGGGTAAAACGACCGCTTTTGGTCCTGCGCAGCCCTACCAGGTGTGCGCCGACCCCTAGTTCATTTCCAAGATCATTTGCCAGCGAACGCACGTAGGTCCCAGATGAGCAAAAGACATCTACAACTGCTTCAGGTGAATCCCATTCCAACAGCTCCAAACTATACACCTGGATCACGCGCGGTTCCAGGTTTACTTCCTCGCCATCCCGCGCCATTTCATAGGCCTTTCGCCCTCCAACTTTGATCGCCGAATAGGGAGGGGGAACCTGTTCGATTTCTCCAACATAGTGATCAAGAATATCTTCAAATTGCTCTTCTGATATATTCTCCACAGAGGCAGATGACGTTATTCTGCCTTCTGCATCAAATGTATCCGTAGAGCTACCTAAACGGATCGTTGCTTGATAGCGTTTGTCAGACGCAGAAACATATTCGCTCAAGCGCACAGCGGGTCCAATTAATACAACCAAGACACCCGAAGCTCGGGGGTCCAGGGTTCCCGTATGGCCAGCCCGGCGAATTCCAGTACCCCGTCGTATTATCTGAACTACATCGTGCGAAGTCAAACCAACCGGTTTGTCCACTACCAGCACTCCAGATACAACGTTCTTGATATGATCTTCTTGGTTCATTTCCACTCCCAGCTTAGAATTCTACACAAAAACAATAAATCTCCAAAACCCAATCAACCCGTTACAACTTCTCCTCTGCAAACAATGCTCGTGCAGCCTGCAATACTTTTTCCTGCACTTCCTCGAGCGTTCCATTGATTTGAGTCCCTGCTGCAGCTTTATGCCCCCCACCACCAAAACCTTGGGCAACCTGCGCAACATCCAGTCCTGACTGAGCCCGCAGGCTAACTTTAACCGTACCGTTGTTCTGCTCAACAAAGACCATGGCAACTGCAGCTTCTTCAATTGAAGAAACCAAATTAATCAAATCGCCATCATCGCGACCAGGATATCCAATTGACTGCCGGTCCTTCTGGGTCAGGCTGGTCCAAACAATGGGGCCATCCTGTCTCAATTTTGAAAGTCCCACACCCCACAACCGAGCAGCTAAGATAGAACGTTTATGAAGAGCACTGTTATACAAGCTCGGCAGGTCAGCTCCAGCTTCCATTAACTTGGCTACCGTGTGGAAAACTTGGGGAGCCATATTAGAGGTCCGAAAGCCAAGTGTATCGGTAATAATGCCAGTAAGCAAAGCAGATGCAATTGGTTGCCTGAGCGGCAACCCAAAATCTTCCAGGTGGTTGGCAATAATTTCTGCCGTTGCCGCCGCATCTGTTATGACAAGGTTATATCTGGCAAAATTAAGGTTCGTTATATGATGGTCAATATTGATATCCGGTACGCTTTCTTCAGCATTGTCACTACGCCGAAGATTTAGCAAAGCTTCCCCGATTCTGTCCAGGTCAGATGCATCCACCGCAATGACCAAATCAAAAACACCCTTTGGACGTTTCTGAATCCGCTCACTGCCTTCCAGATGGTGGAATACGGCTGGAACACCATCTTCCAGAACCATCTGGACATCTTTCCCTGCCCCCTCCAAGGCCAGCCCTAAACCCAGTACAGAACCGACGGCATCTCCATCAGGACGAATATGAGAAACAATTAAGACTCGCTCAGCCCCCTCCAAGCAACCTCGAATTGAGGTCAAAAGTTCATTGTTCATCCGTTCCAGCCTCTGAATTATCCTCAGGAGTGTCATCTAAGGTACTATCTTCTCCTGAGGCAATCTCGTCAGGCCGCTTACCAGTCTCCTTTTCTGCTTGCAACTGAGCAAACAGTCTTTCGATATGTTCTGCTTTCTCAAAAGTTGGGTCCCAGTAAAAGCGTAAGCGCGGAAAAGAACGAAGCTCAATCCGGCGTGCAAGTTCACTACGCAGAAACCCCTGCGCATGCTTGAAGCCCGCCAGAATTTCCGGAGCCCTTTCAGATCCCTCCACTGCTGAAAAATAAATGCTCGCGTACTCTAATTCCCGATCGATTTTTACTTCCGTTATCGAAACACCTCGTAGCCTAGGATCCAAACTACCGGTGACCAATATCTCCGATAGCTCTTCTCGAAATCGTTGTCCAATACGCTGTGCACGCAATTTAGAAACCACGCTATTCCTCCACCCTAAGCGGCTGCTACTTTCTCAACCGAATAACATTCTATCACATCTCCAGGAGCATAATCGGAAAAACCCTTTAAGGCAATCCCACACTCAAACCCCTGGCGCACCTCGCGGACATCATCTTGTACATGTTTGAGAGATTGGATTTCTCCATCATGAATTGATGCAGTATTTCGAAGAACTCTTGCGCGTGCATTGCGGCGAATCTCACCTTCCGTTACGCGGCAGCCGGCAATATTTCCTAGCTTCGAGATGCGAAAGATGGCCCTGACCTCGGCGCGTCCAAGGATGGTCTCTTTCAAAACAGGTTCAAGCATTCCTTTGAGGGCTTTTTCTACATCTTCCAAGAGGCGATAAATGATGTCGTATAGGCGGACTGAAACGCCTTCAACCTCTGCCAAACGGCGCACGGCAGCATCTGCGCTGACGTTAAACCCAATCACAATGGCCTTGGAGGCAGAAGCCAGCATGATATCATTTTCACCAATATTCCCAGTTTCGGCGTGTAAAACATTAACAGCAATATCTCCACCCTGCAAATCGTTAAGGGAAGAGATGATTGGTTCAAGAGAACCCTGAACATCAGCTTTAACAATCAAACGTAGCTCACGCTCTTCCCCTGCCTGGAATCGGTCAAATAACTGTTCTAAGGTCACCGGGGCTTTTTGAACAGTATCCCGCTGAGAGTGTTGCTGGATCCGCTCTTCAACGATCGATCGCGCCTCCTTTTCCGAAGAGACAACCCGGAACACGTCACCTGCCTGGGGAACATCATTGATTCCCATAACAGACACCGGAGTAGCTGGCCCGGCTTTACGCACCTTTCGCCCGCGGTAATCGAACATGGCTCGTAGCCGCCCAAAGGTAGTACCGGCCATTACAACATCCCCCACAGAAAGCGTACCATTTTGCACCAGCAGGGTCACCAGTACCCCCTTGGCCCGTTCACGCTCAGCCTCAATTACTGTTCCAATGACCGCTCCATTCGGGTTAGCCAGGATGTCCATATTGTCTGCAACCAATAAAATCGCTTCTAACAAATCCTCGAGACCTTCCCTGCGTTTGGCTGACATGGGAACCACAATTGTGTCTCCATCCCAATCATCTGGGATTAATCCAATTTCAGCTAATTGCTGTTTGACCCGCTCTGGGTCAGCATTTGCCCGGTCCATTTTATTCATGGCCACGACAATCGGTACGTGGGCAGCTTTGGCATGCGCGGCTGCCTCCCTGCTTTGCGGCATCACCCCGTCATCTGCTGCAACTACCAGGACAACAATATCTGCTCCCTGCGCGCCGCGCGCTCGCATGGCAGTAAAGGCTGCATGACCTGGGGTATCTAAAAAGGTAACCAACCTACCGTTATGTTCTACCTGGTAGGCGCCGATATGTTGGGTGATTCCTCCTACCTCTCCTCCAGCCACATCCGTATGCCGGATAGCATCCAACAGGGTTGTTTTCCCGTGATCTACATGACCCAGAATGGTTACTACAGGTGGGCGAGCCATTAACTGATCTGTTGGCTCATTTGCAATCATACGGCGCCAAAGTGGAATCTCCCCCTGATCTTCATCTGCGGCTTGCTCTTGCGCTTCCAGAGTCGCTTCATAGCCCATCTCAGAAGCTACAATCGCGGCTGTATCAAAATCAATCTGTTGATTGATGTTCGCCATCACCCCATTGGCCATGAGGGTTTTGATAACCTCAATGGGGCTAGAATTGATACTCTGAGCCAGCTCGCGTACGGTGATGCTGGCGGGCAACTCAATGGTTTTATCATTATGCCCATTATCGCTCATAAGGTACCTCCTGATTCCATAATTGTTCGCGCCCCAATGAGCGGGTTAGGTGGGCATAGTGAGCCGATGGGGTACGAAAACCCTTAGGCTACATTGCGTGGAGTGCGCTTATGGATCCAACCAGAATCTCCACCCTGGGCAAAAGAATGACTTCTGTCCGTCGCCTACCTTAATCCTCAACACGCTCCATTCGCCAACCATCCGCCAAATCCGCGTTATTGACGGGCTAAAGACACCGGATGAGTTTGGGGAGATGCATGGCTTGGCAGCCTCACTCTCCATCATCCGCCCCCCTGAGCGTATCTTCTTCTGGCAAAGTCTGTAAAAAAGCCAGCAACTGTTCCCGATCTTCTACCGTTAATTCAGTTCGGAGTGCATTTGCCAGAGCGCCTTTCAACCCGCGCTCCCAACAAGATCGTTGATCATGAAGATATGCACCGCGCCCCGGCGATTTTCCTGTCAGATCTACATGAACCCCGTCAAGGCCACGTACCACCCGAATCAACGTCCGTTTCGGTAAAACCGCCCGGCAACCTACGCAGGTCCGATGAGGCACGTGCTTACGTCTTGCAGTTTTTGGGGGCACTGTTATTTTCTCTTGTTATAAACTCCACTCATCATTCCATTCATCAGTGCCACGTTTGCGTTTCTTCTTTACAACCGTGACATCTTTCTCGGGATCGTATTCCATTTCAATAAATTTCTTCTTCTTTTTCTTCTTCTTACGGCTTTGTTCTTCGTCATCTTCCTCATCACCGGTGTCAACCATATCAAGCACTTCCGGCTTAAGGGCAAAGATTTCATCCAAAGTCGCAGGTAGCTCTTCTTCTTCCTCTATGGTTTCGCTGACTGCTTCTTCAATCTCTGCTTCTTCTATTTCAACAGTCTCAGGAACCACCAAAGCCTCTGTTTCTGGGGCTTGTTCTTCAACCACTTCAACTGGAACAATTTCTTCTACACCTTCAAGTACCGGAGCTGCAACCACTACTTCAGCAATGGGTTCAACTTCATCAACCGGCTCGGCTTCAGTAGGAACCACAACTGCTTCTTCCGGCTCGGCTTCCTCGGGTAGAGCAATAGCCGCCAATGCCTGCTCGATTTCAGCCATGGCTTTAGGCCCAATTCCACTTAGACCAAGAATAGCATCTGGATCAGTTGACATCTGATAAATCAGCTCGCCAACATTCAAGTAGCCAGATTCGAGCAACACATTTCGGAACCGCTCGGCAATGTCCAACTCATCCAAAGGAATCTCAAAGGCAGCATCGGGAACCAGCTTTCTGGCAGCTTTATCGCGATCTTCCCTGACCTTCTCTTCTTCCATACGCTGGCGAATCAGGCCGCGTTCAATCCGATCCACAAATTGGCTGAGCGCGTGGTATTCCTCAGGTGTAACTGGCCGTCCTTCGGCCTTCTTCGCTAGAATGGCCTCCACCTGATGGATGACATTTTCTTCCTCAGGCAACATGAAAGCATATTCAGGGACATTCTGAAGCTTGTACAGGGCATCGCTGGCAGCTTCTGGGAGGCTCTTAATATCAATCCGCCAGGAGGTCAACTTAGCTGCCAGTCGGGCGTTCTGACCATCTCGTCCGATTGCCAAACTGAGCTGGTCTTCAGGCACAACCACTGTAGCAGTTTTAGTCCCTTTGGCACGCTCGTTGAGATATACTCCGGTCACTCTAGCAGGACTGAGCGCTTTTGCAATGTATGCGGCCGGGTCGGCGTTCCATTCAATGACATCAATCTTTTCGTCGTTCAATTCTCGAACAATGGCTTGAATGCGGACACCCCGAATACCAACACACGCGCCTACGGGGTCAACGCCTGCTTGAAGGGCTGCTACGGCGACTTTTGAACGTTGACCAGGTTCACGGGAAATCGACCGTATTTCTACCAGGCCATGATAAATTTCAGGAACCTCATTTTCTAATAAGCGACGTAGAAAATTTCGGTGAGCACGAGAGAGAATGATCTGGGGACCGCGTGGAGTGTGTTTGACTTCTAACAACAATGCCCGCACCCGATCATGGACCCGAAAGCGTTCGCCAGGGATCATCTGATTGCGAGGCATCGTCCCTTCTGCTTTCATATCCAGGCCAAGTGTTACCCCCTGCGGTCCAATAGCTTGAACCACGCCATTGACAATCTCACCAAGTTGCTTGCTGTAATGGCTTAATTGTGAGTCCCGCTCTGCTTCACGGATGCGTTGTTGGATAACCTGGCGCGCTGTTTGGGCGGCTACACGTCCAAAATCTTGGGGAGTGGATTCGACCAGCACCATACCACCCATTTCAGTTTCAGGGTCAACCTGAAGTGCCTCGCTCAGTGCAACCTCAGTGCGAGAATCTTGGACGACTTCAACAACTTCCTTCTCTGCATAGATAGAGACTTTCCCAGTTTCCGGATCAATCTTGGCCTTAACATCTTGCGCATTGGAAGCATTGACCGCTCGGCGATAAGCAGACACCATGGCTGCCTCTAGCGCTTCCAGGATCACCTCCTTTGGCAGTTGTTTCTCTTCCAGAACTTCGTTGAAAGCCAAAACAAACTCGTTTTTCATACTACACATTTCTCCAAATTCGATCAACAAGGGCAGACGTATGGCTCTATATGCAAGAAAAGTGGGGAGAACCCACTTTTCGACAAGAACTCACTCGCTACCCCCCACCATATATGATTCTAGCATGGATATTATTAACCTGCAAGGGTTTTTTAAATCTCAATGTCAAGGATTACAATTCTTTCTGCAATCTCCAGGCTGGCTCATTGACATCCTGTCGTCTACCGTGTTGGTCGTAGTAAGACCAACGCCCTGGATCTGTTCCAATGACCCGATAACCCAACCTTTCATAAAGTTGGCGTGCACGATTATTGTCTTGGCCAACATTTAAATTTACAAATTTAAAACCCTTTTGAACAAGATCATTTTCCGTTATTTGAAGCAGCTTGGTACCAATCCCTTTGCTCTGGTATGCCGGCCTAATCCGAAACCCATAAATATAAGCACTGGTCCTTCCGTCTGCCAGTTCCCTACGGTCGCTTTTTAAGTGAACAAAAAGTTGCCCAATAAGGCCTGCATCTACCAACTCAGCCACCCAAATAACCGCCTGCCCCAGTTCGGTGTACCGGTAAGCTTCCGCGTATAATCTCCGAAAATGAGCAAATTCACCATCCCACTCAAGCGCCAGTAGATCAGAGCGAAATGCCAGGCGAAATTTCACCCGCGCAAGCACATATGATCGTTCCTCATCCGGCAAAGTTTGTAAGATCCGGGGATGCCGGAGCAATTTAGAGAGACGGTCCATAATTTAATTGCCCGCGTGCTCTCGGTTAGTCAATTCAGCCAATAATGCTGCTTCCTCCTGAAGAGTGTTTATCTTTCCATCTAACCAGGCAAATCGCAAACCATCTAGGATTTCCCGGTACACCGGTCCAGGTGGCAGGCCCCGAGCGCGCAGATCGTGACCACTCACAGAAGGCATAATTTTACTCCAACTGTTTTCGTATGCCAACAAAAGCTCCCGCTGTTTCGGATCATCCGTTGCCAGATAAACCGCTTTGATCGACAAGATTGAAAACTTCTCTAAATATATGGTAACAATACTGGGTGGGCGACCCACCAGAGCACCCAGATCTCTCCACAACTCGCAGGCAGAGAGAGCATCTTTGGCTAAATCCCTCCGTAACTTCAAACGGGAAAGCACCCGCCGGGCCCGATCGGGAGCAAGGCGAACCACCCATAAAATATAACTTAGCGACCTGCGCAACTCAGCTGGCTCAAAATTTTGGAGCTCCTTATTCTGGCTGATCTCCAACAAACCGTTACCTGAAAGATAATTAATCCGGCTTTGGATCCAATCATCCCACTTGAGTTCAGGATGAATAGCGCTTAATAGTCCCAAATCATCCAGACGAGCCAACATTGGTACTGCTTGTTCTTCATTAAGAATATGGTCCAATTCATGCCGGATACGGTCCCCGGATACACGGTCAATCAACTGTAGAGCTTCGATCAACAATTGCAGAGTTCTTTCTTCTATCCTAAAACCAAAGCGTTGCTCAAATCGAATGGCGCGTAACATCCGGGTTGGGTCGTCCACAAAAGATAGTGAATGCAAGCAACGTACCAACCTCTGGCGCAGATCGTTGAGGCCACCCCAAAAATCATACAAAGTTCCATAATGATATCCATCCAGACGAAGCGCCAGAGTGTTAATTGTGAAGTCACGGCGATGAAGATCTAACTTAATACTGCCGCGCTGCACGGTTGGCAAAGCCGTCGGATGTGTATAGAACTCTGTTCGAGCAGAGATCAGGTCAATAAATTCCGGCAGGTCCGCTGGCTCAACTTCCCATCCTGGAGTAATTGTTTCTTCCGATCTCAAATCACGAAGGAGACTGTCCCGGATATCTGAAATGAACCATTTTGCTGTGCCAAAACGGGCGTGGCTGGTGATGCGACCCCCATATTCTTTCACCAACATTTTCCCTAGGGATATTGCATCTCCTTCAACAACCAAATCAAAATCCAGACTTGGACGGTCCAGGAGCAAGTCTCGCACAAAGCCACCCACTATATACAGGGCGTTGCGTTTTTCGTAAGCCGCCCGGGCAATGGCATTCAGCAAGCCCAGACGAGCAGGTGGCAATACTGTTTTAAGCCTGGAGGCTAAGTTCTGTCTGCCAGTATATCCACTTTCCTGGGTGAGGGTCTTCAATACATCGGTTCGAGTGACAATCCCAATAATTAATCCGTTTTCCGGATCAACCACCGGAATCTGCCCCCAACCGGTTTCGGTCATCCGCCTTTGCAGATATTCAATAGAATCATCCGGATGCACGGTCACTTCACCCGCTTCCATCAAGCGTGCGGCAGATAAGTTCATCTCCGGGAAATTCTGTTTATGTGACAGAGCCCGGTCAACTGCTCGTCTGGTCAACAAACCAACGACCTTTCCTGCCTGTACAACTGGGAAGCCCTCATATCCATAGCGCTGCATCAAGCTGGCAGCCTCGTCAGCCAGAGTCTCAGGAGCGAGCACCTGGGGACTGTTCGACATAATTTGCGAGACGGTCACCGCTGGCAATATGAAATCCGGCAGGATTTCCTGAAGTTCTGAACAAACATCTTTCAGTTGACGATCTTTTATCAATGCCGCAGCAGCACGTGCATGGCCTCCCCCACCAAAATGACTGGCCAGTTTTGAAACATTAATACCATCTTTGTTGGAACGTGCAATCAATTGGATGCCCCCACGGGTCGTGATGAACACTAAAAGAGCGTCAGGGTCCAACAGGTCACGTAGCTTATGAACAATCGTGGAAAGCTCCTCATCCATATGCTGGGCATCTCCACAAGAAATGACGACGATATGTCCATGAATATGATGAGTCTCTGCAGCTGATCTAAGCTGGTCATAAATGGCCTGCTGCTCAAGCGATAAGGGGTGATTGAGAAAATCGTTGGCAATACTGATGTTTGCTCCCTGCTCAAGCAGATAAGCAGCTGCCCGCAAATCCCGGGCGGTGGTGCGAGAATAGGTTAATGACCCGGTGTCTTCATATATGCCTAGTAAGAGCAAAGTAGCTTCCACCATACTAAGCGCACCATTATGTTCTCGCAAGCCTTCAACAAACAGGGTTGCCGCTGCTCCGGTGTCCTCTGTTGTCACAATCCAATTCTCTGGTAGGTCCTCCCTGAGATCGTGGTGATCAATCACGCGCACCTGGGTATGGGCGCTGACACCTTTGACGCTAACCATAGATTGGGTATCAACCAGAGTAATCGAATCCACCGGCTCACGAGGAAGATCACCCCTTTCAACAAAGGGAAGGTCCACGCCATATAAAGTGAGGAACGCTTTCACATTGCGGTTCACTCGCTTAGGGAGGACCGGCAATGCGGTTTCATCAAGTAGATAAGCTCCCAAGAGAGAAGCTATCGCATCAAAATCTGCCTGTTCGTGTGTCAGGATAATCCGCATAAACCATTTTTCCCTACTGGATGAGATGACCTCCATCCAATCTTCCGTTTAAGCAAGCCTGTATGCCTTTATTGTAATATACTATAACGTCGTTTCGTGAAATGGTGTGTATGGAAGGCACATGCGCCATGTGTTTCCGAGTCTTTTTCATCGAAGTGCGTAAGTCCAAAATTTGATACAATAAACATTCTGATATGGACAACAACATAGATTTAGAAACCCTTTGGAACGATCTGCTTTCTCGAGAAAGCAGGAAAGTGCAAAGAGCATTTTCCGGGCTGGATAAAGAAAGCCAGCAAGCAGTCTTACAACACCTGACTCGCATGTCTGTTGAGGCTGGCTGGCACCCTGAACAGCGTATTTCAGCAAAGGCTGCATTAAAAGCTCTGGCTCTGTATGAATAATCCCTGATGGAGGCCAGAATCCATTTACAGGAATTCCCAAAGAGCAACGGAATAAATTCTTCTCGATTGGATGAGACCAGTTATAATCAACTGCCAATGGATATCAAAGAGCTAACTGAGAAAATGCATCATTTTGTTGGTTCACAAGGCTGGTATGAACCAGACAGCCCACGCTCCCAATCATTGCGTAATCTGGCTATCTCACTTAACCTGGAGGCAGCGGAGGTGCTCGAACACTTTCAGTGGCAAGAGGAGGTTGAAGATCCTCAAGCACTGGCAGACGAATTGGCAGATGTAGCACTCTATCTGCTCCAATTGGCAAGCATCGCAGACATTGATCTCGAACAAGCCGTGCTAAGCAAACTTGAACATAACTATAAGCGCAGGTGGGCAGCCGGGACCCGTAGTGATGGAGCATAATTGAGACAATTACACTCCATCTTACTAAGGATATGATGCATTCTAATTCTGTACTCGAAGAACAACGTCCCTGGGCATTCAGCCGGGCGCAGTTGACTGCCGGCTTACGCAACCATACAGGCGACAATAGGCTTTCTGTACGCGAAATCAATGAATTTGACCTTCCTGACCGGCGTCCATCCGTTGGGCGGATTCGAGGAATCCAGGTAGTATGCCAGGGAAGCACCGGACAATTACGATTTAAATTGGTTTTGAAGGAACCCCAAGGAACCACACGGGCAGGTATGGCTGGGGCAGGGCGACGGGAGGTGTCCTTTTACCGCTGTCTGGCAGAGCAAATCCCTGTTGAAATCCCTACTCTATTCGCCGCCCAGCCTGACGGCGCATGGATGATCTTCGACCATGTCCAAGCCTCCCCGGCCTGCGACCAATGGGAAACCTCTCAATATATGCTTGCCATCAATAACCTGGTTACACTACATGATCGCTTTTGGTCCCTGGATGAAGATCTGGAAATTTACAACTGGCTGGGACGTCCGCTAACTCGGGATTTTGAGGTACATGTCCAAGCTGCTACGACAGGCGTGCAACGTTTGTTGAATAGAGGCACTCTCCCAATTTTCACCCAAAGGCCAGCTTACTTCAGTATGCTGGAAGACTTGGTCAAAGGAGCAGGGGACATTGCTTCAGAATTGAAAAACATCCCTCCTACCTTAATCCATGGCGATTACTGGCCTGGCAACCTGTTCGCTACGCCTTCCGGGAATATAGTTACATATGATTGGCAGCATGTCGGCGTTGGTCCAGGTATCCTAGACATGGTTAAATTCTACCAAACCTCTCGTTGGCGTTTTTCACCTATGCCTATCTCCCAGGCCGAAATCGTTGCCAGATACCGAGATCAGCTGGAGAATAAGAATGGATTTGCATGGTCAGACAGAGAGTGGGATCGGGATTGGGAGTTTGCTTTGTTGTGGGTATTCCTGACCGATTGGGTGGACTTATTGGCTCATATTCCAACATCCATTCTTGAAACGCGTCAAGTTGATATCGAATCCATCTGGTTTGAACCTGTATACAAAGCGATAAAGCATCGAGTGAGGGGATAGACCAATGACAATCAAACGTGTGACCGTTTTCGGTGGCTCCAGCCCAAAACCTGGCGAACCAGCCTACAAAGAGGCTCAAAGCTTGGGAAAACTACTGGGCATGGCAGGGTATACTGTACTCACCGGCGGTTATATTGGAACAATGGAGGCAGTCTCTCATGGAGCGTTCGAAGCCGGCGCGAAAGTCATCGGGGTAACCTGTGATGAAATTGAAGCCTGGCGCCCGGTTGGCGCTAATCAGTGGGTGATGGAGAAGATGCATTTCTCCACCATGCGGGAGCGCCTGTTTACCTTGATTGACTCCTGTGATGCTGCCATTGCCCTTCCAGGAGGGCCTGGAACCCTGGCTGAAATCTCTTTGATGTGGAACCAAATGATCACCGGCAGCATCATACCTCGCCCACTGATCCTAATTGGCTCCGGTTGGAAGATTACCTTTGAAACATTCTTCCATGTCCAAGGAGATTACATACCTGTAATCCAACGAGAAATGTTAGAATTCAGATCAAGCATCGAACAAGCCGTGTCCCGCTTACAAAACGGGGAGTGAGGCTCGCAATTATCTCTCATGAAAGCAGATACTTAACCCATGACCAATGACAAACTACCTTCTCGTAATGAAAATTTCGCCGAATGGTATAACCAACTGGTAATTAAAGCCCAGCTGGCAGATTATGCCCCTGTGCGTGGCTGTATGGTCGTCAGACCATATGGTTGGGCTCTGTGGGAAAACATCCAACAAGCCCTGGACAAGAGGTTTAAGGCAACGGGTCATGTAAACGCTGCTTTTCCACTCTTAATCCCCATGTCCTTTCTGGAAAAAGAAAAAGAACATGTAGAAGGTTTCTCGCCTGAACTGGCAGTAGTTACCATCGGGGGGGGTGAGCGGCTGGAAGAACCATTGGTCGTTCGCCCGACCTCGGAAACAATCATCGGTTATATGTATTCCAAGTGGATTAAGTCATACCGTGATCTTCCGGTTTTGATCAATCAATGGGGTAATGTAGTGCGCTGGGAGATGCGCACCAAGCTCTTCTTGCGCACGTTGGAGTTTTACTGGCAAGAAGGTCATACAGCCCATGCAACCGCCGAGGAGGCTGAGCAAGAAACCCTGCAAATGCTGGATGTTTACCGTGACTTTGCAGTCAACGAGGCGGCTGTACCGGTAATTCCGGGCTTCAAAACAGAGAGTGAGAAATTTGCCGGCGCTGTCCACTCTACAACCATTGAGGCTATGATGGGTGATAAACGCGCCCTGCAATCAGGAACATCCCATTTCCTCGGACAAAATTTTGCCAAAGCCTTCGACATACAATACTTAGATCGGAATAACGAATTGCAACACGTGTGGACCACATCTTGGGGTCTCTCGACTCGTTTTATTGGTGCTATCATCATGACGCACGGGGACGACCAAGGTTTGGTACTACCACCCAGGCTAGCGCCCACCCAGATCGTAATTGTGCCCATCTACCGCAATGATGAAGAGAAATCCAAGGTATTGCCGGTGGTGAAGCAGGTCAGAGCAGAGCTGGTTGATCATCAGCGAGCTTTGCGGGTTCATCTAGATACAAGAGACGAGGTCACCCCTGGATATAAATTTAACGATTGGGAAATGCGCGGTATACCATTGCGGGTCGAGATTGGACCCAAAGATGTAGCCAATAATACTGTTGCATTTGCTCGCCGGGATATGCCAGGAAAAGCTGGAAAAACGTTTATCCCCCGCGATCAGGTAGCGATACATGCGGGCGAAATACTTGACCAAATCCAAGACTCTCTTTTCAATCGAGCACTGGAATTCCGCAATGCCAACACCCACGAGCCAAAAGATTACGCGGAGTTTCAAGAGATTGTTCAAAATGGATGGGCATATACCTGGTTCTGCAACCGCACAGAATGTGAAGATCGCATCAAAGCCGACACAAAGGCAACTGCTCGCTGCATTCCCTTGGAGCAACCCGGTGGTGAAGGAAAATGCATCTCATGTGGGCAAACTGCACCGGTAAAAGTATATTTTGCCAAAGCATATTGATCTATCGGGCATTCCCCTGTAGCGGTGATCCATCATAAGATGTTATGCCTGCAATCCAACTTTCTCGCCTGAGAATCCAGGCTGCACAACTTGCAGATTTGATCTCCCAACCAACGGTTTTTGTGCGCAGCTTGCACATCATCCTGGATTATTACTCAGACCGCACCCACCGCCCTGGCCAATCTGGCAAACCTCCTCCCTTGTTGCCAGCCTACAATGTGCCGCCTCCAGTGCTCAGACAAATACTGCTAGAACTAGGACCTAGGCTATCGGGTGACCAGGATACGGGTCTGGTGCTTTGTGATCTTTTATGGGAACAAAAGCAGTACGAATGCCGCTTGCTTGCAGCACGCATCCTCGGTTTGCTCCCTGTTGAGCTAATTGAACCAATACAGCTCCGCCTATCTGCCTGGAGCAAGGAAGGTGAAGAGAGAATAATCACTGCATTACTCGCAGAAGGATTGTCACGCTGGAGAAAAGAAGCCCCAGCCGATTTCCTATCTTTCTTGGAGAAATGCCTAAAGAGTTCGAGTTTCCACGATCAGGCATTGGGGCTCAGGGCAGTGCAGCCGTTAATCAAGGATAGCTCTTTTGATAACCTACCCGTATTATTTAGGCTGCTGAATCCCTTAGCCCGAGTTGCTCCAGCCCCTCTTCGTCCAGATCTACTGTTGGTTATGGAATTGTTAGCAAAGCGATCCCCCACAGAATGCGCTTACTTCCTGCGACAGAACATGGCTTCTCAAGATACCGCCTGGATCACCCGGCAGATCTTTTCAGTTTTCCCTGTGGAACTCCAAAAGGGATTGCGCGAAGCCATGAAGGATCCCTTACAGCAGATCTGAGGCACTGGCAAAAATCGGTGTGGAACCCTTTTTTTCAAGGTTCTCTGGTATAATCACCATCCGACTAGACCAACCGGCGGCAAAATATGGACCACGGCAAGCCGCTGCCAGTTTGGAGACCTGCCGAAATCAATCTTTAGGAGAGCAGACGTCATGACTTATGACAAAGAATCGAAAACAAAAGTGATTCAGGAATATTCTCGCCACGAA
>JAWOHN010000123.1:0-7214 GCA_046485135.1 Anaerolineales bacterium | reverse complement strand
TTGCGGAAGCTCAGCGCGGCGGACACCTCATCGGGTCCAACGTCTGCCCGCCGAATGGCGGCCTGGACGGTGGCATTCGCTTCACGACCCTGGTGGCAGTTGATGCACAGGTTGCTGCTCACCCCTTCGCCGAAGGTCAGGATCGCTCCACCGGGGAAGCGCACGTTATTGACCTCGAACAGCTCGAAGGTGGAGACATCCGAGTGGCAGGTAGCGCAGTTGAAACCGCTCGAAGGATGGGTGGCGACGTTGACGCCGCTGACGCCATCCCTGGCTTGCGAAGCTTCGAACAGGAACTGCGGCAGGCCGTCAGCGGTGTGGCACTTGGCGCAGCCACCGGGCACCAGCCCATCCTCATCCCAGTGCCGGAAGGCTCCTGTCGAGGCGGCAAAGTGACCCGGGTCATCCCGGTGTGCGTTGGTCATGTCCACCGGGGTGGCAATGGCTGTGTTCAGATCCGTGATCGAGTCGTATAGCAGCTGGATCAGATACTTCCCACCGTGGGCAAAGCCGCCTGGATCTTTCTTGGTGATCTGGTAGTTGTAGGCTGCTTTGAGCAGGCGTGGGGTGAAGGAGACGTAGCGGTTGTCGCGGTTTGCTTCGGCTTCTTCGATCTCACCGCTCTCGTCCCCATCGATGAAGAAGTACGGGTGGGACTGAGAATTATAGCCGATGGCAACGCCGGCTACTTCTGTGGCGTAAGCTTGGATAACTTGCATCAATTTGGCTTGCAGCCCTTCCAGCTCCACCTGGACGCCCTGGGAGATGTCGCCATCCCCGTCATAGTCCACCAGCGAAGCTGCCATGCGGATTCCGCGCACGTCTTCCAGGCTGGCAACGTTGGTATGGCAGACGCTGCACTCCTCGACCTTTACTTCCAGGGTGTGTGGATTATGGCAGCTCGTGCAGGTGTCGTAGCCGACCACGTGGTCGAAGCGGGGATCATAAGACATGCCTGCATACTCATAGCCACCCTTGACCTCGCTGCCGAAACGGGTGGCAGCCGCGGCGTAGTAGTGGATATTGATGAAGGCCAGATCGGCGCTGACGGTATCGTCATCACCGGTCAGGCCGGCGTTTTCGATGGCCGCGTCCACCTGGACCATGGAGGAGCGTCCCTGGTGGCACTGCATGCAGCGCGCTTCGTCGCCCAGCCCGGCCAGCTCGATGCCGGAGGGGAAGACCACGCTGGTCATGGCCGCTGTGACGTCGTTATGGCAGGCGATACATTGGACGGTGGTGCCAATGGCTGCGGGTGCGTTCACCTCACCGAAAACGCTGCCATCCACACCCAGGAAATCCAGAAAACCGTGCGTGCTGTGGCATTTTGCACAGGTTTCGGGAATCTGGGCCGGGTCGGCGCTATCCCAGTAGGTGAAGGCTCTGGCTGCGGCGTCCGCGTGGGGTGAATTGATCCACTCTTCTTCAAAGGGCACATCGGCAACCACCGGTTCCGGGCAAGGCACAGGGTCCGGGCAGACCAGGTCTGGACAAGGCTCGGGTTCCGGGCAGACAACTTCTGGCGCCGGAGCAGGCGCAGGTTGTCCGCCACAAGCCGCCAGCGTTAGACTCAGGGCCAAAAAGATTAGGCCAATTGTGATTAACGTTCTCGATTTCATTGCACTCTCCTCTAACGCATGTTCAGGATAGATTCATTAATAATGTGTGGGCTTTTAATAAAATGATGCGCTGGACCTCCTTTCCCTGCAAACAAGAGCGGCTTCTGATGATTTACGTTACTTGCTATAGCAAAAGCCTTTTACATCTGTTAGTGGGTATTTTACCCCAATTATGAGATTTGCATTAGTAAATATCACCACTGATTTATGTGACATTTGTACTGTTTTCCCCATCCGAAAGTCCTATGGACCGGTCATCCTATTTTGCCTGGCTTGGGTGACCCTGCTAGAGGTTGTTGGCCATTAATGTTTGCGCAAAATATTCCGATGTTATGGTCTTCTTACCTGTATAGAATGGTGGTATCTGCGGAGCATCCCCCTCCATTTTTCGCAGTCTTGTAGGTTTAATGACCCAAACTGGTTGGGTACTTTTTCACTTAATCCTGTAAAATAGGAGCATAGAGAATTGGTCATTATGCCCCTACCGGCCTTTCAGCTCAATTTCCTCCTGATCTACCTGATTTACGGGTTGGCTTTTTTTACCATGGGCCTAGCCCTGATGCTCGAATCGGGTCGCTCTCCGCTGTTGGTGGAACGGCGTACCCTGTGGCTGTTGGCTCTGTTTGGCCTGCTGCATGGCGCTCATGAATGGATCGAAATCATTTTATCCTTGGTGGTCTGGCTAGGCGCGCCTTTTCCGCCGACCTTCGAATGGGTGAGGGTGGTCTGGCTGATAGTATCCTTTGTGCCCCTGCTTCTGTTTGGGATGTTCCAGCAGCGCTCGAAGGCACCTTTTTATATCGGCTGCGGTTTGCTGATGATCTATCCGATTATGGTACTGGTGTACCTACAACTGCAGATCCCGGACACGGCCCGCTGGCTGGATGTCCTTTCCCGTTATCATATCGCTACGCCGGCGGGGTTGCTGGCCGGATACGCCTTCTGGATGCGCTCTCGCCAGGTCACCAGCGAGCAACGCCTCCAACTGGCGAGTCATCTGCGCTGGGCAGCAGGCGGGATGGCCGTATACGGCGTGACCCAGGTTTTCGTCCCTTACCTGGAGATTTTCCCGGCCAATTGGATCAACTCGCAAGCATTTCTGGCTATGATGGGCTTTCCGGTGCAGACCGTCCGGGCTGGCATGGCAGTGATCGTGACGGTAGCATTATTGCGCGCTATCCAGTTCGTAGAACAAGAGCGCCAGCAGCAGCTTTTGGCTGCTCAGCAAGCCCGCCTGGAGGCTTTGGAACAGGTCCAGCAGGAATTGGTTGCACGCGAACAGATGCGTCGCGAGCTGCTCCGCCATACGGTGATCGCCCAGGAAGATGAGCGAGCGCGCATCGCCCGTGAATTGCATGACGAGACGGCCCAGATTTTGACCGCTATCAGCCTTAACCTGGCTACGTTGAGCAAGTTCGCTGGTACAGAGGCAGCTGAATTTCTCGATCGCCTGCAAAACCTGGCCCGACAAATGTCGCGCGGCATCTATCGATTAGTGCATGACCTGCGTCCAGCTCAATTAGATGACCTGGGCCTGGTGCCGGCCTTGCAATACCTGACCGAGCAGGAACACAAGCGCAACGGTCTGGTTGTGCAGTTCGATGTTGAGGGTGATCGGCGTCGCCTGGACCCATTGGTTGAAACGGTGATTTTTCGTATTGCTCAAGAGGCTCTCACCAACGTGAACCGGCATGCGCAGGTCAATCGAGCTGAAATGAAGATGTCTTTTTTGGCGGATGAGGTGAATTTTCAAGTCAAGGATGGCGGTCAGGGCTTTGATCCTGCTCAAAAATTGGTCCCACCGCATGGTTGGGGATTGGCAGGTATGCGCGAAAGGGTTGAGTCGTTGGGTGGTTGTTTGAACATCCAGGCTGCGCCCGGTCAGGGGACCATGATTGAAGCAGCCATTCCGGTGGCTGATCCGGGAGACGAATAGGCTTAAGGAGGCGAACCATGGTGGATTCTATTCGCATCGTACTGGTGGATGATCACGATATTGTGCGCACTGGATTACGCTCGTTCTTGGAAGCTCAAGGAGGCCTGTTTATCGTTGGTGAGGCCAGAGATGGATTCCAGGCCGTGCAGACTGTGCAGGAGACCTGCCCAGATGTAGTGGTGATGGATATCACTATGCCGGGTATGGATGGACTGGAGGCGACCCGCCAGTTGACGGGCCTCTGCCCACATGCGCATATCCTGGCTTTGACAGTGCATGAAGACAAACAGTACTTCTTTGAAATGCTGGCAGCTGGTGCGACCGGTTATATGACCAAACAAGCTGCTGCGGATGAGCTGGTGGCAGCCATCCATGCTGTTGCACAAGGTTACGTCTATCTACAGCCCACTCTGGCGCGTTGGCTGGTGGATGATTACCGGCGCCTGGCAGAGCTTTCTCATGTAGCAGACGCAGATCAGGTTGGAGGAGTTCCAACGGGGGAAGAGAAAGTCCTGAGCAAACGAGAGCGCCAGGTGCTGGAGCTGGTGGCAGATGGAAAGACTACCCCGCAGATCAGCGAGCAATTAGGCATTAGCCCAAAGACTGTTGCCCGCCACCGCGAGCGCATCATGAACAAGCTAAACCTGCACTCTGCTGCCGAGCTGGTCAAATTTGCCATCCGTCAAGGGATCATAGAATTATAAGCGGAAGGATTCAGCGCTTTCTAGTGCACATTGACGAATGTGCCGACGGTAGCGAAGTTGAACAACCATTGGGCGTCTTCGGTACGCAGGTTGATGCAGCCATTGCTCATGGGGTTGCCGAAGTTGTTGTGCCAGTAGGTGCCGTGTAAGCCATAGCTACCATCATAATACATGGTATAGGGAACATCTTTCAAGTGATAGCCAGGCCCTCTCATGTCGGTTTTGGTAAATTTGATATAGATGCGAAATTGCCCAGGCAGTGTTGGCGTGCGGGGCAGGCCGGTTGAAACCAGGAAAGCCCTGATCATTTCCCTGCCCTCATAGGCATACACCGTCTGGGCGGAGATATTGACGTCGATCCAGCGCTCGTCTTCCTCTACTTTAACCCCCACGATACTATCCAGATCAAGGTTGGGGTTGGCTGCGCGGGGCATCAGCGGCTCATCCGGGAACTGTTCATCCGGTCCGGGGATGGCGATGCGCTGCCCAACAAAGATGCGGTGCGGGTTTTTAATCTCGGGATTCTTCTTCATGATCGAAGTCACGTTGGTGCTGTAGCGGGAAGCGATGCGCACCAGCCGGTCACCTCTTTGGACCACGTGGATGATTGATTCCTCGTCCGCCCCTGCGGATACTCGAAATACCTGAGTCACAAGCTGGCTTTCATCGGTGCGAGTCCTCAACCCGGCTGCCAGTAGGTATTCATTGATTTCTTTGCTCTCATCTGGGATGTTAACCAGAATGGTTGCACTTCCATCTGGACCTGCCCGGACCATATCCAGGAATTGGTAGTCCAGCTGCTGCTCATCGCCCAATTTCGCGGCGATATAGAATTGGATCCCAGACCCAGGCAAAAATCCTGTAGCTCTCACTTCAACTGTGTTTCCCGGCATCACGCGCGCCGGAAGTACATTGAGCTCCGGGCTAGCTGGCTCAGGCTCGACCAGGGCGATGCGCTGACCCACCCGGATGCGAGAGGGGTTGGTGATATCGGGATTCATCTCCAACAGGTTATTTACCGTGGTCCCACAGCGACGCGCAATCTTGCTGAGCGAGTCGCCCTGAGCAACGATGACCTCCTCACCGCATTCAGCTTGAGCATGGCCAGTATGGGGTAGGCCAAAGGCTGACAGAGTGAACGCAGCAAAGATGAGCATGCGAATCAATGTGTTCCAAAAGCCATTCATATCAATTACATTGTACATACCTCATATTAAAGTAGAATGATAAACACCTTTCCCACGGTAGGCGTGGTAACAATTTGTCCCTGGGTAGGGTGAACGCCGGCATGTTGGGCGAACTGTTAGTTTGCCCCTGGTCGAGCTTACAGCTCGACCAACAGGTTGTTCGCTTGAGCAGGCTAATCTACAATAAACAGCTTTGCCCCTGTGCTGGTGTGAGATCGGTGGGGCTCGGCGCCATCCGCTACTTGATAGCTGGTGCCAGGGGTGAGGTGGAAGGTGCGCCCATCCTGCAGCTCAGTGATCAATTCCCCCTCCAGAACCAGCAAAACGTGCCCGCGGCTGCACCAGTGGTCTGCAAAGTAGCCCGGGCTGTATTCCACCATGCGCACGCGGATATTGCCGGCCTCGAACGTGCGCCAAGTTGCCATACCGGTCTCGCCTTTATGCTGGCTGGGCTCAACCTGGCTCCAATCGATCGTGTTGAAGAGCACATCCTCAATTTTCATCGTCTACCTCGCTAAATGGTGATTTCGATCCGGTTTCCATCTGGGTCAGTCACCTGGCTTTCATAGTAGCCATCACCGGTCCGGCGCGGACCATCCAAGACCGTGTAACCATCCAGGCGCAACCGGTCGGTCAGGATATCGACCTGTTCTTTTGAGCCAACTGAGAGGGAGAGATGCGCGTATCCGTGATATTGCTTTTGCTCATTTCGACCAGACCCGGTGACGCCCGGCATTTGCATGATCTCCAGGCGCGCCCCGGCTGAGAAGGATAGGAAATAGGATTGGAAATCAGTTCTAGGATTGTGATATTTCTGTCCCGGCGCTGCCTGGAAGTAATGCGCATAGAAGTCTTTCAGGCGTTCTAAGTCATCCGTCCAGATAGCAATATGCTCGATCACCGCCATTTACGGCTTCTCCTCTTTTGATGATAAACTCACCAAACACAGGAATGCGTGGAGATCGCATGATCTCCACGCATTCCTGTGTTTGGACGGCACTTATTCTGCCACCAGGCACATGAACCCAAATGGTTCCAAGTAGATATCCTCAAAGGGCACCTGCCTTCCGGAAACCAGATCTTTATATGAGTAACTCAACCCATATAGGCGCAGCAAATTAGCGGGTACGGTTTGGGTTTGCTCAGAGAAGTTAGCAAAAACCAGCACACGCTCATTCTCCGAAACGCGTGCGAAGGCCAACAGGCTGTCATTATCCGCTTCAATGACCTCTGTATTGGCTTTACCAAAAACAGGGTATTTCTTTCTGACCTCAATCAGGCGCTGTAGTCCTTGAAAGATCCTGCCTTCGATTGTTTGTGGATTTGTTCGCAGGCCTAGCTTTTCCCAATCGGTGACTGGGCGATGTACCCAACGGCTATCTCCGGCCTTGGCGATGTCTGTGCGGTAGCTGTAATCGTTCAACGTGCCCACTTCGTCCCCTAAATAGATCAGCGGGATACCTCCAATAGTCAGGATGATACCGTGAATCAGCAGGATTCGCCGGATGGCCAAGTCAGCCTCGGCAGGTCCTTCGTCGTGCAGGGCTTTCTCCAGCCCAGCCAGGGAGGCGCAGGTACCGGAGATGCGCGCGTCACCGGTCTTGGGGTTCTCTTGAAAAGGCAGTCCTCGGGCGAAGCTGCCTTCAAAGCGCCCGGTATAGAATGCGTTTAAGAATTTGCGATGGTCACTACCCTTGATTCCAAATCGTTCCGCGCTCTCATCTGAAAAGGTCCAACCGATATCGTCGTGGCAACGCACGTAATTGAC
>JAWOHN010000116.1:0-28570 GCA_046485135.1 Anaerolineales bacterium | reverse complement strand
TGGTACAGCAGCAAGGCTCCCAGTATCTCATCACCAATAATGAGGGGAACAGCAATTGCACTGCGGTTCGGCGGCGGTTCGTCATTGAGTTTCAACCAGCGTGGATCAGTGGTTAAATCGGGGATCAATGCAGGCTCTTGGTTGGTGATTACCCATCCAACCAGACCCTCGTTGGCTTTGAGTGCAGTAGGCTGTCCTCCTTCTGGTGTCGTATGCGTGCTTCCCAGGGCAGCTCTGAGGAAAAGGGATTTTTTATCCGGTTGAAGCAACATGATCAGGCTGTGTTGAGCGCCTATCTTTTCGTTGATCAATCCAAGTGTTCGATTCAGGACCAGGTCCATATCCAGGCTGGTAGACAACTGGGACATGATGTTGAGCAAGGTTTCATTGCGCGCATATTCTCGAGCAAGTTGTGTGGTTCTTTTCTCAACCCGCTTTTCCAGGTCAGACGCATACCGTTGGACTGTCGAAAATAACCTGGCATTGTCCAATGCAACGGCGAGTTGGTTAGCGATTTGGGTAATGAATTGGGTTTGTGGCGCACTAAATTGGTGAGGTGAATCGCCTTGAACAGTGAGGACTCCCAGGGTAATGCCGCGACCCATCAGGGGTACACCCAACCAGGTACGCACTGTACCTTCTTCAGACAATTTCAGTTCAGGAAGTGTATCGAGTTCTGCCTGCAGGTCATTGATCAGCAAGTTTTCTTCTTGATGGATAACTTTTTCGATCAAGCTTGTGAATTGCTCACCGTAAGGCTGGAGACCAAGCTTTTGCCCGTTGTGCATCAATTGAGCCGTCAGGGTCCCTGCATCATCTTTCAGCACAACTGAGGCTGATTTTATGTCTAAAAGCTCGGCTAACTTATCGAAAATCGTGTCAATAAGCTGTTTTTGATCCAACACTTGCGAAAGGCGATAACCGGCTTCAAAAAGCCCAGCCAGCTCGCTGCTTCTCTGTGCTGTCTCGGAGTAGAGGCGTTGGGTTTCGGCAAACAGGCGTGCATTTTGGAGAGCCACTGCTGCCTGAACGGCAAAGGTTGTAATGGATTGGATGTCCCCAGAAGTGTAGTAGCCTCGCTCCCTTTTCTCAAGTGCGATAACCCCGATCACATCGTCTTTTAATAACAACGGGACCCCAAGCCAGGAGAGGAATTCCGGCTCTGCTGAAGATAGGAAACGTGAGTCCTGGCGAATATCCCTGACGTTAACCGGTTCACCGGAAGCTATCATTTCCCTAAGTAAAAGACTATCTTCCAGGGCAACAGTTAAACCAATTCGTTCTTCGCTGTCGGTGAAACCATGTGCAGCAAACACCTTAAGATCGTTATCCTGGCGGATCCAAAGCGTACCGGTATCAAAGCGGATGATCGTTTTAAGCTCATCAAGGAGGGAAGATGTGAGCGTTTCTGTTTGCAGGCTGGAAGTGATGGTCGCGGCAATTTTGGTAAGGGCTTGAAGTTGGACCGCCCTTTGTTCAGAAGCCTGGAACAGGCGGGCATTGTCCAGCGTTAGTGCAGTCTGGTGGGCTAATGAAGATACCAGTTGTTGGTCTTCTAGCCGGAAAGCAGCAGGGGTGTCAAAATTTTCTAAAACCAGAACACCCACGGGACTTGACAGACGTGGAGATAGTTTTCTCCTGGCGTCCTGTTGCGTGGTAGAAATGCCGCCAACTGGAACGATCAGGCAAGATAGGGGTAGGCGCCCCTCTGTTGCATCACGGTAACGTAAAAGGTGTTCGGGAGATAGGTTATAGTGCTGGGGGAAATCTACCAAATCGATTCGTAATGGCTGGCCTTGTTCAAAAGATAAAGCGGGCAAACCTTCACTGGGACCATAACAGATATCCAAAATTGAGTCGTTTTCGGTATACCCGGAGGCAAGCTGAGGGACCAGGCATCCTTTTTCGGCGTCCCAAAGAGCGACCATGCAAGTATGTGCAACTGGCACCACTTTCAGCGCGCTGGCAATCAATGTGTGCAGAATGGAAATGGGTTCCAGGCTTCCGAGTTGCTGGCTGAACTCCAGCAGTGAATTGACTTCATGTAAGCGGCGTTTTGTCTCCGAGAGCAACTGCAAACTCTCTAAAGCTGCTGCCAGCTGGCGCGCCAGCAACAAGAAAAACTGTTCATCTTCTGGCATGAATGGCGCGAGCGGATTACGGCTTATACCAAGCACCGCACCTGCTGGAGCAGTGATGATATTTTCATCATCTGCTTTTGCCTCGGATCTGTTGTGTTGGCCCGGGATTACCAGGCAGATGAAAGCTTGTGTCTCAAGGGTTTGTAGTAGAAGGGAATGCTGCCATTCCGGACTTTCAACTAGCTTGTGTACCAGGATGTTCTTACCGTATTGTAAACAGTGTCGCAAAGGGTTTCGCTGCCCTAATAAAGCTTCAGGATTGGCAGTCTCTGGGATCATGCCAAATGTTCCAACCAGGCGTAGACCGTCTTGTGCAGGCTCAACCGCCAATGCAATATCCATATTCAACAGGGCAACCATTTCCTGCCCCAGGCTTTTTAGAACATCCACCGGACTTGTTTGGTGAGCTGCAATCTCCGCAATTGCCAGGCTTGCCTGGATTCGCTGCATACGTTCTTTCAATTGTTGAAGTGCGAGGGGTTCCTGGAGGTCCTTGTGCAATTGGCTGGATGGGACTGTATCATCATTCTCCCGTTCGCTGCATTCTGCCGGTTTGTTGTATTGTTGGGCATTCCAAATGGCGAGTGCAGCCTGGCTGGCAATACTTTCAGTAATCTCTAAAGCAGTTTGGTCAAACCGGTTTGGCAACCGAGCGTGCAGGTAAATCAAACCAGTTATATCTCCCTGGTTGGTAACCGGCACGATCATGACGGAGCGGATGCCCCTATGTGGTGGGCTGATGTCGTCTCGGTCAAGTGGGTTGCGTGGAATCTCGTTGATTACGAGAACTTCTTGGTCATGGATCACTTTTTGTTCCATCTCAGACAGCTTATCTGAATGGTGATCACCTACTTGAATAGAGATCTGTGGGACTCCTTCTCCTTTTGTCCACCCGTTGAACAAAATAATACCTCCACAATCTGCTTGAGTGGTTAGTAGCAATTGGTCATATACCCGCTTGAGCAGTTGCTCAAGCTCTAAAGTGGAATTAAACTCCCGGCTTATGCGGGTCAAAGCGGTGAGTTGACCCACTCGTCGCCGCAGGCTTTCGTCCGTTTGGGTTAAAAGTGTGGACTGCTCGATTGCGCCAGCCAGTTGACCAGCAGTTGTATCGACCAGAATCAAGTCGTTTTGGTCGAAATAGTGTTCTGCCCGGCTACCGAGAATGATCTGTCCTACGCTGTGATCCCTCATAATCAAAGGAACAGCGATTATGGATTGCATTTCGAATAAGCGGATGATGGGACGGAAACTGGAGGGGATATTTTCTGCTTGTCCCGTAGCACTGCTGATAAAGGATTTTGTTTGGGGCGCTTTATCTGCAACTGTAAGTTGGGATAGATCGATGGAAATCTGGCCCAAACTTTTCATGACTTTGGCCGATACGCCAAATAGGGACGATTTGTGCAGCTTGAATTCTCCGGTACTTTCATCCAGAAGAAAAATTGTGGCAACATCTGCTTGTAGCAGACGAGCCAACTCTCTCAGAGAGAACTGTAGAATTTCATCCAGGGTTGCTACAGATTGGGTAAGACTGGCAATCTTTCGCAAGGCCTCAGCTCGTTGTGCTCTTCTTTGGCTCTGGTGGACCAAAGTTGCATTCTCAATCGTAATGGCTGCCTGGCCGGAAATAATGGAGAGCAAACGCAAATCGTCCTGGTCAAACGAAGTCCCGTCTATCTTATTGGCGACTTGCAGATATCCGAGCATCTTCCCTGCAGAAGTCAGAGGTACCAGTACGGTTTCCCTTATCCCGGCGGCTTGGGCATGCGCATCGAGTTTCAATGCAGCCAGTGTTTGATTTTTCGGGGCATCCTTTGCGTAGATGACTTGCTGGGAGAAGATGATTTCCTCCCCATAACTGCCTGGTTCAATATCAATGTGATAAAGATTAATAAATTGGGGAGGAATGCCGATAAAGGGCACCTGGGCCTGCAAAAGATGTTGGCTATCCTCAAAGATCCAGAAGCCAATCATTTCTACATTCAACAGTGGCAGGATGCTTTCCACCAAGCTTGTATACAAGTCTTTGGATTCCCTGAAAGATCCTACTGCATGAGCTAGTTGTGCCAGGCCTGATAGCTCAAGAACCCGGCTTTTCTGGCGATGATAAAGCACAGCATTATGCAGTGCAATTGCAGCATGGCTGGAAAGCGTCTCCAGAAATCCAAGATCGGCTTGGGTGAAGGAATCTTTCTCCACTGAGGTCAGCTCCAAAGTGCCAACCAGTTCACCAGCGGTAAGCAGCGGTACACCCAGGTATGATCTGAAATGATAACTGTCTCTGTCGATTGCTGGATGCAATGCTACATAGTTGTCCACATCGTTAATCAGCAGAGGCTTACGCTCAGAAATCAGATAACCAGAATATCCCTGATCGGGACTGTAGATTTGCTTTATTTTCTCAAGCTTCTTTTCAGAGTCACCCGGTCTTTTAAGATGGTAAGGAGTCAATATTTGGTTATCAGGATCCCATATGGTGATCTCCGCGATGTCACAAGGGATGAGCTGAACAACACTTTCAATAATTGCTTGTAGAGTGGCCTCTAGGTCTAGATTTGCGGCCATTGCCTGGCTGAGCGAAAAGTAAGTCTGGAGAGCCCGTTCAACATTCTGAGGATCATGGGCTGTGAGGGCATGAACAGCCGGCCTATGCATTGAGACGAGGAGTCCCATGCTTCCTTCATACGGGATTTGATTGGAATTTGCTTCAACGTAAATCCCGTTAATCGAAAATTGTCCTTGTCCCTCAAATGCGCAAAGATGGAAGAATACATCGCGAGGGTGAGTCCGGCCTGATAGTCGTTCCAGATCTGGTACCCCCTCTAAAAACCCAAACCAGGTGCGAGCTTCCTGGTTTATATACGCTACCCGCCCACCACTTTTGATCAGCAGAAGGCCATCAGAGAAGGTCGGATTGGATGGATCAACCGGCGGGGTGGGACGATTTTTGAGCCTTGACCGCACTTGTGGGAGGATCCGAGTTGAAATGAAGGCTAGCGAGAGAAAGGCTAAACCAAGCAGTAATCCAATAATACCTATTAAGTCCAGAGTAAGGTATGACATAGATCATGGAGGTGGTCTATTGATCTGCTCGACCACTCCTGGGGAAATTTAAACCCAGGTCAATACGCCTCCCGCCGGCGCGCCTCTGCTGCCAACTCCGTTATCTCCCGAATGTCACCAAACTGATGCTGAGATGAAAGCACCATCCCAATTGCCAGGGTCATAAAAGGGATTTCTGCGGGTTTATCCGCTGCTTCTGGACTGAGGAGATAGCCGCGCTCGCGGTCCATAAAGCTGTAATGGGTGAGCACTTCATCATCGAAGCGAGCTTTCAACCGTTGCTGGATTTCTTGGGATGCTTCTTCTGTAGTGATCAGTAAAAAATTGTTCTCACTGGCATGCCCAATGAAATCATTGATAGTTCCCATATCATCAATGACCTCATTCGTGAGCATGGCGGTGAAACGGATTAGATCATCAGCCGCAACAAATCCATAAATTTCTTTAAAGGCTGCATAATTCTCGATCCGGATGTCCAACAGGGCCCAGTTTGTGCGCCGTATGACCTGGCGCAACTGATCTTCAATCATCCGACCGGCTGGTAAGCCAGAGCGTGGGTCGGTCAAGCTTTGCTGTTCTGCTCTGGATATCGCACGCTGGACCCGTAACTTTAATTCTTCGATATCAAAAGGCTTGGTGATATAGTCATCTGCTCCTAGCTCCAGACCTTGCAACTTATCGCTACGCTCGTCCTTTTGGGTTAAGAAAATGATTGGGACATGGCTGGTGCGGGTATTGGTGCGCAGAATGCGGCAGACCTCGAAACCATCAATATCTGGCAGCATGATATCCAGCACAATGAGATGGGGCATGTTCTGGCGCGTTTTTTCAAGTGCTATGGAACCGCGTAAAGCAGTGTCTACTTCAAATCCAAGTCCAGTGAAATAGATCCTCAACATGTTGGAGATATCGTTATCATCCTCGACAATCAATAGACGGGCTTTATTCATATAAACCTCCCGAAAATTTCCGCTTGGTATAGAAGCTTTGTTGCAATAACTTTACCAAGCCGATGTTTGGGCATCGCCTGGCCGGGGGTACAGCCGCGGATGAAGACTGCTGAAATGTAGCTTATGGTGATCGCTATTCTCGTAAGAGACATCATGATCGATGACGCGCCTTTCGCGAGATGCGAACAGGACAACGTCGGATTCAATGGTACGAGCAGGAAAGAAGATCATGCCCGCGCCTAGCCGGCAATTATGTCCAACACAACCTCCCAACACCGGACGGTTGGCGTAGTGTAATTCTCCATTAGCATCTCTGGCTCGGATGGGCGCAGGTAATAAGTTGTAGTCTGTAAAGGTGGAACCAGCGCCGATAAAAGTGTTTCGACCAACAACACACATCTGCAAGCACGCGTTTTGGGCAACCATACTGTTATCCATAAGTGTTGTCATAAATAAAGACGCTCGGAAAGGCAGAAAAGCGCCATCTCCCACTACTGAGAGCATCAGCTGGCATCCTTGAGAAATATTTACGTTATCACCGATAATGCAGTTCTCTATTACCGCGCCTGCTCCAATGGTGACGTTGTCCCCGATCGTCGTGGGACCGTGTATGGTTGCGTGTGGATCAATAACACAGTTATTACCTATCTTGACGACTTCAGAGCATTCCAAGACCTGTTTGCCCTCATACATGGCCTTGAGTAAAATCCGCAGCTTGAAGAATGGATCCTTTTCAAGGCGGTCTTCAAAACGCCCAGCCCGGGTAAAGAGGCCAAAAACAACGTCAGCGATAAAAATGTGTACCCAGGAATCGATAGCCAGAAGGCTGCGCAGGGGTACCTGAAAGACAAGGTCGCCTTGTTCGTAAGCCATGTAGGTGGGGATATGGTAATAACCAGCTTCTGTGGTGAGAAGATCGATGACCAGCGGTTCTGCATCTGTTTGGGGACCGTTTGGATAATACCAGAGGTCGGCCAGGTACAGGTCTCCCTGGGTGGTATAGGATGAGCTAAGCGGTAAAGCGTGTTCTTGGAAGGCAGGGTCTTTGGAGGAGAAGGCCGCCCGGCATGGACGCGGGCTGCTGATGGCTTCTTGAAGGAAAATTTTGATATATTCCGAATCGAAATACAAGTTATCCCGGTAAACCAGGCAGGGTTCATTTATTTCAGGGATAGATGCGCCGGCAGGCAACTCCATCTCGGAATTTGTGTAAGGCGCAAGAATATCGCGTTGGTTGAGCCACAACGGTTTATTTTGAATGCGCAGGTCCCGAGCTCGCTCATTGAAGGGATGGATGTAATGGGGATCTTGGAGAATGATTTTCAACATGTCTACCCCGAGCATTGGGCGGGGGCATCGGTGTTCCTGCCATGCCCGCCAGCTGGAACTATCAGACAACCTTCGACCAGCTACTTATTCCAGCGGCTGTTTTAGAATAACCAGAGTACAGCGAGGATCCCCTTTTGCAATACAATCTGTCTCTTCTATATGGAAATATTTCCCGCCGCTGATCCAATAAAGCGCTTCTTGCAGCAGACCTACTGCCATATGGCAGATTGCAGTTTCCGAACGGCGACCTCGGCAGATGGGACAGTTCTCAATGCTTAACTGAAAATTGTTTGTCTTTTCTTCAACGCGTACTCTTTTGTGGCTTTCTTGGTTAAAATATGCAGAAAATTGTTGGGCTGCAGTTACGATCTTAAGGTTTAGCGGCAGCAGGCGGAAGGAGGGATCAGTTAATCCAAATTGAGGCCCAAACTCACGCAGACCATATTTAAAACAGGCTCGTCCAGAGCGCAAGGCTAAACCCTGGCTTCCCCGCTGCCCGTATACCTTCTCGAGAGCAACATGCAGGTGACTTATATCAGTCAATTCAATCGAGCTAAATTGTGAATTCCCAGAAGTTTTGGCAGCCGGTGGGTAAAAAATTATCTGCTTAAGCGCATCATCGAGGTCTGCTCGGCCAATGGTTTCTTCTATGGCTTTGAAGAGAATGGTCTCCATCTTATCCCATAATTCTGAGTTGGGTTTTTGCTGGGTCATAGATTAACCTGCTCTCCATCCAGAAATTCTTTAAGGATATGCATAAATTGGGTTGGCTCATCCAACATAATAAAATGGCCTGCTTGATCAAAACGTTCGATGCGAGCGTGGGGAATGCCTGTCTGCATTGGGCGCCACTGTCGTGGATGAACAACAATATCCTTGGCGCCGTACATTCCCATGGCAGGGATAGTCACCCGGTTGAGGTTAGGGCGTAAATCTGTTTGGCGCAAAGAAGCAATACTCCGCTGGAAAGACTCAAGGGTTGTCTGAGATACATCACGATCCATCATCTCTGGCCATTTGGGATCCTTGCAATAGAAACGAGACAGAATGTGATAAGAAAGCTTGAAAACCCAAATATTATGGTAGACCACAAACCCAATTGGCCTGCGACCGAAGAGCTTAAGCAAGACAGACAACGACTTACCGGAAATCGGGGAACCGACAACAACAACCTTGCTCACCCGATGAGGGAACTGAAGCGCTACCAGTAAACTGACGGTGCCTCCCATACTATGACCAACCAGAGGCGCCTCAGCAATGCCCAGCTGCTCCATGAATTGATCTACGAGGCTGACGAAATCCTGGACAGCGTAGGTTTCACGCTTTTTTCCAGAATCTCCAAAACCCCAAAAGTCCAGGGCATAGGTACGGTAATTCTGTCCAAGGTAGGCCATTGTATCCTGCCATAATCCCCAAGAACCCAGCCACCCGTGCAATAAGATCACCGGACGGCCTCGTCCGAAGACCTCATAGTGAACGATGCCTTGGTCAGTAGTGATGGAAGACACAGCTACACCGCATCCTGGTTTCGAATGATCTAAACCGATTGTTCCATTTCAGTCAGAATGCTGTACAGCAGTTCCAGGAGAATGGTCTTGACTGATTCCTTATCCCGAGCAACGCAAGAGAGCAATTTGACCTTTGGATCGAGACGCAAACTAATACGCATATCTTCCAGCTCCCAGGCATCCTCGCGGTCTTGTTTATTGGCTGCTACAACATAAGGAGTTGGTGCATAAGCGCGGAAGGTTTCTAAAATGCTGCGCGCCTCTCGAAATGTCTCTGGTCGGGTGCTGTCAACCATGACAATAAACCCCAACATCCCTTCCGAGAGGATTTCCCACATGAAATCAAAACGTCTTTGACCAGGCGTCCCAAAGAGATACAGGACCAGATCGTTATCCACGGTGATACGTCCGAAATCCATGGCAACTGTAGTGGATTCTTTAACCTTCTCTGCTTCTGAAGAGATCTTCCGCTCTGTGGAGACAACGTCTATTTCACTAACTGAGCGGATGAACTCTGTTTTTCCGGCATTAAAAGGGCCAGTGACTACCATTTTTACCGTTTGCATAGCGGGGTGTCCTTATGGTCCTGAGAATTACAAGGATCGAATACGGCTGATGATGCGGTGGATCAGCGACTTTTGCTCTTCTTTGTTCGCTGTTGTGACCGGTATTTTTGCTGGAATCGGCATTTTGACGGGTACAGCCGGGCGGATAATTTCGATCAGTCCTGCTTGTAAAAGAGCATAGATGATCCGCCGGAGCTCCATATCACTCATGTTCGCGGCGCGTCCAATCTGGCGCATGGTATTTTTGGGGTTAATGAAAGAGACGACTCGCCACTCCTCTACACTTAGATTCAGGTTTTTTAAGTTTGCTCCAGGGCGGTCGGTAAACTTTAAAGCCATGTCCAGACTGGGGATCTCATCCTGAAGCTGCTCCCATTCTCGTAATCGTCGGGAGCCTTCGATGATGATATTTTCCAATCCGATTCGCACAGATATCTTGTCAGGAGGAGGTAACACATCATTCTCAAATCTAAAGAAACCCTCCACCCAGGTAAAAAGTCGATTGATGCCATTGACAAAATGCGTTTGTAAGCTGCTCAGGATATCTTGTTGGGAGAGATAGTTGGCGTTGATCAATAAAAGCCCCAGTTCCTTATCGCTCATATTCCCAGCTCGGGCTTTGATCACCCGATGTTGGGCAGCGGTGATCTTGTTTGCCCTGTGCAGGACAGAAACCAGGCTGTTGTCTTCCTGACCGACCTGTGTGTATGCCAATTTTCCTTCTCGAAAGTAGATAAAAATCTGCTCGTTTGGTCCCTCAACAACCAGCTCTCCAGTCTTTTGAGCTATATTGATCAGGTTGAGGAGCTGGCTGATTGTAAAATCTCGCAGGTTGCCCTTTAATGCCATTGGGGAGCCTCTATATCATTAGTTGCAAAATTTTTGAAAAATGAAATAAAAAGAGTAATATGAGGATTATACATGCAAGGTAAATATGCGTCAAATAAAAGATGCCTTGAGATGGTATAGCGTAATGAGGGTAGTTGCAATTTATCTACCAACCCGGGAGTGGATGATTGGGTGCGTTGGGCATGCTTAAAATTTAGGGCCTTACACACTTTTATGAAAAAAGTTAAGGCAAATTCACGGCTATCTGCGACTGAACTGCGATACTTCTATCTAACTAACAGAAAAGACGCTCCAGGAAAAACCGGTGCGTCTTTATGGAAATCTCAGCTCCTCGGCCAGGACTCGAACCTGGAACCTAGCGGTTAACAGCCGCCCGCTCTGCCGAATTGAGCTACCGAGGAAGGCAGCGACCTGGATTATATCTCTTAATCTTAACCGGTGTCAAGTATGCTTGGGAAAATTTTTTTCGAATTTGGTAGTAACAAATGAGATGCAATAGAGAAGAAAAAAGAAAAAGGCGCTCATCCTTCGAGCGCCTGGGCTGAAAACAGATAGATTATTCTTTATCCTTTTTTGCTTCGGATGTTTCGGTTTTCTTCTCCGTATCACTTTCCTTACTTTCGGTTTCACCTGATTTGTTGTGCGTATTGCTGCCCCTGGTGCCGGAAGGGGAGCGGTGATCCGTGGCGTAAAAACCAGAGCCCTTGAAAACTATTCCCACCGGAGTATAAACCTTGCGCAGGTTTTTACCGCACTCAGGGCAGCGAGTCAATGGTTGGTCGCTAAATTTTTGTTGGCGTTCGAACTGCACTCCGCAATTTTCGCACCGGTAAGTATAAATTGGCATATTCCACCTCGGTCGATCTTATTCTCGTTTGACCGACTTGTAATTATAGCGCGCAAGCAGTCGCTTCGCAAGAGGTTAAACAACGAATTGTCAGACTTTCTTCTTCAAAGTAGGGCTCAATATCACCGGTGTCTTTGCTATCAGGGTGTCGAAGTAATTGTCCGGGTTGGGATGGATGTAGACGTAACCGTTCTTGTTGGCGTGAATGTTGGAGATGCCGTCCGGGTGGGAGTGGCGGTTGCGGATGGCAACGGTGTACGAGTTGGCGTGGGTGTGATTGTCTGTGTGGGTGTGCGGGTTGGCGTAGGGGTGGCCGTGGGGGGGATGAGGGCTAGCAGATGTTCGTTGGCCGTTTTGATCCACTCGGCGGAAACCACATCATCAGGCAACTCTATCAGGGATTGCCAATCTTTAATAGCTGCTAGTGGGTCGTTCGATGCCTCCCCTGACAAGGCCCGCCAGTAATAAAGGGCAGCCAGCTCTTCATCGCTGTTTGCCAGTTTTGCCGCGCTATTCAATTGCCGGGAGGCGTCTTTTGGGCGATCAGCTACCAAAAGTGCCCGACCCAGGTGCAGGTTGATATCGAAGGTATTGGGATACAAACGCATGGCTGTCATTAACTCATTTGTTGCCAGTTGTCCCTCGCCCATTTCGATATAGGTTTTACCACGGAAAATATAAACTTCGGTCAAGTTCCGGTCTAGCTTGATGGCCTGGTCATATGCTGCGATGGCAGCCGGGTAATCGTTTCCAGACAGGCGTTGCGCATGGCCGAGAGCCATCCAACTACTGGCATCATCCTCTTGGTAACGCAGATAAGTTTCCAGATAATCGATGGCGTCAAAGGGGGTCTCGTTTGCCATATAAGCCATTGCCAGGGTCTTATAGGCTAGCAGGAGGGTCTTATCAAGCATATATGCTCTCAAGGCGCTTTGCAGGGCCAGATCGTTTTCGCCTATGTCCAGGTAGGCCTGGGCAAACAGGACATGCAGCAAGGGCGAATCTGGGTACAGTTCTTTGGCTGCCAGCAGATCTTCCATGGCTGCTTCGGGATCATCTCTACCTAGCAAATATTCAGCCTTTATCAGGTAAGCCTCGGTCAGCAGGGGATCATATTGGATGGCAAGTTGGAGGTCATCCAAAACATTCGCAGCTCGGTTAATGATCAATAAACAACGCGCCCGGCCCAGGTAGGCTGGCGCAAAGCTAGGAGCTAATTCGATAGATTTCTCATAAGCTTCAAGGGCTTTCTCAATATCTCCGGTAAACCGGTAAGCTTCCCCCAAATGGTAGCGAGTGTCTGCAGAGTCCGGGTCCATCTGGCTTGCCTGTTGCATAAAACTCAACATGCTTTGAAATTCACCACGGGTATAAGCGCGGATGCCAGAGCGGTAAGCTTCGTTAATTGGATGTGGCGTGTTTACATATAAGGGCACTGGGGTATAAGTGGCCTCTAGGAGCATCCACAAAGGCATTGGGCCCACATAGGTAGGGGTAGGAGACCTGACCACTAAGGTGTTGGTAGGGACGGGCTCAGGTGTGGCGGAAGGTTGAGGCGTTCCGGGTGTAATGCTCACCCGGCGGATTTCACCAATATCATTGTAATAGGAGCGGACTCCGAAAACACCGTATGCCATCATCCCAATGACAAATAGCCCGACCAGGACAAAAACACCAATGCGTAACAACGGGTTTGTGGTGATTTTTTGCCAGCGGGTCAGTGGGATTTCGGGTTCTTCTTCGAGGGAGGCTCCCCACTTACGTCTGACAGGCACAACCGGGGCAACCTCAAGTTCGGGAGGGCGAGCTCCTAGCAACACCATGCCCCGTTTTGCTGCGGCATGATCAGGGTCCAAACGCAGGACCGATTCCAGGCAATATATCCGCTCACTGCGTGATGCAACGACCGAGCTCATCCACAACCAGTAGTTTGGATTGGTCTGGTCGGCGCGCAGCAACCGCGCCAGCAAATCCCGCGCGCGGGTGCGCTGGCCCTTAGCCAGGGCATCAATGGCTTCCTTTAGCATGATATCTTCGGGCATAAGTTGCTACTCAAAAGATAGTCTAGCATAGCCTGATTTTCAGAGCAAGCGGAGAGAAGTACCAGTTTTCTGCATGTTTACTGGGTACGCTGATGGCCTTTTTTGCTCTGCTGATATCTAACTGTGCAGGTTTTGGGCCAATATATTATCCAAAAAGGATTCTCAGGGGTACTGGTGTGAATACCAGTAAGAAAATCAATACACCCAGAAAGCCTAGAGCCTTCCGCCGGCTGTCTAAAGGTGTGATTTGGTCCAATGGTTCTGCCTGTTGGCGTCCAAGGAAAAATACCAGACCAGCCCACAGCCACCACCCATTCCATACCAGGCCCATGAGGACCAATCCCCCTAAGACGAAGGGCAGCAAGATCATCGAGCGCTTCCCGAACAGGCTGTTAACGATATGTCCGCCGTCCAATTGCCCTGCTGGGATCAGGTTCAGTGCAGTCACCAGCAAACCGGCCCAGCCCGCCCATGCTACCGGATGCAGCATCACGTCTGTTCCTCCCAGTGGGCTGGGTAATCCGGTAAAGAAATAGCGCACCCAGTATAGGAAGGGGGTTAAACCACCATAATCAGCCGGCGCAGGCAGGAGCTCTCCGAAGACAGCATATTTTGCCAGCAGGTACAAGATTGAATTGCCTTCCAAATACAGACCCTCACCCGCAGGAATCACTTGTGGGAAAGTGTTGACCTCCGAAAGGGACAAGCCCAGCAACAAGACTGGAATTGCGACCACCAATCCTGCCAGCGGGCCGGCAATACCGATGTCCAGCAAAATTCGCCTGTTTTTATGTGATTCCTTCTGGACGATTACAGCCCCCATCGTGCCAAAAGGACTGAAGGGGAATGGGATGAAATAAGGCAGACTGGCAGCAGTATTATGGAAACGAGCTACGAGATAATGACCGAATTCATGAGCCAACAGAATCCCCAAAATGCTGGCGGCAAAGGCAACTGCGTTGCCGATATTGTTCAGCATATATTGGGTGATTGTAGTAGCGCCATCATATCCATAAATGGCGCCGGTGACCAGTACGCTCAAAAAGGTCAATCCGAACAATATCAAGTTAATGGCGGGGTTTGATGGAGATGGGTTCTGTACTCCGCGAAGCAAGATGATGTAATGTGAGTTGTTCTCTTCCCGGAATAATGGGGTTATATTCATGGGACGCAGTGCATCCGCTAGATGATCATAAGCGACCGCAGAATCCTTATTACGGAGCTTGCCCTGAAAACGAGCCAGGTAAGCTTGTCCAGGTACGCTGGGGTTACCCCAGGTGACAGACTCGATTTGAAAAACGCGTGATACTTGAGTGGTGATGAGATCGTTTTCTAATGGATACATAAAGATACCAACAACTATCTGGGGATCATCCTTGATTAAGCCAAGAGAACAGATCAGCCCGGACGATTATCTCCAAAGAGTAGATTTTAGCGAATACAAAAAATTCCAAAAGCCGAATTATTAGTGTGCAGTGCTGTCCAGCACCGCACACCCAATAATTCACGGTTTTCTATCAATTTTCGGATTGATTCTGCATGTCAGGCGGGAGTGGATGGGAGTCGAACCCACTGCGGCCCGCAGAACGGCCCGCCACCGGTTTTGAAGACCGGGGAGCCCACCGGGACTCAACCACTCCCAGGGAGATAAGGATAACCGATGCTCTATCTTTCTGTCAACACTTTCCGCATTCGTGATCTTAGTAGAGGTTTTGCAATTCTCCGTTTATATCGATTACATGACTCTCGTCAAATGCGGCCTCTGCGCTGTCTACCTTCTGGCACAAAGAGCGTAATTGTTGGAGTACCTGGTGGTAGGGCAAACCATCACGCTGATATCGCGTGCGGATAGCTTCTAGTTCTTTTTCCGCATCTTCCAGCAACTTAGAGATCGATTCCCTGGTCAATAAATTATCAGAATATTCTTTCATTTGATACTGCCAGAGCTGGCAAGATTCCGCAAAGCGAGCTTCAAGCTCCTTGATTCTGTTTTGATCTTGTTGGGCAGTTTCCACCGTTTGCTTAAGCTTGGCAGCCAGAGCCTGGTATTTACCGCCTAAATCGCTCAATGTCGAAACAAGATCAATGGCCTTGATGGGCTTGTCTCTGAGAGAATGCCACTGCTCGTCGAATGCATCAAATTGCTGGCGTTCTGAAGTGAGCACCTGCGTCGTTGCAGGCCAAGCGCGCCTTTCTGGGATTAATGTAACGGCCCGGTTCAGCCATTCACTGGCCTGGCTACGGTGCTGTTCTGCCTCGGTATAGCGGTCTAAAACAGGTCCCTGGATATCCTCTAAAGCTCTTGACGCAGCGATAGAGAGTTGCCATTCTTCATTTCGTTTTTTCATTTCAGCGATCGTTTCAGGGAAGGTCAATGGTCTAGCCGCTCCTCGCTTCCCGAGACCGACCATTTCGATTTGGGACAATATTTTCGTCGATTCAAGCATAGCAGGGTCGTCAAGTTGTGCAATCTCCCTTAGCATTGTAGTCTTATTGCTCAAGGCAGCTACTTTTTCGTTCAAGTTTTGGGTGATCTGTTCGAGCCACCTAGCTGCTGCTCCTTCTGTCTTTTTGACCAGGGCGTTGCTCTTCTGAGCCTTCTTGTCTAGATTACCTTCATCTGGGCGATCAAATTCAGCGATGTTCTGCTCAACGCTCTCGCGCAGCTGTTTTATTTCGGAGGTGGCTGATTTAGAAAGATAAGGGTTGGAGGCTGCAATGGAAGCGGCTTGATTGAGCAGAGCCCGCGCAGCTGAAAGCGTCTCTCGTGCGGACCGTTCAGTTGCCTTGATCTCTCCATGACGTGCCTGGGCGCTAGCTACCCGTTGACGCAGATTCTGGTGAAGTTTACTCAAAGTAAAGGTCTGCTCAAGTAAATGGGGAAGTCTTGTTTCTATGACAGGTGAGGATGGATCGGATAAGCCTAATTCCCGTTGTTGTTCAAAGAGCAGCTGCAGGTCGTGAGCCAGCTTATCAACCGCATCTGAGCGGTCCCAATTTTCGGGGCTATATTCCTGCATCTGCTCAACGGTTTTCTGAGCCTGCCGGATCCATGTGTCTCCCTGCCTGATCTCGGGGATATCGATCAGTTCCAAGAGTTCGTGATACTGACTCTTAACCTGGTGGCAGTGAGTCGATAATTGGCTTAGCCGAGCAGAAAGCTCCCTGGCAATTTCTAGATCGGATGAAACTTGTTCGATCGTGCGGGTCATGTTTACTGCGGAGAGACCTTCGATCTGGACGCGCAGACCGGCCAGCACTTGCCGGCTATGGTCCCATTCCAGGGGGTTGATGGGGTTTGATTCAAGCTCGCCCAGATCAGGAGCCAGCTCCCGAAAACCAGACACAAGCTTGGATAGGGCCGATTTCAACTCGTTGTATTGACCCTCCCAGGATTTTGCCTTGCTCGTCAGCTCTTCCACACCTGGGCGAGCTTGGGATAGAATTTTATGAACCTGTGAGATGGATTCTTTATCCGCTTCAGCCAGTACACCGGATTGATCTCCAATTAAGAAATATACTGGAATGCGTGTGTTCAACCATTGTTCGCATTCTCTGGCGTCTGCCAGGGAGGTATCCAGGTCTTGATCGCGGATGTCTGAACCATGTAAATTGGTTAGAATGCTAACAACAGCCTGGTTATCAGCCAACACCTGTCGGGCTTGTATTGCAATTTCCCAGCCTTGATGATGGATCGTCTCCACGGTTTCACCGGCAGTCTCTAAGGTCTGCACAGCCTGTGCGTGATTCTTGCGCAGGCTGAGAGTTTTTTGCCGGATCAGGTACCAATCGTAGGGCATTCGTAGCCTATTTACCCATTCTTTCGCATCAATGCTGCGGATATCGTCCTGTATTTCTGCATAGATCTTATGCAATTGTTGGAGTTGAGCATCTAGCTCATTGCTCCGCCGGACTAGTTCAGCGGCTAAAGAGCCAAATGGAGCAGGATCGGAGGGGGTGTAATCCTGGTTGATCGCATTAAGAGCATTGCTTTGGGAGGTGAGTTGGCGTAATTGTTTGCGGATCAGTTCCAGTTCGTCCTGGGTGCGTTTCTGCCAAAGGCGGACAAGGGCAAAGGCGCCTAATGCCAGGAGGAGCAGACCGGCGATAAAAACCAGTAGGGACAGGCCAAAGATCTCAAGAAAGGAAATGGTTTCAGGGCTCATGACATATATCCTGTTCTAGAATCAATCCTAACCTGGGAGTACAAATAAACCCAGAAAATCTTTCACCTGATTTTACTATAGTGCTTGATAACTACCGTGAATTTGGGATAAGGATTGTCTTTCAGCTATGCCCAAAGAGCTTGAGTTCAGGAGAGATCAATGCCGGAAATGCCGGATTCCTGTCACTACCATAGCGATATCATGAGTATCTGTTACAGCAACTGCATCAGCGTCTCGCACAGAGCCGCCTGGATGGACAATGGCTGTAATGCCTGCCTTTGCTGCCTCCTCGATTGAATCTGGAAAGGGGAAAAAGGCATCCGAGGCCATCACCGCTCCTTTGGCTTTTTCCCCGGCCCGTGCAGCCGCAATTTGCACGCAATTCACCCGGTTAGGCTGGCCTCCACCAATACCCACAGTGGCCTCACCTCTGGCAAATACGATGGCGTTTGACTTGACATGCTGGCAGGCTTTCCAGGCAAAATGCAAGGCTTGCAGCTCCTGTTCATTCGGTGGGCGCTTGGATACGATCTTCCATTCGGGAGCATCAATTGGGTCTCCTTGATCGATTTTCTGTTGCAGCATTCCCTGATTGACCGAACGGAGTTCATAATCTGGTACCAGATTCGTATCGGGCATAGACACCAGGCGACAGTTTTTTCGCTTAGAAAGAATTTCTTGTGCCTGCTCGCTGAAACCCGGAGCGATAATGCATTCCACAAACAATTCTCCCAATGCTTGGGCAGTATTGCGGTCGAAAGGTTGGTTGGAGGCAATAACTCCCCCAAATGCTGAGATTGGATCACTTGCCAGGGCCAACCTAAAAGCCTCTACCATATTGGATGCGCTGGCGATTCCACATGGAGAAAGATGCTTTACAATGCAAATCGTTGGTTTTTCAAACGCAAGTGCTGCTCTCCAGGCGGCGTCTAAATCGAGGATATTATTATAAGATAATGCTTTTCCCTGTAAGAGCTGGCCTCCTAATGGACCGCCATCTGTTTGGTAGCTATAGAGAACTGCGGTTTGATGCGGGTTTTCTCCATAGCGAAGATTCATGATCGGAAACATTTGTAAGTTCAGAGAAGCGTCCTGGTTTAAATAGGCGTGGATCGCAGCATCGTATGTTGCTGTATGGCCAAAAGCTTTTTTCGCCAGGCGGCTACGAGTTTCAGCGGATGTAGTGCGATTTTCTTGAAGCTCTGCAAGCACTGGTGGGTAATCGCCAGGATCTGTTAGCACGGTCACCCGGGAGAAGTTTTTCGCTGCCGCCCGGATTAAAGCAACACCTCCTATGTCGATATTCTCAATGGCCTCCGCCAGGGTTACACCTGGGCGGGCAATGGTTTCCTGGAAGGGATACAAATTTACTGCAACCAGGTCAATCGGTTTAGCCTGGATGCGCTCAAGGTCAGCAGCATCGCTGACTGTATTCTGAGCCAGGATACCGGCGTGAACTGCTGGGTGAAGGGTCTTGACCCGGCCTGCTAGAATTTCTGGCGAACCGGTATAGGTTTCAACGTCCATAACTGGCAGACCCGCTGCTCGCAACGATGACGCGGTCCCACCGCTGGCAATTAGGTCCCATCCCAGTTTGTGCAGGGCGCGGCAAAAATCAGTCAGACCAGATTTGTTCGAAACAGATAATAAGGCTGTAGGCATCAGGCATCTCCAAAGTGAGTGTGGGTGAATTGATTGGATGTTGGATCAATGAGGCAGTTTACCTAATCATCCGGGGGTATGCTTTTACCGAGTATGAGAGACTGGATCGAATTAATCAGCAAATTGTGTTCCACCTGGTGAATCCGTTCGGTTAGCGTCTCCAAATTATCCTGCGCTGTGATGGGAACCATTTGTTTGGCGATGATTGGGCCACTATCTACCCCTTCATCTGGCACAAAATGGACCATCACTCCAGTATGGTTGACCAGACCAGCCTGATAATCTCTCCAAGCTCGTTCAATTGCATGGGTGCCAGGATAGGAGCCGGGAAGGGCAGGGTGAAGATTGATCACTTGCATGGGGAATACACCCAAAAAGGATGAAGTCAGCAGTCGCATCCATCCTGCTAGAACGATCCAGTCAGGCGAAAAGGACGCGGCCAGTGCAGCCAGGTCTTTGTCATAGGTGCAACGCTCCAGGTTGGCCTCCAGGTAAGGTTGCCAGCGGAAAACGTGGGCGGGTATTCCAGCTTGTTTAGCTCGCTCGAGAGCATACGCTTTTGATTGGTCACTGATGACTGCAACTACCTCGGCAGTCAGCTCACCCGATGCGCAGGCATCGATAATTGCTTGTAGATTGCTGCCGTTTCCTGATGCAAGCACCACCAGGCGAGCTTTCTGGTTTGCACTGCTGTTTACTTCCAATGAATTTTTACTTTTTTGGTTTTCAGACAAGTTGCACCCCTTCTCCGGCTATAACTTTGCCGATGATCCAACTTTGCTCGGGTAGGGACTCTTGAATTTGGCTAACATTTTGCGGGTCGACCACAACGACCATCCCAATACCCATATTGAACACGCGGAACATTTCTTCGAGTTCTACCTGGCCTAAGTTTTGCATAAGTGTGAAAATTGGCGGGACAGGCCAGGAATTTTTTTCTATCACGGCGCCACAACCAACTGGAAGAATGCGCGGGATATTGCCAAAGAATCCGCCACCTGTGAGATGTGCAAGACCCTTGATCAGCGATTTTTCCTGCTCGAACAAGAGATCAGACAAGATGGGCAAGTAGGAACGATGTGGCGCCAGCAAGATATCTGCCAAGGGTTTTTCAAGAGGGGGGCAAACGATATCCAATAAAGTGTCTTTGAAAATGGACCGGATCAGTGAGTAACCGTTGGTATGTGGTCCGGAGGATGCCAGCCCAAGCAGGCTATCGCCAGGTTGAATTTCAAGACGGGGCAAAATCGCTTGTCTTTCCACCAAACCAACAATTGTGCCTGCCAAATCGAACTGACCTTCAAGATAGATGCCCGGCATTTCCGCAGTTTCGCCTCCCAATAAAGCACAGCCAGCCAGGCAGCATGCTTCACTGATCCCTTCCACCAAAGCAATGACTGAATTGGGGTCTAAACGGGCACAGGCAATATAGTCGAGAAAGAATAACGGGCGCGCTCCCTGAACGAGGATGTCATTAATACAGTGGTTAACAATGTCATAGCCCAGTCCCTTGAGCTGTCCGGTCTGAGCTGCCAGGATGCTTTTGGTCCCAACGCCATCTGTTGAGGCAACCAATACCGGAGCATCCATACTCGCTAACATGCTGGCGTCGAACAGCCCACCAAAGGAACCTACATCTGAAAGAACCTGAGCTGTGAATGTCGACCGGATCGAGCTACGCATCAACGCTTTGGCGCGATCTGCTTCATCTATCGATACTCCGGCAGCGGTGTATGCGCTTGGTTTTATAGTTGATTTTTGGTTTGCCCTTGCTGCACGACCGATATCCTTGCGGTAATGAATGCCCGGGAAGCTAACCCAGGCTGCAGCAGCGTAGGCATTTTTAATCGCATTTTCCAGGGTATCCCCCACCGCGGTAATCCCCAAGACGCGACCGCCGGATGTGACTAATTTCTGATCTTTCAACGCAGTCCCAGCATGGAAAAGCCAGGTTTTCCCAGGTTGGAATTTGCTTTCTGAGCAAGAAATTTGTTGTCCGGTGATTGGGTTAGCAGGATAACCCGGGGCAGCCGCTACAATGCAGGCGGCTGCTCCTGGATGCCAACGGACGTGGGGGATAATTTCGTTTAGTTGACCTTTTGTACAGGCCAACAATATTTCCAACAGGTCAGATTCCAACAAGGGTATGAGCACTTGTGTTTCTGGATCCCCAAAACGGCAATTGAATTCAAGTAATTTGGGGCCTGTATCCGTCAGCATTAATCCAGCGTATAGAACGCCGATAAAGGGCGTCCCCTCTGAGCGCAGCCCAGCTACCGTTGGTTGCAGGATGGTATCGATTACAACCTGCAACATCTCAGGTGGGCAGGCTGGGCTGGGTGCATAAGCGCCCATCCCACCGGTGTTTGGACCCTGATCATCATCAAGGAGGCGCTTATGATCCTGGACAGGGGGCATGGGTAAAATAGTATATCCATCTGTAAAAGCTAACACAGAAACTTCGCGTCCCTGGAGACGTTCCTCAATGAGAACCTCACTACCCGCTCCGCCCAAGCTGCCTTCCACCAGTAAAGCATGAAGCGTCTTGTGCACATCTTCATTTGATTCAGGCAGAAATACACCTTTCCCAGAGGCAAGACCGGAAGCTTTGATGACGATACTGCTGGCAGATATCGGGCTGCCTTTCGAAGAGGATGTCATCATGTATTCCATGGCTAATTCAAAATTATCAAAAACTTCTGAGTGTGCAGCGGGTAGCCTGTGGCGTTGCATGAATGACTTGGCAAAGGCCTTGGATGATTCAATCTTTGCCGCGGCAGCGGTCGGGCCAAACACCGGTATGCTGGCTTCTTCCAGAGCATCTGCCACGCCCGCCGCCAGAGGCGTCTCAGGTCCGACCAAGACCAGATCAATATTTTTATTACGGGCTATATCTACCACTGATTTCACGTCATCTGCCCGTCCTGATAGGTTTGTTCCTACCTGACTGGTGCCTGCGTTGCCCGGTAAGCAGAACAGGTCAGTTAAATGAGGTGATTGAGCCAATTTCCAGGCCAGAGCATGCTCACGGCCCCCCGACCCCAGGATTAAAACGTTCATGTTCACCCTGCCATATCCTCAAAACCGGTTTTAATGAGAGAAGGATCTACGTTAAAAGGGTAATTTCCTGTGAAACATGCATTACAGTATCCAGTTGTACTGTCGATAGCTTCCATCATCCCTTCCAGTGATAGAAAGTGAAGGCTGTCGACTGCCAATTGCTGGGCTATCTCAGGTATAGAGAGGTGGTGAGCTATCAGCTCGTTGTAGGTAGCCATGTCAACACCCATAAAGCACGGGTGCCGGATGGGCGGGCACGTGATGCGCATGTGGACCTCTGCCGCGCCTGCCTGCCGGAGCATGCTGGTTAAATGGGCAAGCGTAGTCCCGCGCACCAGAGAATCATCCAAAACAACAATCCGTTTATCCCTGAGGACCGAAGGTAAAGGGTTGAATTTGAGAAATACTCCAGCTCGTCGCATTCCTGGGGAGGGCTGGATAAAGGTCCGCCCAATATAACGGTTTTGAATCAGGCCTTCGTTGTAAGGTATACTGCTCTCCCCAGAATAGCCAATCGCAGCCGGGACAGAAGTGTCCGGCACAGGAATGACGACATCCGCATCTACCGGCGCCTCGCGGGCCAAGTTGCGTCCAAGTCGCTTTCGAACCTCATAGACAACCTGATCGTCCCAGATACTATCTGGTCTGGAGAAATAAATATGTTCAAATGTGCACAAGGCCAGCGGCGAGGCAGGGGGTAACGCTTGCTGGACGATCAAAGCAGCTCCGTGCAGAGCAACAATTTCACCTGGCTTAACCTCCCGGATTGCATCGCATGCTACCACTTCTAAAGCGCCTGTTTCAGAAGCCACAGCATGGCCTCCAGCAGGCAGCCGTCCGATGGTTAAGGGGCGCAGACCCCATGGATCGCGAGCTGCATAAACACCTTCCCGGCTCAGGATGACGGTGGAATATGCGCCTTCCCAACGGGGCATGCAGGCGGCAATGCGCTCTAACCAATTTTTCCCGCTTGCCCTTGCCAGCATCAGGATCATTATTTCACTGTCGGAGGATGAGGTCAATCCAACACCCTGGTCAAGCAGCTCAGATCGTAATAAGTCGGCATTGGTTAGATTTCCATTATGCGCCAGCGCCAGAGGACCATTGCGTGTTTCCAGCATGAATGGCTGCACGTTTCTCAATGTAGAAGAACCGGTAGTACTGTAGCGAGTGTGCCCGATGGAAAGATAACCTGTCAGGCCTTCCATTGTTGCCTCATTAAAGACCTGGGAAACTAAGCCCTGCTTTTTATGCAGGCGCATGGATTTACCATCGCTTACTGCAATACCGGCAGCTTCTTGTCCACGGTGTTGCAAGGCAAAAAGACCATAAAAAACCAGGCGGGCAACGTCTGGTTGGTTTGGGGGGGCGGCGATCCCGAAGACGCCGCATTCTTCCATGGGTTTATCATGCATGGCTATATTTTGGTATCCTGATTGTTCCTCTGAATCTGGGCATCTGCCTGCTCTAAGGTTTTTTGGTTGTTCTCCTGGAGAGCTAGTATCCTTTCAAGCAGAGCAGGCTCGGATAGCGCCAGCATCTTAGCCGCAGCTAATGCCGCGTTGGCAGGCTCTAAGACAAGGACGGGGGCAACTCCTGATGGCATGCGCAGTGAGGAATAGATGTCCACACCCGCATAAGCCTGGCTGGGGGGCGGGCAGGCAATTACCGGAGAGCTTACCATCGCATCTACCATACCGCTAAGGGCATTGCTGCGACCTGCAACCGTGATATAGACATGCGGGCGTGAGCTGGCTTCATACTCCTGAAGGATATGCAATAGGCGCGATGGAGATTTATGAGCTGAAGCAACTCGTTGTACATAATCGATCCCCAGATTCTCCAGCGCGGTTGCAATTTCAGCGCAGTGAGGCAGGTCAGAAGCAGAGCCCATTAAAATAATCACCACAGGTTTGGCTGTCATTATTTCCCTTCCTGAAGGATTCTACTCTTGCAAAGATTCTGCGCCAGACGGGGTGCAACTGGATAGCTCCCCGGCCTGAAACCTTGCCCTGTCAGACGTTCGTATAGATCAATATATCGCCGGCTGATCTCTAACCAAAGTTCATTCGGGACCGGTGGGGGCTCTCCTTCTCCCCGGTAGCCTTGTTGGGCGTATTCCAAGCGCAGATATTCTTTGTCATAGTTTTCCGGCTCAGCACCCGTCTCTAATGCTTGTTCATAGGTATCCATTAGCCAGTAACGTGATGAATCGGGCGTATGTAATTCATCGATCAAACGGATGCCCCCGTTTTGATCCAAACCGAATTCATATTTGGTATCTACCAGGATTAAGTTTGCTTTGGCAGCGATCGTCTGCCCATGAGAAAACAGGTTCAAGGCTGCTTCTTGGATAGACTGCCAGATTTGGCTACTCAGATATCCCTTTTCAACCACCTCCGCGGGTGTGAGACGTTCGTCATGCCCAGTGGGACCTCCTTTTGTGGTCGGAGTGATAATTGGTTGTGAAAGAGCCTGATTCTTTTGCAAACCATCTGGCAGTTGGTGTCCATAAATATTGCGCTCGCCCAAGGAATAGCGGTACCATAAGGCGGTGGAAGTAACACCGGTGATGTAGCCGCGCACGATCACCTCGATGGGGAATGGTTTTGTTTCCAGTGCCAGCAGAGCATTTGGGTCAGGAACCTCCAGGGTATGGTTCGCTACGATATCTTTGGTTTGATCAAACCACCAGGCCGAAAGTTGATTGAGCACTTGCCCCTTGTAGGGCGCTGCGCCTAAGATGCGATCAAACGCAGACAACCGGTCCGTTGTAATTAACAAAAGACGTTTTTCGCTTAAGTTGTAAACATCACGGACTTTTCCCTTGTTACAGGGGAAAGGTAAATGGCTCTCGGTGAAGGGTTCTTGAAACGCCTTAAGTAATATTTCAGCTTGCATGGTTAATCCTTTTCTGTGATTTCGGGATGGTCCTTATTTTCATTATCACGAGGCCACGACTCTGCCTATTTTGCCATCCGCAGTCCATTTTGGAATAATGCCAGTCCATAGCCATTATTGTGACCACGAGTCCAGCCTGGGTGCTGGTTCGGATAAATATGATTCTCAGGGTGTGGCATAAGACCAAGCACATTTCCCTCCAGGTTGGTCACCCCCGCAATGTCGGCAGTGGATCCATTAGGGTTGTAGGGGTAAGTACAGTTGGCAGGGCTTCCGTCTTCCATTATGTAGGTGAAAGCAATTTGTTGAGCAGAAAGTTGTTGGTCTGATCTCATAAGGAAGCGACCTTCTCCATGAGCCACAGGGCATAGAATTGGGTTGAGCCCTTCAAGCCAGGCAGACGGGTTAGAACAGCAAGGATCCAACCAGACCTGGCGGCACTCAAACTTGCCGGAGGCATTAAACGTCAGCGTCGCAGTCAGGTTGTTTCCCGGAAGGATCCCAGCTTTTACCAGCGCCTGGAAGCCGTTACAAATACCGATGATGGGCTTCCCGCTGGCGACAAATTCCCAAAGTTGATCTTGAAACCAGGTTTGCAGATCTAAAGCCCATAACCGGCCTGCTCCCAAAGCATCTCCATATGAAAATCCTCCCGGTAAAACCAACATGGAATAATCTTTCCAGGTGGTCCCATCATTTCGGAGAAGGGTCAGAGGTCGGATTTGGGGGGAACCACCAGCTGCGCTTACTGCATAAGCAATGTCACCATCGCGGTTGGTTCCGGGTGCATGAAGGATTAAGACCTGTTTCATACGATATTTGTCAGTCAGATTGCTGGGTCAGACCAAAATAATTTTGTATATTAGCAAACCGCTAAAAGTAACTTTACAAACTCAGAAGAAAATCCAGCGGTTTGCTCCAGTGATTGGCCGTTGGAACCAAGATCTTTGTTAAATTATTTCCGGCCAATCACCATTGTTGTGGAATGCCGATACTAAATCAGAAACCGGCAAATCGATCAATGATTGTCCGTTGTGGGTTATGTGCAATTTGGGCTGGATCAATGTAATTCCCAAGCGGAGAAAGAGGGGCGTCTCCTGGTCTATTCCAGCTGCTGAAAAATGGTGACATAGCAGGTCTTCGAAAGCAGCGGTATTCTCAGTTTCGATTTCAACCAATAAGCATCCATTGGTTTCACCGAAGAGTGTTGTCACCGGATTAATTTGGATAGCAGAAAGGTCAAGATTTATCCCCAGCCGGCCCGCAATAGCCATCTCTGCTGCCGCAATAGACAGCCCACCCTCACTCAGGTCATGAGCAGAACAAACCAATCCTTTCATCATAGCCGTGTGCAAGGCCTGGTAAATTTGCCGCGCATGAGCAGGCCGTTGTGGAACTTTGTTAAGAGCAGATTTGTCCGTAAAGGATTGTGCTCCGACCAGGTGTAAGGCGTGGCTTCCATCAAGAGCGGGTTGAAAATCACCTACCAGATAAATATTGTTTTCGGGTGCTTTGATATCCAGTGTGATGGAACAGCGGATGTCAGGGTGGATAGCAATGCTTGATATCAGTAGAGTGCCCGGTATGGCGTGTCGCTGCCCATCACTGCCAATATACTCGTTGTTCAGTGAATCCTTTCCTGAAATGAAAGGAGTTTTGTAATACAAGGATGCGTCATGGCAACCTTGAGCTGCTCGTACCAGGCTACCAAGGGTCTCGGGACGGCGTGGATTGCCCCAACAGAAATTATCCAAGAGAGCCAGGCGCTGTGGATCGCCTCCAACTGCTACGGCATTCCGGATGGCCTCGTCCACACAGCTAAAAGCCATGGCATATGGATCGACTTCTCCGATGAAAGGATTGATACCGTTTGCCAGCACAAAACCCCGAAAGCCACCTGTCTCTAAGGGCTTCATCACGGCAGCATCCGCTGGACCGTCATGTGCAACCCCGGTCAGGGGGCGCACGATGGTTGCTCCGCGGACCTCGTGATCGTACTGGCGGATAATGGTTTCTTTTGAGGATATATTCGGGTGGGAAAGAAGGGAAAGTAACAACGGGCCAGGCTGGAGCGAGGCGGGTTTTGGCTGTAGTGCATCTAAGGAGTAGCCCTCTTTAGCAAGTGGCCATTCTGCCCTCAACACCTGGCGGGGAATGCCATTGTGCAGGAAATCCTCATCCAGGTTTATCACCGGAATGTCGCCGTAGAACACTTCCAGCCGCCCGCTGGGAATGAATTCACCGATGTCGCTTATCTCGACCTCATATATTTTGCACAGGTCCAACAATGCCGGTAAAGCAGCAGGGGGAACTGCCAGCACCATGCGTTCCTGAGCTTCACTCAGCCAGATTTCCCAAGGTTCCAGGCCGGCGTATTTTAAGGGTACTTGTTGCAGATTCACGCGGGCGCCAAGATTGGCGCTCATCTCACCGACTGCACTGGACAATCCCCCCGCACCACAGTCAGTCACAGCATGATAAAGCCCCTGGTCACGAGCTCGAGTAATGACTTCGATGACCCCCTTCTCGGTTATCGGATCGCCAATCTGAACGGCAGCACCCGCTACCTGACCCGTCTGGGCATCCATAGTCAGGCTGCTAAAAGTTGCCCCGCGTAAACCATCCCGTCCAGTGCGCCCTCCCACGACTACGATCTGGTCTGATGGCTGGGGTTCGCGCGGGTAAGTATTGCATGGGCCGATGCCGACACATCCGCAGTAAACCAATGGATTGGCTGTATAACCGTTGTGATAAAGCACAGCACCATTGACCGTGGCCAGACCGAGCTTATTTCCGTAATCGCCAACTCCTGCCACCACTCCAGAACGAATCCGGCGCGGGTGCAGGACGCCTTGTGGAAGGGACTCGTATGGCTGTTCGGAGGGACCAAAACATAATACATCGGTCACAGCAATTGGGCGATGTGATACTCCCAGGTTATCTCGCACGACGCCGCCAACACCGGTATTGGCTCCTCCAAAAGGTTCAATTGCCGAGGGATGGTTGTGGGTTTCTACCTTGAAGGAGAGATCGTATTGGTCATCAAAAGCGATAATCCCGGCGTTGTCTACAAAAGCCGACCGAACCCAGTCTGCAGCGATGGCGGTGGTGGCAGCCTGAATGGTTGTTTTCAACAAGCCGTCCACCTCAGTCCCATCCGGAAGTAAAATCCGGGCTTTGAAGGTTTTATGCACACAGTGCTCTGACCAGGTTTGTGCCAGGGTTTCTAGCTCACCGTCAGTTGGGTGGCGATTCGCTTGCGAGAAATACTCCTGTATAGCTCTCATCTCGTTGAGATCCAAGGCCAGCCGGCGTTTCCTGCTGAGATCAAGCAATTCGGACTCATCCAATTGTGCTATTGGGATAAGCTCAGGTCTTGAAACTGATTCAGATATGGCTCCCGTCTGTGCCTGTTTAATAAATTCAGGCCGAATCTCTCCCAATGTATATCGTTGAACGGTATTGTTGACCAGGAAAGAGCGG